>CAZXMP010000008.1:0-60434 GCA_964641575.1 uncultured Chitinophaga sp. | reverse complement strand
TGCTGTTTAATTTTAATTTATGTACCTATGATTATTACCGGTAATTTTTTCTTTAAGTATCGCAACTGGATCTTTATTCTTTTCTACGGTGCATTGTTCATTCCTTCCTGGCCATTGTTTTCGCCAGCAAAATTTGGAAGCTCTTATTATATATGGCCAATAGCTATTGGTTTATTCGTTACTTGTTTGGGGCAATTGATACGGGGATTGACGATTGGACTCGCCTACATTATCCGTGGTGGCAAGGAAGGCAAGCCTTATGCAGAAGGATTGGTAACCGAAGGAATATTTAATCATTGCCGCAATCCATTATATGTTGGAAATATTTTGATGTTGCTGGGTGTTGGCATTCTTGCCAACTCTTTAGTGTATGTGGCAATTGTTATTCCCATTTTCTTATTCATCTACCAGGCTATTGTGTTGGCGGAAGAAAATTTTCTGCGGGTAAAGTTTGGAGCCGGCTTTGACGAGTATTGCAAAAAAGTAAACCGCTGGTTTCCTAACCTGGGCGGTATCGGCAAAACCTTCGGCAGTATGCAGTTCAACTGGAAGCGTTGGATTCTAAAAGAACATACTACTCAATTTATCTGGCTGATTGGTATTACACTGATCTTATTACTCAATTATCCTGAACTGACAGGGTATGATGAAAGCCACAGGAACCTCCTCCTTGGAATTATACTGGGTGTTTTACTCCTGATTTATCTGCTGGTCCGGTATTTAAAAAAGACGGGGAAATTCAAAGAGTAGACCGAAAGTCAGGGGTTAGAAAGTCCGCAAGACATTGGCGGTAAGCGAAATATTCTTTCGGACTTTCTGACTTATGGTCTTCAGTACTTGCTAATCGTTCCCTCCTTCGTAAACAAATCCCCGCTAAATCTTGTTATTTTTGTAGTTCTAATTTGAGCAGTTATGATTAAAACAGGCAATCCCGTTATCAGCATTTATACTGAAATGACCCCTAACCCGGAGACCATGAAGTTTGTGGCCAACAAGCTTTTGTATCCCGGCAAGAGCATTGATTTTCCAGATGCAGAAAGTGCAAAACCATCGCCTTTGGCAACAGAGTTGTTTGGTTTTCCATTCATCAAGGCAGTATTTATCGCCAGCAATTTTGTAACGCTTACAAAAACTACGGAAACAGATTGGCAGGATGTGATCCCTTCTATCCGCCAGTTTTTAAAAGATTACCTGGAAGAAGGTAAAGCGGTAGTAAATGAAGAAGAGTTAGCAGCAATAAAACAATCCAGCAGCAATGAAGTATCTGCGGATGATGATGATGTAGTAAAACGTATTAAAGAGTTGTTAGATAATTATGTTCGTCCGGCGGTAGAAATGGACGGTGGAGCTATTCAATTTAAAAGCTATGATGCAGGCACGGTAAATCTTTCCATGCAGGGAAGTTGCAGCGGATGTCCTTCCTCTATGATCACCTTAAAAGCAGGTATTGAAGGAATGATGAAGCGGATGATACCGGAAGTGAAAGAAGTGGTAGCAGAAGCGGAATAAGACCGCTGATTAATTTGATTACATGATAAAAATGATAAAGCGGCAGAGCCGCTTTTTTTTATTGATTTACGATTCAGTTTTTTCCCAAATTACATTCCTTTCTTTCAGATATTCCATCACAAAATCAAAACAGGTTTGATGCTTGCCTACTAATTCCGGTGGAAAAACTCCTTTCTCCATAAACAAGCCTTTGCCAATTAAATTAACTGCAGCAGTGCAAGTATATCCCGTTGTTCTGGCCATAGAAGAAAGCTTGGATGCAGCATCATATTCATCATACAAATTGTATTCAACTGTTTTATCGTTGCTTCTTAGAATCACTTTCATTACCGTAAACTCTTCTTCTTCGGCACCGAGTTTCCATTGGTTCACTAATATCTTGGAAGTAAAGTCTAATGGAGAAATGTCAACATCCTTTATTCGTAAGGGAGTCGTATCAAAAAAGCCGGCCTGCTGCATGGCAATTATCAGATCAATATGTCCGGGATAGCGCAGGGTCTTTTCTTTCATATCCGGAATATGACCCATCGTATAAATCAATGAACGAAGACCATCGGTATTGAATGCTTCCAGTTCGCCTGCTTTATCAAAGCTCATTAATTCTCTATCACTTAATGCTTGCTTGGTTACAATTGTTCCATCTTCTACCAATCTTGCAGGACGAATATACTCCTGTATCACATCCACCGGGGAGAAAGGTGCTTTGTATTGAAACGGTGGTTTTCTTTCTTTCGGTAATCCGCCTACATAACATTCAAAGGATTCTATTTTCATTTCTTCATTATAGCGGCCAATAATGAAATTACTCATACCCGGTGCTACACCACAATCGGTAATTACCGTTACATTTTTTTCTTTGGCTAATTCATCTAATTGCAACACATCTTCCGGAAAGAATGAAATATCTACTACATTTTTTCCTGCATGAATAACAGCTTCCAATGTTTTATATCCCATAAAGCCGGGTACTGCTGTTACTACCACATCAAACGGCGATAGCATTTCGGTGTAGCTGTTGAAATCAGCCAGGTCAGCGGCGGCGGTATGTATGTTGGGGTTCCTGCTTTTTAATTCTTCGAGGTTGGCTGCGTTAAGATCGAAAGAAGTAACAGCATGTATTGCTGAGAGGTCAAGGGCGATGGCACGGCCGACCATGCCGGCTCCTAATACTGCGATTGTCATATAGCGATAATTGAAGGGCAAATTTACGACAGGGAAAATTGGGAGGCCGCTAATTTGATTGCTGTCTTGCTAAAATAAATACAGTTTAACCACGGATGAACACAGATTAATACAAGTAAACACAGCGTTGCGCAGTGATGAATACAGGTTAGCCACAGAGTCCACGGTTGGGAAAAACGCTAGTCTGCCATAGAAAAACTACTTATCAAAAACGAGTATTTATGTGATTGACAAAGCAAAAAAAAATCAATTGCTTTGTTTATCCAATATCCCTGTTATGCAACTAATGATGTACATAGGCAATGACCTGATCGAATCCGTGACCATTAATGTTCAGGACCTTCGGGTACCCGGTTACCTGGGCAAATTCAAACGAACTTTAAAGGATAAATACCGGGAGATCATTCTCTCGGCACCAGAATCCGTTGAGTTCCTTGTTTTCAACCCGGAAATAAAACCGGACCTCTCCAATTTGAGTCATTAAATCGTTTCAACGCTGCGTTCAACAAATGCAGTAAGGTCGGCACCCTTTAATAAGCCCTGCGCAAGCATGGCTAAATCAAAAGCTTGTTTGGCCATAGCTGTTTGTTGTCCTTGTTCTGCTTGTAATATTTTGCTGATGATCTTATGATTGGCATTGATGGCCACTTTATAATTATCCGGCATGGCTCCATAAAAATTCATACCGCCAGCACCACCCATCTTGCTCATATCTTTCATACGGCGCATCCACTCTTCCATAGTAATAGTTACCGGCATGGCTTCTGCCTGCTGACTTTCTATTTCTACTTTCATGGCAGGGTTACTGATGGCTTTATCAAAAATGGTTTTGAGTTTGGTGGTTTCTTCTTCTGTTAATTGATGTGCAGCTGCATCTTCTTTTACGATCAACTTGTCAATTGTATCTGCATCCACTCTCTTCAATGATGTTTTTTCCAGCTTCATTTCTAAATGATGAATGAAGTGAGTATCGATCGGTGAGTTCATCAACAATACATCGTAGTCCTTTTTTAATGCGGCTTGTATATAGCTGTCTTGACGTTCCGGATCATTGGTATAGAGATATACCAGTTGCTCTTCTTTATCAGTTTGAAAATCTTTTACCTTGATGCTGTACTCCTCTAAGGTGTAGTTTTCTTTTTTGGTATTGCTGAGTAATAAGAACTCTTTTGCTTTGTCGTAAAACTTTTCATCGGACAATGCACCGTACTTGACAAAGATGCCGATATCGCCCCATTTTTCTTCATAACCTTTGCGGTCTTTCTTAAATAATTCGCTGAGTTTATCGGCTACTTTGCGGGAGATATAACTGTTGATCTTTTTTACATTGCTATCGGCTTGTAAAAAAGAACGGCTTACGTTCAATGGAATATCCGGTGAATCAATAACACCGTGGAGCAATAATAAAAACTCAGGAACAATATCTTTTACTTCATCTGTAATAAATACCTGGCGGCTAAAGAGTTTTATTTTATTCTTCTGTACTTCAAAATCATTTTTCAGTTTGGGGAAATATAAAACTCCCGTAAGGTTGAACGGATAATCCACATTCAAATGAATCCAGAACAACGGTTCTTCTGAGAATGGATATAACTCCCGGTAGAAATCAAGGTAGTCTTCGTCTTTTAAATCCGCAGGTGCTTTTGTCCAGATGGGATTGGTGTTGTTGATGATGTTATCAACTTCTACCGATTTGTATTTTGTTTTTCCTTCTTCATCTACGCCATCTTCTACTGATTCTGTTTTAGTGCCGAACTGCACCGGCACGGGTAAGAACTTTGCATACTTATTTAGTATCTCGCTGAGACGGCTCTCTTGTAAAAATTCTTCCGACTCTGCGTTTACATATAAAATAATATCGGTACCTCTTTCGGTTTTGCTGCCTTCGCTTATTTCAAAACTGGTGCTGCCATCGCAGATCCAACGGGCAGGCTCTGCACCCTCCTGGTAGCTTAATGTTTGTATCTCTACTTTATCCGCCACCATAAAGGCCGAATAAAAACCAAGACCGAAGCGGCCAATGATCTCGTTGGCATCTTTGGCTTCTTTAAATTTTTCCATGAACTCAGTAGCACCGGAAAAAGCTACCTGGTTGATGTATTTTTTTATTTCTTCGGCCGTCATTCCAATACCATTATCGGAGATGGTGATGGTTTTTGCATCGGCATCTACTGCCACTTTTACTTTCAGGTCGGCGGTGGGTTGATTATAATGACCCAATGTGGAAAGACGTTTTATTTTTTGCGTAGCGTCTACGGCATTGCTCACTAATTCCCGGAGGAAAATTTCATTATCACTATAAAGGAATTTTTTTATGATTGGGAAGATGTTCTCGGTGTTGATGGAGATGGTTCCTTTTTCTTGTACCATGAGAGTTGAGAGTTTAGAGTTGAGAGTTTATAATTATGAGTTTGCGTTATCAGTTTAGGTTTGCAATGTATGCAATAGATGTTCCAATGCGGCGGGGTTTGCCAGATTGACAGGAGTATATTGCCGGGAAGGCGGAAAGACGGGAAAAATAATTTCTTCTTTATTTCAACTCCACCTGCTGCAAATATTCTTCAAAAGAAATTATCTTTTTTACATCTGCCGGGTTAAATAAAAAAGGCTGTACATCTTTTGCCATTTCTTTCATATCAATATGGCTGCATTTCTGCAGTATAGCTTGTTTCAGTTGCGCTGCGTTGGTGATGTTCAGTTTCAGCTTGAGGTAAGCATAATCAGGGCGGTTAATTTTTGACAAAATGAATACTACATCAAAAAAATCCCGGCCCTTGTTCCGCTCCCGGTTGATGATGGCATAAAATTTTTGCGCCAGCAATATCTCCAAGGGAGTTATGAATATAGTGCTAAACACATCAAACCTGTTGAGAATATGCCGTTGTGGAGTAAACTCAAACTGCTGTGGTTCTGTATCTAACTGTATCAGTATTTTTTCTTCGGTGTGGGCCGACAAGCCTTCCTTGTATAGCAATTCGGGAAAACGGATATAACAATGATAAGCTCCTTTGTAAACAGTTTTCATTTCCACACTGTAGCCTTCCTGTTCCAATTCTTTACTGACAAGAGTTGCAATTTTTTCGAACGTATCTTCTGGGATTGCCAGGTTATCAAAATCCAGGTCTTCTGAAAAACGGGTATTGCCATGCACAATGCGCAGACAGGTGCCGCCCAAAAAAACCAGCTGCCGGGCATACTCACTGTCGTAAATTAATTGCAATATTTTATGCTGCAGGTATTCCCGCAGTATAAAACGCTTAAATCTCCGTAGCGGTTCCGGATAATTTTTTTCTATCTCAGAAAGGGTGAGCATGAAGGCATAATTTTTTCAGTTTACTAATTCTGTTGTTCAATGTAGCACTGTTAAACACCCGGGCATAGTTGTCTGCTTTTCCCCAGTCAATAGTTTTGTTTATTTCAGCATAGTTAAACCGCACCGCTTCTATATCTTTTATGGTGGTAAGGCTGCCTGTCAGGTATAAATAATCCAGCAATGCTTTTTCCGGGTCGGCCAGCAGCACCGGTAACTTATCTTTTTGCAATATGCGATAGCCAAAATAAAAAGCTGGCTTTACGGTGCGGTATTGAAAAGTGCCGGCTGTTGTTTTATACAACATTGTTTTACGGGTAGTAATAGCCTGGTGGCTATACACCGCTTCCGGTATAAAATGATAATGGCTGAGTGCCGACTCCAATGAAATATAAGAAGGGCGGCACAGGCAATTGCTGATGCGGAATTGTAGCATTTCGTCCATCGGCAGTTCGGTAAAGAGGTACCATTTATTAATCAGTTTTTGGATATACCCTTTTTGTTGCCACTCCACCAGCCGCCGGGTGTGGAAGTTGGGGAAATACTTTTTAATGTCGCTGGTGCTAAACACCCCGAATTCAAGAAGAGCATTTCTGAATTCTATCCAGCTCAAATTATTTCTAATTTTTGTTATTAATAGCTAATATAAGAAATAAAATTGGCTTTTGAGTTACCTTGCGCAAAAATGGGGTGATTAGACGATTATTCGCCGCAAATCACCACGGACCATTTTGTTGCTGTCAACAAAATGGTACACTTGTTCCAATCCAATAAGATCCTGAAAGGAAAGAAGAAATAACTCCGGGATAATCTATTATTAATTCCGCTGGATGTCTTTATAATTTACCACCCAGGTTTTGCTCCATTTGTCGTGCCAGGGATGTGCAGGATTGCCTAATGCACTAAAGGCATTGAAGGGAACGGCTCTTATTAATCCCCGCAGCAGGGCGGTTTCTCCTTTTATGCGGGTGCCATCCTCATACACCGCAACGGTGCCGGTTATTAATTTGCCAAGTGACCTGCCTTTAAACACCGCTTCTAACAAGCCCATGTACATACCATAGAATAACAACATAACCAAACGACCCAACAGGTTAAAGCCCTGGTCTTCTCCATAGAGTAATACGGCGAGGTCCCAACTTATTTCTACTATTACATAGCTGAAGAAATACATGAACACATAAAAACCTACCAGATCAATAAGGTAGTTAGCAAGGCGTTTGCCCTGGCTTGCCTGTGTTACCTTACTAAAATCATCAAAAAGATGTTGCTCTTGCGGGGGTTGATTTTCTTCCATGTGTTTTTATTTGTTGCATTGAAAATAAAGGAAAATAAACAAGTGGAATGGAAAATGAATTGGATGAACGACTGTTTAAAAACCCTGAAAAGCTTTTGCTTTTTTTGATGGAGCTATGCATTGCGATGAACCACTGCCTGAAAATTGGGGAATGGTTGTTCTTGTTTTTTCTGCGATGCCTGTTTAGTTTATTTAAGCTTTTGAGTTACCTGCTGCAGCTTACTATTTACCGGCTACTGGTAGTAGAACAAGTGCTATTGATTGAAATTTGGGTGGTTTTGTTGTTGATTTTAAGCCAACAATTGACAAATTTGTTACTGTAGTTGACCATTCTTTTAATATAATTGGCAATTTTTTTGTTGCAAGTAACTATTTCTTTGCTGTAAATGACCATCCTTTTACTGTAAGTGACTATTCTTTTGATACAAGAAACAATTATTTTATAGTGAGTGACAATTATTTTGGTGTAAGTAACGTTCCTTTTGATGTAAGTAGCATTCCTTTTGATGTAAATGGCTTTCCCGGTAATGGAAGCATACAACCCTGTAAGGTAAGTGTACATTCTTTTACTGTAAGAGGGCTTTCCGGAGCTGTAAATGAGCATTTTATAGTTTACAAACTTTAAAAACCAATTAGTTATGCTTAGTTTGAATGTTACCAGCCTTTTAAAGAGCCGTGGGGTAGACAATGCGAGTAAGTACCTGGTGGAAAAGGGCATGAAATACCACACGGTGAACCGGTTACTGACCGGAAAGACGGATAGCCTGAGCTATGCGACGATTGAACATCTTTGCATTTTGTGTACCTGTACGCCCAATGAACTGTTTGTTTGGAGTGAAGCGAATATTGCCGGCGTGGCAAAGGACCACCCACTGCATAAATTAAAAGCAAAGGATGAAGTGATGAACCCGGTGGACCGTATTAAAAAATTATCAGTAAGTAAACTGGAGAAGCTGAAGGAGTTTATGGATGGGTTGGAGAAGGAGGGGTGAGTGAATTTTCAAAGCATTATAAAAGGGAGCTGGCATACGCTGCAGCTCCCTTTTATGTTTATTTACTAAACTATTATGCAAAATATATCATGAATTATGTAAAATAAATTACAAAATAAAGTATAAATTATTTTGTGAAATAATAATTCCCTGGTATGTTAGCAGTCAAATTTTTGAGGTTATGGCAAAATCATCAGCGAAAAAAGACCGCTTTAAAAATGTAGCAGGGCGGCGTGTACAGAAAGTATTGGACGATATAGAGAGTTTGTCCAAGTGTGCTAACAGAAGTACTTATGAATATTCAGATGAAGAGGTAAGAAAGATGCTTAAGGCAATTACTGAAAAAGTAACTCTACTTAAAGCGGCATTTACAGCAAGCAGCAAATCAGGTAAACAAACTTTTGAATTTTAATCGTTATGAAAAAATCTTGGGTATATATCGACAGGAAAGGAAATGCAGGACTTCCCAGTAGACCGCCTCGATTTAAAGATTTAGGCGAACATTCAATTGAAATTTTCATTCGAGAGTTAATTCAAAACTCTTTAGATGCGAGGTTTGATGAAAAAAAACCAGTTACAATTAAGATAAAAGTTGAGGATTGGGATAAAAATGATATTGACAACTTTTTCTCACTAATTGGTGAAGAACACTTGGGCAAATTTTCGGAATCTTATCAAAAAGCAATTACAGATGTAAAACCAAAAATGAATGGTGGCCAAAACTTAATATCCGGTAAGAAAAAAAAATCATTCGGTTTAATAATTGAAGAAAATAATTGTATTGGTCTAACAGGTTCTGTTAAAGGAGCCGATGGAAAATCTAACTTTAGTTCTTTAGTTAGAAAAATTGATGATAATGAAGCAAAAAAGAGAGAACTGACCTCTTCGGGTGGTACCTGGGGTAAAGGAAGTTCAATTTTTGCCTATTCTTCAGAAATCTGGTTATGGTTCTGTTATACACTACTAAGTAATCCTAATAATGCAGACAATGGAATATACCAGAATAAAAGATTTATAGGCCGGGGGGTTCTCTCTCCTTATTATTCTATTGATACAGACACAGGATATTTTGGAGATTGCTGGTTTTGTGAGGAAAATAGCGATGCTTTTCCATATGTTAATAATGAGGCGGATAGTTATGCTGAATTATTTGGTCTTGATTTAAGACGAACTGAGCCTGGTTGTACCTTTTTCATTCCTTTTTTTAATACATTTTTAGAGTCTCCAGAAATAAGTGACGTAATAAATGAGTTTAAAGATCAAGTTTTGAAAAATTGGTACATCCCTATTTATAATCAAAATTTAATTGTAATTCTTTCAAACAAAAAAGGTGACGCAATCCTAATCGATAAATCTTATTTGTCAACAGTAGAGCAGCTGAAATTTAAGCTTGAAATATTGGACTGGTATAATCAGGATTTACCGAGTAACGATAAGTTTATAAAAGAATCATATGAAATTGAAGTCCCCGCTCTAAAAATCGATTACATAAATAATAACAATAAAATTGCATCTGAAAAAAGAAAAGTAAAAGTTGACTTAGTTATTCGAAAAATTGATGAGGATGAAAATATTAATAACGATTGGGAAACATGTAATAAAGTTGCTTTAACAAGAAATAGAGGAATGTTAATTACAGATCATAAACCTTTTGACCTCAAAAGCATAAACACAGAAAGTATTTTATTTGGAGGATTATTATCAAGATCAGAAACTGATTTAGAAAAGCGTAGGCACTTAGATCTTTTTTTGGCCTATTCGGAAAACCCAGCACATAATAAATGGTGTGATAAAAAACAAGACTATAATAGCTGCTTCTTAGACTATTTTGAGGGTAAGAGACCAGAAGCATTTATCAGTAAAATCTTTGATAAAATTTTTGACTCTTTTAAGCGCCTTTTTGATCAGGAACATGAGCCAGATACAACAAAAGACATCTGTTCAATATTTAAAAAAATAGCGAGACTAAAAATAGCAGGGAACAATTCTAGTGGCCCTAGATTGTTTTCCTTAATTACACCAGCGGATACAAGCAATCCAACAATCGATAAAGATGGAAGATTTAACTATAAGTATATAGTTCAATCTAATAGCGAGACAAATAGAATTGAAATTGATT
Source organism: uncultured Chitinophaga sp. (assembly GCA_964641575.1). Classification (GTDB taxonomy): domain Bacteria; phylum Bacteroidota; class Bacteroidia; order Chitinophagales; family Chitinophagaceae; genus JJ008. Next base: position 50,025 of record CAZXMP010000008.1, on the reverse strand, counting down.
TTAAAAGCTCTCTTAACTCACTGGAAGGAGAAGTTTCAGGAGATTTCGATATTTTAGGAATAGGGGATTTTAAGAACATCGAACTCTTAGATGATGAATATAAGCTGATTTCATTGGGAGAAATGCCTAAACTCCATTTGTCTCCATTGGAGAAAAAAATTCTAAGAATAAGAACATGCAAAATTGTTGGCAATAAATCTTTTAAAAATCTTGATCCACTTATAAAATCAACAGCAAAAAAAATTGTCAATGAGTGAACATATTATACAAATATCCCCATATAAGACTTATGACGATTTGATTAAACTATCAGGTAAAGTCATAATTCCGGAAAAAGAAATTGAAATTGAAATCCCTGAAAATAGAAGTTTAAATCTTTATAATTATGAACTCAATGACTCTGAAATTATTGTTCCCAGAAATTATGAATTACTGATACTTAAGATAAACTTATCATGGAAAAAAGATTTTCTAATAAGTAGTCTTGGTAATCTTTTAGTACCTGGAGAAAACCCCACAGAAGTTTTGGGTTTTAGATTACAAGCAACATGTGACAAAACTAGATGGTGCAGTGAACAAAAAAAAGTTGACATTTCTTCAATTACGAAGAGAGCTTCCTTTTCATTCGAAATTCCTCTAAATGAAGTTAAAGGAGTTATTAAGATTGGAGGGTTTATAACGAGAGAAATAGAAGTTAAAAGTGCTGATTATCATATTCCAGATGCCTCTCTAGCAATTATTTCAACTTGTAAAGAATTGTCGATTCAAATTGATGAAATAAGAGAGATTGGTGGAGAATATTTACCTATTGGACCAGGTAATACAGGAGATTTAGCGTTTGATATTAGTGGTCTTGACAATCCATTTGAACTTCCTAAAATCTATTATTCAGAGGAATTGAAACCTTTTTTGACCAGAAATGATTTATCCTCAGTTAGCTCAAGTATTTTAACCTCTTTGTTTTATTTTTTGGACCAATATTTAAAATGGTTTGTATTTACTTGCCGACTTGATACCAATAATAAGTATCATAATAGTCTAATAGATTTATTCTCAAGATACTGTTCAACACCCAAAGAAGAAATTATTGACTTAGTGGAAGCTGATAAATATTCACAAGAACAAACCAAAGGATACCTAAGTTTATCATTAAAGCTATTTAGTGGGGTTCAGATACAAAACAAATATAAAAGAGAGCTTAAGACAATTTATAAATCAGAAGCCAAATGAAACGCTATTTAAACGGTGCAGATTTTTTTAAAAATCATTTGTCTCCAAAAAAGGAAGATATAATGAGTTGGAATAATTTCAATACAGGCAATCAATTAAAATTGATTTCTTTCATTGATAGTCTACCGGGAATAACCATTGAAGGAGATTTGTCAGATTCTGAAATTAAAATAATACAACAAATTAAGTCTGACATTAATGAACTCAAAAATAATTACCCTAATGTTAGACCAGACAGGTTGGATATAGACCTGGCAATTATATTTCACAAAAATTTAAAAAAATTAAAATGGGGTAGATTTCAAATTGATGAATATGGATCATGGAGATGGTTATCTGTAAATTATTTTTTAAATGAGGTAAAATGGCGATGGACTGTGGAAGATCCTAAACTGGAAAAGCTATTTGAAAATGCAAGATCTTGTTATCAAAGATTAGTGGGAGAAAGAAATAGGAGAATTTTTCCACTTTGGTATTTTACAATTGGAGAACGACTTTATGATAATCATTTTGGTTACTCTCTTTTAGAGAAATTAGCTTCAATGTCACGGGAGCGTAGTAGCGGAGGTTTTGGAAACTTGAATAATAACTTAACTGATACAAAACTCCTTAGTCCTAACGAGCATGTCTCAAAAACAATGTCGAGAATACTTCTTTCTGGAGAAAATATTGCAAGTAATGATGAGGTAGCTAACGCTTTTAAAAGATATAATGCGTTTAAAAGAAGATTATTAAATTATGCTAGCGACACAATCTTTGAAAAAGAAATATGTGTTTTCCAAATTAAAAAAGCCTCTTGACAATTTCAGCTATTTGTGTCGCTAATAATGGAGGAACAGCATTTCCTACTTGATGAAACTGTTGTGTTCTTGGCCCACAGAAATAATAATTATCAGGAAAGGTTTGTATTCTGGCAGCCTCCCTTACCGTTAAGCTTCTGCATTGTGCAGAATCAGGATGTATAAAATAGTGTCCGTCTTTTGAAATATGGCTTGTCACAGTTTTTGAAGGTTCCCCATATAGTTGGGTGCGGAAACGGTCAGCAAATTTATTTTCCTTAACTCCTTTACCAACATTTTCATGCTTGGGTAATAATACTAAAGGAAAATCAAAAAGTTTAGGTGAACGGCCTTTAACTTTTGCAAAACATGAAACAAATAAATATCTCCACAGGTCTTCTTTAATATGGCTACGGGTTGCATGATTACAAACGCCTTTTAGCTTTTCATCCAGATACCATGCTTTCATATAGTCAACACCAGCATCATAGTCCAAAAAGTCTTCCCCTCTGTCTTTTCTTGGCAATGACAAATTATTTGCGACCTTAATCATTCTTTCCCAAACTTCTTTGTCAATTTGTGATTTTAGATTCAATTTGTTTATTTGTTCTACTGCCTGTTTCCACTCTTGTTTTCCGTCTTTTGTTTTCGACAGGCCACTTCTTAATTGTGGTAATCCATTCAAGACCTTTTCAACGGCAATTAACTCATCACCGGGTTCCAGTATTCCGGGAGTAATATCAATATCGTTTCTAACTCCCAATAATATAACCCTGTGCCTTGTTTGCGGTATGCCATACTTTTCGGCATGAATGATATAATCTTTGGGGTCGTAAATCGGCGAACCATTAATCAAATCATATTCGAGTGGCTTTTTAACCAGTGAAAAAATTTTATACCGGATTTTGCTTTTCACCTCAGCCTTACCCTCTAATTTTTTATACGATTCAACCGGGTTTTGCAAATCCTGAATAAGCTGTTTGAATATTGATTTATTATCTACTTTGGAAGAAAGTAATCCTTTTACATTCTCCATAATAAACACCGGAGGCTGGTGAACAGCCAGAATACGGTAATACTCCCTATAGAGGTATACTCTTTCATCTTCTTTATTCAATCCTTTCCCCTCCTGCCTTCTTGCCCGTCCTACTAATGAATAAGCCTGACAAGGCGGGCCACCAATCAAAACAAAGTTTTCTTCCCCCTTCAAACCCTCCTTTATTCTTTTATCAATTTCTTTATGATCTTCCTGCCTACCTAATGAAAATTGCCATGCTTCATGTTTTGCCGCTGCTGCTTCTTTTGGATATAGTTTATAAAGTTCTTCCACATCCGTAATTTCACCCCGAACAAATTGATAATATTCCGCTGGCAACTTTTTTATTGGGAACTGTCGTAAAAAACTCCGTAGGGTTAATGTTTTGTGAGCAAATTCATCCCTTTCAATTGATAACGCAATTCTGAAAAAGCGATTATTGTTTTTATCAACAACAGATGTAAAGCCTTCTCCTAACCCACCCGGGCCTGCAAAGAGGTCTATAATTGGAACTGGTTTGTTTTTCATTCTAAGTGAAGCTTTCTTTAATTCTTCTTTTTCTTTTTTACTGAATCATTAAAGATTTCGTCATTGAAAAAATCCTTGAAAGAGACTCCAAGTGCAGTAATTACTCTTTCCAGCGTTCCGACAGAAATGTTCTTATTCCCTTTTTCAATGTGAGTAAAGAAGCTTCGTTCAATATCTGCTTCATTAGAAAATTTTTGCTGCGATAGTTTTATTCTATCCTTGCGGAGAACAGCAATTCGTTTCCCGATTTTTTCCTGAATTGTCATTTTTCAAACTTATTTGGATGTGTACGATAAACCGGTATGTTTTAAGACACAGTGTATATTTAAAGCCCCCATGCTGTTGCAATAATATCTTTATAGACCTAAAGAAAATTTGCTTTTAAGTCACGTTGAATAAATAAAGATTCCGGGTCAAGCCCGGAATGACATTGTTTTTGGCAGAAATGACTGAACGTTTAACCAAGGATTTTCGCTACTAAAGCGTTGAGAGTTTTTTCAACTTTGGCGGGTTTCAAATTACATTCCCAAACAGTAATAAGTTTCCAGCCTTCTTTCTTCAATGCTTTTATTGCTTTTGCATCGTTGGCTTTGTTGGTGTTTATCTTACTGAGCCACCAATCCGTTCTTGTTTTGGGAACAACGAAGTATTTACAGTTTTCATGACCGTGCCAGAAGCAACCGTGAATGAAGATGATGGTTTTGTGTTTGGTTAATACGATGTCTGGTTTACCAGGGAGAGATCTATCATGAAGTTTATAGCGAAAGCCATTTGCATGTAAGAATTTCCGCACCAGCATTTCCGGTTTGGTGTTGCCGCTTTTTATCTGCGACATATTATAACTGCGGGTTTGCTTATCATGCACATCGGCCATGCTGTGAAGTTAGTTTACCCACCCCTTTTGAAAAATCTTTACTTATAAAAGTGTTTCGCCCCCTCCGGGGAGGGGATGAGAAGTGTTTTAATTTGCAGGTGGGGATTTTAGCAGCAGCATTTCCGATTTTGTTAATGCCATCAACAACAATATAAATCCCGCAAACATAAAAGCTCCCCGTACCCAGCTAAGGTATTGCCATGTTTGCCCCCGCTGGTACCACTCGGCAGCGGTAACGGTACTGTTGGTTCCACTTTCTGCAAAAGCAAATAAGCCGGGTAAAAAATAAGTGGCGGTGGCAATTATTACTAGGGCATAAATAATGGCAGCAATAAGTATAAATTTTCGGCGGGCTTTTAGTTTCCAGTTCAACAGCAGTGCTGCAATGGTAGCCAGTATGGCGAATGGATGTATGCGCATCCAAAAGTTTTCTTCCCGTAAGCCATAGGGACCGGTTATTAATTTATTGCTCTCGGGTAAATGCGATAGATAGGGCGGAAAGTAAACGATATGTGCATATAGAATGCCGCCTATTAATATAGCCCAGGCAGTGATGGCGATGAAAAGAGAAACTTGTTTTGCTTGCTGCATAACGATTGGTTTATGCCTGCAAGATGGAAAGCATTTTACTAGCGGCGAATAGTGTAGTGTATAGAGTGAATATTAATTGGTATGAAATGGGTTTCTCGCTGCGTACACTGCGGAGCCACGAACGCAGCGCCGCTTCATCGTTGCGTTCGCTGCGGGAAATAAAAAATCTCCCGCCAAACAAAAAAAGCAACTGCTTTCGCAATTGCTTTTCGTTGTGCTATTGATTTTATTTTTTATTACTGATGCAATAGTGTTTGTATGTATCGCTGTGCTGCCTGCTGCACTACTACCCGGTACACAGCAGCTGGTAAATGTGCTACTGCTATGGTTACTATTTTTTGGTTGTGTGGTTGATGGTACACCGGCTGGCCGGCTGCATTGTAAATAGTTATGGTGGCAGGGCCTGCTTCTGGTAATTCTAATTGTACCGAAGCCGTGGCAGGGTTTGGATACATAGCGATACTGAGGCGGTTGCCAACAACTACCTGGCGGATGGCACTTATCTCCTGCTTGCTATCTGCATCTACCTGTACCAACCGATAAAAGTTTTTACCTTTTGCCGGTGTGGTATGTATGAACTGATAATTTTTTTGTGACTGGCTGTTGCCGGCGGCGGCTACGGTACCAATGGCCTGCCAGTTGATTCCATTGGTGCTGTGCTGCACAATAAAATAATCACTGTTGGTTTCGCTGGCGGTTTGCCATTGTAACAATGATTGCTCATTTACCAACGAAGCTTTGAAGGAAGAAAGGGTAACGGGTAGTGTGGTCATTCCATAAGTAACGGTAATTTTTCCATCGCCTGTTCCTATTAAATTAAAGGTGTTACCGTTGGCTACTATGCCGAAGATGTTGGTGTATTCATCTAATGCTACGGCTGTCCAGCTTACCGCATCTGATGAATGAAGCACATAGGTTTGATAGGTAGCAAGATCATTAACTGATCCTACAAAATGTCCGTTGCTATAAGCAAAAGCTCCTTGTCCCCAATCTCCCCCTACGGTAATTCCGGGTAGAGATGTGGTGATCTCTCCTTTATTAATAAATGAATTGGGATTGGCAATGGTGCTGGTAGAAACAGAAAAGAAATTGCCCATGATCCAAAGATCTGGATCTATTATTTCCTGCCCCATGAAATGATACTTGGTACCATCGTACACTACATCATTATAATAATATACAAAGAAGGGTTGGCTGGGTGTGATGTTGTTCCAGGTAATACCATCTGCAGAGTGCATGATAACACCTGAATAATCTACATTGGAATAACCGAGTGCAAAAAAGTTTCCGTTCTCATATTTTACTTTGTAGTACCAGTTGTTTTCTGTATTGGAAACCGTCCAGCTACTGCCGTCGTTTACCGAGTAAGCTATTTGCGCCGTGCCGCCAATGGGATGATAGCCTGCGGCAACGAGTGTGCCTGCACCGTTGGCCAGGGCACCGATATTCATAACCGGTGTGCTTACCGTGGACCATGTTTCGCCATTGTCTGCCGATTCCATTACCAACTGGTTGCCGGCTGCAATGTATTTACCACTGGTATATACAATGGCACTTAATTCTTTTGTGCCGTTGGGAGTTTTTTCTGACAGGGTATTAAAATTATTAGAAGAAAAGATAACACCGTTCTGCCCGATAGTGCCTACGCCTACATAGCTGCTGCCACTGGATGCTACTGCACCATAGTTGCCGGTTGGATATTTATAACTGATACCATCGTTGGAAGAAACAATGCCTTCGTTACCGCATTGAAAATATTTTCCATTGATATAGGCTGATGATTGCGGAACGATGTAGGCTGTTTTTGTTTGCAGGGTTATATCAAGCCCTGTGGTGGATGTCCATACGGAACCATAGCCAGCATAAAACTGGCTGCTGCCAAAGAAGCAAAATTTAGTACCATCATAAATACCATTGAAGATCTGGTTGCTGCTGTTCCAAACACCCGGTGCTGCATTGGGTAATGTTAATGTAACGGAGGCGGTAACATCTGTCCAGGTGGCACCGGTGGGTGATGTATAGATATAATTACCGGCAAAGAAACAGAAGAAGCGATCTTTTAAATATTGTATTCTGTTGATGAGCAAAAAACCAGAGATGGTTTGATAAGTCCAGGTATTGGATGCACCGGTTGCAGATTTATATACATAGCTGCCGCCGGATGATCCCCGTGCAGTAATAGCAAAAATGCCACTGCCATAAGTAATGTGGAGGAACAGATCATTTGCCAGACCTGCACTTAATGTTATTACACTCCAGGTGATACCATCTGCCGAACTGCGTATGGTAGATAGATTACCTACTGCAAAAAACTGTCCTTGTAAAAACTGTACGTTGTAAAAAGTGTTGGCAGTGGAGGAAGTTCTTGTTGTCCACGTTATACCATCGGGTGAAGTAAAGATGAGACCGCCATTACCTACCACCACAAATTGGCCTGCTCCGAATGCAATGCTATTAAAAGTGCCTGACGGAATGGTGGCACTTATTACTTTAGTCCAGTTCTCGCCATCTGCAGATTGATAAATAGTACCATTGCCTAAAATGGTAATATATACACCATTGCCATAGGCAACACCTTTTGAATTGGCACTGCCGGTAGGAATAGTAATGTTGCTGGTAATAGTGGGTGATTGTGCTGAAGCATGGTAACAGATACTGGCAAGGCATAGAATGGCCATTATCCCTTGTGTAAAGATTGATTTCATTGGATTGGATTTTATTTTTAGTATAAAGGTTGAGTGGTGGGGAGTGGGTTTTTCTTTTTGTGTATTTACCAGCTTACCTGTAAAGAGCTGTTGCAATTAATAGTAAATACCTGCAGTGCTTGTTTATGGGTTTAGAATATGGATGTACCGTTCAATTATATTATTGCCGCAAACATACATTTCATACATCGTATATACAATAGAAACAAATACCCAATTTTGATAAGTTAATACTCTTACTAAAATTAACAACATAAGAACGTAACAGCGTTTATTTACTTACTAATTGACCATTGTTTCATGCTTTGCTATTCCTGCAAGTTGACGCTTAGCTCAAGCATTAACATTCTGTTTTTAAATCTGGTTCCTGCTTTGCATAACTACCTGTATTATTCACTTTAAAAATTATACACTATGAAAAGAACTTTTACTTTGGTTTTTGCTTTAGGCCTTTTAACAGCCGCACAGGCACAGAACCGCAACGGTGATAACCGTGGCAACCGCCAGCCCGACCGGCCGGTAGTTATTCAACATGATCAACGGGATTGGGATAATGATTATAGCAACGATCAGTATGACCGTGATGTTCGCTATATGAAAAGCAATCCTGGTAAGGACAGAAAAATGGCGAAACAAATTGATGCCATTAACCGGGAGTTTGATTTCAAGATCCAGCAATTGCAACGGAACCGTTATTTAAGCCGCTTTGATAAGCAACGCCAACTACGTTTTCTGCAGGAGCAACGTCAAAGAGAGATCAGAATGGTATATGCCCGCAATCATAAGAACAAGCATAAAAACAAATATGACGACCGTGACGATCGTTTCAACAATCGTTTTTAACGTCCTGTGAAATACGAATGGCCCGTCTCGTTTTATACGAGGCGGGTTTTTTTGTTTGGTGCGTAGCTATTTGAAATACCTGAACCACAGAGGCACGGAGATTCACAGAGAAAATTTCTCCTTGTGCCACTGTGTTGCTGTGACTCGGTGGTTCAATAGCTATACTATTAATTAAATCCATTTACTGAACTATAAATTGGTAAGTTTGTTACTCTACAAAACTTAATCAACCATGGCAGCAACTAAAGCTTACGGCGCACAATCCGCCACATCACCCATAGCTCCACTTACTATTGACAGAAGAGCACCGAAACCACACGATGTACAAATTGAAATTAAATACTGCGGCGTTTGCCACAGCGATCTGCATACAGCCCGCAACGAATGGGGCAATGCTATTTATCCCTGTGTACCGGGACATGAAATAGTGGGAATTGTTACAGCAGTGGGCAGCCACGTTAAAAAATTTAAAGTTGGCGACCGTGCCGGTGTTGGATGCCTGGTAGATAGTTGCCGTGATTGTGAAAATTGTAAAGATGGATTAGAGCAATACTGTGCGAACGGTGCAACATTTAGTTACGGCAGCCCGGAAAGAGATGGCAGCAGTGTAATTACTCATGGCGGATATAGTCAATCAATAGTATCGCATGAAGATTTTGTTTTGCATATTGCGGATAACCTTCCGCTGGATGCAGTAGCTCCTTTGCTTTGTGCCGGGATTACTACTTACTCTCCATTAAAACATTGGAAAGTGGGTAAAGGAACTAAAGTAGGTGTGCTTGGTTTGGGCGGTCTTGGTCATATGGGTGTGAAGATAGCAGTAGCGATGGGTGCAGAAGTAACGATGCTGAGTCATTCTCCTTCTAAAGAAAAAGATGCGAAGAAATTAGGTGCACACAAATTTGTGTTGACAAGTGATGCGGAACAAACAAAAGCGGTAACGGGTTATTTTGATTTTATACTGGATACGGTGTCTGCGGATCATGATTATAATTTTTATTTAGGTCTTCTCCGCACCAATGGTACGATGGTATGTGTGGGTGTACCTCCAACACCACAGCCTTTACATGCCTTCTCTATTATTTTTGGCCGTAAGAGTTTGGCCGGTTCATTAATTGGTGGCTTGCCGGAAACACAGGAGATGCTTGACTTCTGTGCCCAACATAATATTGTAAGTGAAATAGAACTGATCCGCATGGATGAAATTAATGATGCCTACGAGAGAATGCTGAAGGGTGATGTACGATATAGGTTTGTGATTGATATGGCGACGATATAGGAAAGTTGAGCGTTGAGCGGTTTGGAGTTGAGAATGCATTCGTTTAAATAATTAGCTGTCTTTTAAGGCAGCTTTTTTTATTGAACCACGGAGACACAGCGGCACAGAGAGTCACAGTGCTATTACTCCGTGTTACTCCCTGTCTTTGTGCCTCTGTGGTTCAAAACACTAAAACAGGTTAACTATAATTTGTATCTTTCTTCTTCTAAAAAAGTTCCAATGAAAAAACTGGTTAGTGTCTTTATTTTTTGTGCCTTTGTTGTTAAAGTGTCTTCGCAAACCCTTTCCAAACCTGAACAACAATTAATGAATACCATCGAAGCAGAAATGAAAGCGACGATTGATTTATTAAAGGAATCAGTGAACATCAATAGTGGTACATATAATATTGCTGGCGTAAAGAAGGTGGGAGATCTATATGGTAAAGAATTAGCTGCATTGGGTTTTACGGTGGAGTGGATCAGCTTACCCGATTCATTAAAGAGAGCCGGGCATTTAGTAGCGTATCGCAAAGGAACGAAAGGGAAAAAATTATTTCTGATCGGTCATTTAGATACCGTGTTTGAACCGGATATGCCGGCGAATCCATTTACGATGCTGAATGATAGCACGGCGACAGGGCAAGGTGTGCAGGATATGAAAGGTGGTGATGTGATGGTGATCGCTGCATTGAAAGCGATGCATAAACATGGTTTGCTGAATGATGTTAGCATCACCGTTTATTTTACGGGTGATGAAGAAAATGCTGGCCGCCCCAGAGATATCAGCCGTGGTGATTTTATAGAACGGGCCAAACAACATGATATAGCATTGGCCTTTGAAGGGGGCAGCCTGAACCAGGTAGCTACAGCCCGCCGTGGTGCCAGCGAATGGACATTAGAAGTAGAAGGCAAGCAAGCCCATTCATCCGGTGTGTTTGGTAGTGCTGGTTATGGTTCCATCTTTGAAGCATCCCGCATCATTAATGAGTTCAGGGAAAAATTAGGGAGTGAGCAATACTTAACATTCAACCCCGGTTTATTTATCGGTGGCTCAGAAGTACATTATGATCATGAAAAACAAGAGGGTGATGTATCAGGCAAAACCAATATCATTTCTCCCCGTACCGTGGTTATCGGTGACTTACGTTTTTTAACGGAAGCACAAAAAGAAAAAGCAAGAGCCAATATGCGGGCCATTGTTGCGAAAAATTTAGCTGGTGCAAAGGCAAGTATCAGTTTTAAAGATGGTATTCCATCTATGCCGCCCACGGCTGGTAATGATGCGCTGGTAAAAATTTTGAATGGTGTTAATCTGGCACTGGGTTTTGGCGAAGTGAAAGCTGGCAATCCCGGAGCAAGAGGTGCCGGAGATATTTCTTACATCGCTGCGTATGTGGATTGTTTGGATGGATTGGGTGCAGCAGGCAGAGGTGCACATGCGCCGGGAGAAGTTATTAACTTGAAAGAGTACCCGAAGTTGATAAAGAGAACGGCGTTGTTTTTGTATCGGTTGACCAGATGATGTATTTGAAAAAAGATTTTTGTTAGCCAGCGTTCAGTTCATTGAGCATCGTCCTTTGCGTCGCACCATTCATCGTTCGATTCTTTGGGCAACAACCCACCCCATATTCTTTAAAGTAATATGTCCCTTTAATTCGCCCCTCCAAGGAGGGGAAGTTTCCTAAAATTCAATTACTCTGTAAGAGATTTCTCTAACTCTAAAAATTGTTGATAGAGTTTCTTGGTGTACTCGCCGGGCTTGCCATCTCCCACTTGTTTGCCGTTTACTTTTACAATGGGAATTATTTTTTTGGTAGTGGCCGTTAAGAAAATTTCTTTGGCGGTGGCTAATTCTTCTACGGGAATATTTCTTTCTTCTATCTCTAACAATCCGGTTGCCAGTTTCAATACATTTTTTCGGGTGATGCCGGGTAGCATGTTATGCGCCGGTGTTGCTAATTTATTTTCCTGGGTTACAATAAATACGTTGCAACGGGGAAACTCGGTGATGCTTTCTTTAGTATAATACAATACATCATCAGCTTGTTTTTCTTTAAGCAAGGGTTGCAGCCATACGGCCATTAAATAGTTGATGCTTTTTATATGGGGCAGTTCTCTTTGATGTTGATGGGTAATGATGGAAAAGCCTTTTTCAAAATCTTCGTATGTTGTTGTCTTTGCCGGATTACAAGTAATGATAAGATTCGGTTCGGCTAGTTGGTAGCCGTCGGCTGAATATCCACCGGTCAGCATTAATCGTATGCCGGCTTCTGGTATGTTGGCTTGCTTTATTAATCCCTGTGCAATGTCTTTTATTTCTTCCCTGCTTTTATTCAATTGTAAATGCATAGCAGCGGCCGATGTATAAAAACGGTCAAGATGATCGTCTATAAAAAGAGGAACACCATTAATAGTTCTGAAAAAATCAAAAGCGGCGTAACCCCGTTGAATGGACAGATCTTTTACATGTAACAATGATTCTTCGTTCGTTACAAATTTATTATTGATGTAGGCTGCCATATTAATTATTACTACGATTATATTTTTTTAAGATCTCTTTCAATTTATCTTTTGGTAAAGCTTCAACAGTTCTTCCATTTTTTCCTTTCATCGTTTCTGCTGCCAGTAATGAATTGATGATGGCTTCTTCGGTAGCTTCAATTACCGCCATAAACAAGGGCGACATCGCATCATTACTTAATACAGTTTGTGTCAGCTTTTCTGTACTATTCGATGGTATGCGCAAGGTACTGTCAGTTGAAAAGGCAATGATATAATCTCCGCTGCCGTTACTGGCAATACCACCGGTTTTTGCCAAGCCCATAAAAGCTCTTTTTGCAAGGCGTTCTAAATTGCGGGCATCCAGCGGTGCATCGGTTGCTACAATTATCATACAGCTTCCGTCGGGTGTTTCATTCAATTGATCTTGCAGGTAATATTTTTTTAATTCTTCTCCCACCGGTACTCCATCCACTTGTAATACGCCGCCAAAATTTGTTTGTACCAGCACACCTACTATATAGCCACCTGATCGTTTAGGTAATACTCTGGATGCTGTTCCGATACCGCCCTTAAAGCCAAAACAAACGGTGCCGGTGCCTGCTCCCACATTTCCTTCTGCTATTTTTCCGGAGGCCGCATTATTAATTGCAGTAAGCACATCTGCTTCTTTTACATGCCGTCCCCGAATATCGTTCAAGTACCCATCATTAGTTTCTCCTATTACAGCATTTACCGATTGTACATTTTCATTTCCCTTTTGTGATAGTGTATATCCTACCACTGCGTTCATGGCTGTGGCTACGCTTAGTGTATTGGTAAGAATAATTGGAGATTCAATATTTCCTAATTCCTTTATTTGTGTTGTCCCGGCTAATTTTCCAAAGCCGTTACCGGTATAAACAGCAGCAGGTACTTTTTGCTGAAACATATTTCCGCTATGTGGTAGTATAGCTGTAACACCAGTTCGTATGGAATCTGCTTTTATTATGGTTGTATGTCCTACCATTACTCCGTTTACATCGGTAATGCTATTTAATTTTCCTTGCTGGAGTACGCCAATACGAAAGTTCTTATCGGCAGCTGGTTCCTTTTTTTGAGCAACAAGTTGCAACGAAATGAATGAGAAGACTAAAAATAAAATATGCGAACGCATTTTTTTAGGAAAGATAGGATTTATCATTGCATTTTTGAATCCCGATCAGCCGGCCGGAACCTGTTCAATGATAATTGCATCGGGTATGGAAAAAAAATCTTTTACTCTCCCCGGCAGATTATCGTTTTCCCTTACTACCAATAGAATCTTTCCTTTCCGCATTGCTATCGTTTCTTTTAGCACTTCGCTAAAACCTTCTCCTCTCAACTCCATCGGGCCAATTTCGTCTATTATCAACCATCCCTCTTTATCTATTGCGCCCTGTATGATGGCAATGGCCTGGTTGAAATTCTTTTTATTGAATGTAAACCGGCCTACTTTCAACACAGCTTCTTCCCCTTCTTTCGCTTCCATTGAAAACAAATGCCGGTTGTGTACATTCATAAACATTCGTTTGCCTTCTATCACCGGTGTAAGTATGCCATGTACATCTGTTCTTTTTTCGGACCAGTTTAGTAATGCCGTTGTTTTACCTGTTTGAATGGGGGCTGACAATATAAAAATTTGTTGTCCGTGAGATGGCTGCACCGTAAGAGCATTTGTTAATACCATTTTACTCCAGATAGTTATTCTTTTCCAGCCTTTATTGGCAGCCGATTGTTTCCAGCTTTGTGTAATTAGCTGTTGCGTTACCGGTAAGAGACGCAACACTTCCTGTACTTCCTGCTGCGACTGGCTTTGTTTTTTTTGCAGCCAGTTATGGAGTAGTTTTTTTACTATCGGGCCTATAATAAAGATCCAGCCGAGTACAATGATGAGCGAACGTAATAATATCTTCAATGATATATGGGAAGGAAGCAACGGTGTACCGATACCAAAATATGATTGCACATACAAGGCAATCAACAGTAGCCAAATAAGAAGAAGGCCTGTCTTTAATCTTTTACGTTTCCTTTTAACCGCCGGAGAAAATGGAGCAGCTTCTTCTACGATGATATTATATTTATTCTCCTTCCGCCATTGCTCAATTCGCTTAGGCAGCAGCGAGGACCACCAGCCTACTAGTATGCCTGTAATAAAATGGAGCGCCACATAACCACCGCCAATCCATAGACTATAATTGGTGGTTGTTTTTTGTTTGGTCAATCCGTTAATAAAGTTATTGATGACTATCCAGAGGTCATTGCCATATACAATAGTCAGTACCAGGATACGTTGCAAACCGGATTCCAATAAACCCAGTACTGCTAATAGGATGCAGGAAAGTTTAAAGTATCGTTTATTCCAGAATAACAATTCGCCAACTACACCCTGGAAGAAAACAGCAATGTATGCCGGTGGTGGTGCCTGCGGACTTAACATCATTTTAAATACAGCAACGATAATCGTTGCTTTAATGATGGCTCCTTTAGTTGGCACATACCAGGCAATTAAACAGATACATACGATAGCACAACTACCGACTACCAAACCGGAAACAGGAATCTTAAATCCATGAATGATACCGCCCAGCATCGCTTCGCAGAGGACCCATAAAGTAATAAGGCGGTAATAAACTTGACTATTCATAGCTGCAGTTCATCATACTGAAATCAAAAAAATTAACGATGATACTTAGATGCTGGCCGTAACAGGTGATTGTGTACTTTCAATTTGTTAACTTTAAAACACCAATTATAAAGATAGCTTGATACAGTTTATTTTAAATGAAAAAACAATTGCAACAAACCTGCCGCCCGGTATGGTTATGCTTGACTTTATCCGTTACCATCAACATTTAACTGGTACAAAGATTGGATGCCGGGAAGGTGATTGCGGTGCCTGCACCATACTGGTGGGAGAAATTGTAAACAATGAAATGCATTACCAATCGATGACGAGCTGCCTGATGCCCATGGGCAATGCTGCCGGAAAACATATTGTAAGTATTGAGGGAATAAATTTTGCAGAGAGCTTAAACCCGATTCAACAAGCCATGGCCGATGCAGGTGCTACGCAATGTGGTTTTTGTACACCGGGTTTTGTAATGTCGCTGGCAGGTTATTGTTTGAGCAAGGGAGAATGTAATCAAGCGTCCGCCGTTGCTTCAATTGATGGAAATATTTGTCGCTGCACTGGTTACAAGTCTATTGAAAGAGCCGCTGGAAAAATAGCCTCCATTATGAAAGAAAGAAATGGTGAAGAAATAACAGCATTTGTCACCAGAAAAAAAATACTGCCTAATTATTTCAGTACTATAAAAGATAAGTTGATACTCATGCGAGGAGAAGCACTTCGAACTCAAAACTCCGAACTCAAAACTTTTCTCGTTGGTGGCGGAACAGATCTATACGTACAAAAGCATGATACAATGAGCGGTGCTGCTATTCATTTTGTGTTTGATAAAACGGAACTTAATGGCATTACCAAAGAAGACAATATCTGTTATTTGGGAGCGGCTGTTACTGTAAGTGATTTAAAAGCTTCACCGATAATAAATGAAGCCTTTCCCGATTTTCAACGGGTTGCCAAATTGATCTCCTCAACACCTATAAGAAATATGGCAACAATAGCGGGCAATTTCATCAATGCATCGCCGATTGGCGACTTTACTATATTCTTTTTAGCGTTAGATGCACAATTGATATTGAGCGATGGCAAAACAAAAAGAGAATTACCATTAAGAAAATTATACAAAGGCTATAAAACGTTGGATAAAAAAAAGGAAGAACATATTGAGCAAATATGGTTTGAGTTACCGGAGAAGAATAGTTACTTCCATTTTGAAAAAGTAAGCAAGCGAACTCATTTGGATATTGCCAGTGTAAACTCAGCTATTCATTTAAAAATGAATGGAGATATAATTGAGGGGGCCAATCTTTCTGCCGGTGGTGTGGGGCCTGTACCCATGTATTTGCAAAAAGCCTCTGCCTTTTTAATTGGTAAAAAGATTTCCGATGAAATAATTACAGAAGTAATCAAAATAATGAAAATAGAAATTTCCCCGATCAGTGATGCCAGGGGTTCGAAGGAATATAAAACGTTGTTGTTGGGGCAATTAATAAAGGCGCATTTTTTACCCCTATCCCCTAAAGGGGAATTTAAAACTCCTGCACATTGAAGACTAATTATTTTATAATGCAATTTCTATACTCCCCTTCAGGGGTTGGGGGGCATAATATAGATTCATACACTCATGTTCGTGGCGAGTCGGTTTACCTGGATGATATTCTATTGGTGAACGGAACATTGTTTGCATCTGTATATGATTCGCCGGTGGCGCATGGAAAAATAAAATCGCTACACCTTGATGAAGCGATGAAAATGCCCGGCGTGGTACGAATTTTTACAGCCACTGATATTCCGGGAGAAAATCAAATAGGCGGCATCATTCCGGATGAAGAGTTGCTGGCTTCTACCCATGTTCATTTTTGTGGCATGCCGGTAGCATTAGTAATTGCTACTTCTGATGAAGCTGCAAAAGCCGCCGTGAAGAAAATAAAAATGGAAGTAGAACCCTTGCCAGTTATTACTGATCCGAGAGAAGCGAAAGAGAAAAATGAACTGATCATCCCACCAAGAACATTTCAATTAGGTGATACAAGTGCTGCGTGGAGTAATTGCGAATATATTTTTGAAGGACAGACAGAAACAAACGGGCAAGAACATTTATATATCGAAACACAGGGAGCTTATGCAGTGCCGCAGGAAAATTCGGCTATTCGTATTTACTCTTCTACACAAGGACCGACACAGGTGCAACGATCAACCGCCAGAGTTTTGAATATGCCGATGAATTATATTGAAGTTGATACGACAAGATTGGGTGGTGGTTTTGGCGGTAAAGAAGATCAGGCTACAACCTGGGGTGTGTTATGTGCATTAGCAGCTTATCATTTAAAGAAGCCAGTAAAATATTCATTGCATCGCATGGAAGATATGCGGATGACGGGTAAGCGACATCCATACTCATCTGATTTTAAAATTGGACTGGATAAAGAATATAATATCCTTGCATATGAAGCAACCTTTTACCAAAATGCAGGAGCTGCCGCAGATTTATCGCCAGCGGTATTGGAAAGAACATTGTTTCATTGTACTAATTCGTATTTTATTCCCAATGTAAAAGCTACAGCGTATAGTTGCAAAACAAATCTACCTCCTAATACTGCTTTCCGTGGTTTTGGCGGGCCGCAGGGAATGTTTGTAATTGAAGCGGCGATTGTAAAAGCAGCAGAGCAATTAAACATTTCTCCGCTTGTAATTCAACAAAAAAATTTATTAAAAACAGGTGATGAATTTCCATATGGACAAATTGCACAAAGCGAAGCGAATGAATGTTGGAATAAAGCTGTTGAGCTCTACGACCTAAAAAAACTGCAACGGGAAGTTGATAATTACAATAGCAGCAATAAACTTTCAAAAAAAGGATTAGCATTGATGCCGATATGTTTTGGCATTTCCTTTACTAAAACATTAATGAACCAGGCAAGAGCATTGGTGCATGTATACACCGATGGAAGTGTTGGCATCAGCACAGCCGGAGTAGAAATGGGGCAGGGCCTGAATACAAAAATATTACAAGTGGCCGCAGCTGTTTTTTCTATCAATCCCGAAAGAATAAAAGTAAATACTACGAATACCTATCGTGTTGCTAATACTTCTCCGACTGCTGCCAGTGCGTCATCAGACTTAAATGGTAAGGCAACAGAAATTGCTTGTCTTGCAATATTGCAACGATTGAAAGAAGTAGCTGCTGAAGAATTGAAAGCAGAAATAAATTCCATTGAAGTAAAAGACGATTGGGTTTTTGTAAATGGAAAGCAAACCGATTGGACCTGGAATAAATTAGTACAAGCTGCTTTTGTTAAAAGAGTTAGTCTTTCCGAACATGCACATTATGCACCGCCGGGAATTTGGTTTGATGCAACAAAAGAAAAAGGGCATCCGTTTACTTATCATGTATATGGAACCGCCATTACAACTGTAACCATTGATTGTCTTCGTGGTATTTATGAAGTGGATGCCGTAAAAATTGTACACGACTTTGGCAAGAGCATGAATCCAATCATCGACATTGGCCAATGCGAAGGAGCATTAGTACAAGGCATCGGTTGGATGACGATGGAAGAGATGCTGTATGATAAAAAAGGAAAATTAAAATCCAATGCGCTGAGTACTTATAAGGTTCCGGATATTTATTCTGTACCCAAAGAAATTGCGATTCATTTTTTAGAGACAGAAAAAGAGAACCTGGCCATTTTCAGAAGTAAGGCCGTTGGCGAACCGCCATTGATGTATGGAATAGGCACCTACTTTGCATTATATAATGCGGTGAAAGCTTTTAACTCCCATGCTAACATTCCATTTGATGCACCAATGACAGCAGAGAAAGTGTTGATGAGTTTGTATCAACAATAATCAATCCATCACTTTTAATTTCGATACCATAATTGTTATAAACAACCCCAGCAGTGATACTACGGCAAAAGAATACCGGAGGTTTGCCAGTTGTGCGATATAACCAATTAATGGCGGGCCTAATAAAAAACCCAGAAAACTGATACTTGATACTGCCGCAATAGCCATGCCCGGAGATAACTTTGTGGCTTTTGCTGCTGTACTATACACCGAAGGTACTACGGACGAAACACCGAAGCCAACAATTAAAAAACCGATCGTAGCAGTAATAAGGTAAGGAAATAAAACAGCCGTCAACAACCCTGTTAAAATAAGTACACCACTTAGTTGTAGCATTTTCTTTCTGCCTATTCTTTCAATAATTCTGTCGGAAGTAAAACGACCAGTGGCCATCATTATCATAAAAGATGCATAGCCAACTATTACTAACGATTCCGGTGCTTGTACCACTTCTTTAAAATAAACGCCACTCCAATCAAACATTGTTCCTTCTGCGGCCATACAACAAAATGAAATAATTCCTAATTGTACCAATGCCTTTTCTGGTTTCGAAAAGAATTTTTTCTTCCCGGTAGCTTCTGGCACTCCTGTAATTAAATATTTTCTTGCTATTAAAATAATAATTGCCACCAATGAAATAATAATAAAGAAATGAAGCCGGGGTGCTATTTTAAAATTCATCATTAATAAACCAATCAACGCCCCGGTGAAGCCAGCGATACTCCAGGCGCCATGAAAAGATGCCATGATAGGTCGTCCATAAATTTTTTCTGCTAGTACCCCTTGTGTGTTCACAGCAATATTGCACATGTTTCCCAATACACCGAAAATGAACAGTGCCAATGCTAATTGCCAGGGTTGCGAAGCCCACCCGATATTAGTTAGCTCAATAGCATAAAATAAAATAGCAATGGATAATATAAAACGACTACCATACTTAGTTACCAGTCTTCCAGAAATAGGCATCATTATCAACTGACCTAATGGCAAAGCCAAAAGTATGCTTCCTAATTCACCTTCACTTAATTGCAGTTTCGTTTTTATGTCTGGTATACGGCTTGCCCAGGAGGCAAAACATAAGCCCTGGCAAAAATAAAAAGCAGCAATTCCCAACCGCATGGGCCGTTTGCTTACGGCAGACAAAGAAGTGGTTAAAAAAGTATTGATGACAAATTGTTTAAGGACTGCTTGCCGTGATACCGTTGTTTCATTTTGCATACTATCACATTGGAATAGGTTAACAATATCTACATACGGCCCGCGGGGAAAAGCAAAGATAATTCTTAGATAAGGTTATAGTTTACACAATTAGAAAAAATACCTTTCCTCTGATAACCATTTCTTTTCTTATCCATAAGCGGTTTGTAATGACCAATGCAAATCGTTACCTTACCATTCTAAATTTCCTGTCATGATTTTCGTTTATATTTTTATCGGCATGATCATCACACTTTTGATCATTGCAGCACTGATGCCAAGAGTTTTTAATATTGAAAAAACTATTGTGATAGCTAAACCGGTGGCAGATGTAATGGATAAAGTAGGCAACTTAAATAAATACAGTGAATGGAATCCCTGGCAGCAAAGCGATCCTACTACAAAAAAAGATATTACCGGCACTCCCAATACACCCGGGCATAAATATGCATGGGAAGGAAAAAAAGTTGGCGTTGGAAGTTTAACGCTGAATAGTATTGACGATAAACATATCCATTTTGATCTGCAATTTTTAAAGCCCTGGAAAAGCCACGCAAAAGATAACTGGCTTTTTGAACAATGGGGAAATGGCGAAACTAAAGTAACCTGGCAAAATAGTGGTGCATTGCCCTGGCCTATTGCCCGTTTGATGGGGCCGATGTTGCAAAAGAGTTTAAGCAAACAGTTTGAACAAGGCTTGGGAAATTTGAAAAAAATGGTGGAGAATAGTTAATTGGTTGAATGGTTTGTTAGTTAATATAGGTTTCAATTGAAAAGCTTACTGAAAGCAAATCAGACTTTTTTAAGTTCTGTTCTTGTTAAATCACTATCCGTAATATTTCCGGTATTCAATGTTGTTGCTGGTTCAAATAACATGATCTCGACTTCTTCTGTTGCCACTGGTTTGTGTTCTACACCTCTCGGTATTATTAAAAACTCTCCGGCGTTTACCGTTATTATTTTTTCCCGCAGGTGCATATCAAAACTTCCTTTCACTACATAAAATAATTCATCTTCATTGTCATGATGATGCCACACAAATTCGCCTTTGAACTTTACCAATTTTACTTGCTGTCCGTTTAGTTCTCCTGCAATTCTTGGATTGAAGTAATCGCTGAAGGTGGAGAGTTTTTCTGCTACGTTTATTTTTTCCATAGTTTTTATTGAATTGTAATACAATCAGCCACTGCTTTCGCTTTTACTCTTAATGTATCCATATCAGCATCAATTTCAGCATTCACTAATGCTACCGCCATTCGTCGGTAAGGTCTGGTAGTTGGTTTGCCAAATACTCTTATAGCTGTATTCGGTTGTTCTAGTGCCTTTTCAATTCCGGTAATGGTGAATTGCTCCAATGTTTTATTTGCCAGTACAACAGCACTAACACCGGCCTTCTCCAATTTTATTTCAGGAATAGGTAATCCTAAAATTGCTCTTGCATGCAATTCAAACTCTGATAGATTTTGTGTGCCGGCTAATGTTACCATTCCGGTGTCATGTGGCCGTGGACTTAATTCAGAAAAATAAACTCCCATATCGGTTAAGAAAAATTCAACTCCCCATAACCCTGCGCCTGTTAGTGCCCTGGTAACTTTTTCTGCCATCTCGCAAGCATCGGTATAATCGTTTTCGCTGATAGCAACAGGCTGCCAGCTTTCCTGGTAGTCGCCTCTTTCTTGCCGGTGGCCAATTGGCGGACAGAATAAAGTTTTACCATTCTTCTGTGTTACCGTCAACAAGGTGATTTCGGAATGAAAGGCAATAAACTCTTCAATAATTACTTCTTTAATATCACCTCTTGAATTATTGATAGCATAATCAAATACTGTTTGCTGGTCTGCATCATTCTTCAATACACTTTGCCCTTTACCGGATGAAGACATCAATGGTTTTACTACACAAGGCAATCCAATTTCTTGTACTGCGGTTGTAAATTCTTCGAATGTAGTAGCATAAAAATAGTTGGCTGTTCGCAAACCCAGTTCTTTATTGGCCAAATCTCTGATCAGTTTTCTGTTCATCGTATAGTTGGCAGCTTTCGCACTGGGCACTACTTGAATCCCTTGCTTTTCGTAATCATAAAAACGTTCCGTTCGTATCGCTTCTATTTCAGGAACTATTAAATCAGGTTTATGTTTTGCAACAACCGCATCGAGTTCTTTTCCGCTCAGCATATCAATTATTTCAAAGCTATCTGCTACTTGCATAGCAGGAGCTTCGGCATAACTATCGGTTGCAATAACTGTTTGTCCTAATCTTTTTAAGGAGATAACTAATTCTTTGCCGAGTTCGCCACTGCCGAGGAGGAGTATTTTTTTGTGCATGCTGCAAAGTAAATAAATACAGACACACTGCCTGTTCCGATTTTTAAGGAGATGGGAGAGTTGTAGGGTTGTTTGTCCACAGATCAGACTTAGTTTTGTTAACCTTTTCTGACTCTATTTTGTCAAATTGCTTCGTTGAGCCAATTCATTGAACCGTTTGGCTACTTGTTATGTTGTTATACTATTAGATTTAGATTAAAAATGGATAAAAAAGCTATTCTGTTTCTTTTTGGCAAACAATTAAATAATTATGAAGCCGGAAATTTTCAGGATGAGTTATTTTCACCGATGGATTTGATGCCATGAAAAACGGGACGATCAAGAGTGCGACGCAAGGGACGATAACCACTGAGCCGGAGGCTTGTAAACAAATTATTTAATTCAATTACATATTGTGATAAAATTTATACCGATACTATTTTTTATATTTCTTGCAGGATGTTCTGTGAGCAATAATCCTATGCGCAAAGAAGTAAAACAATTGTTAGATGGAACTATTGCTGACGATACAAGTTATGTGTATGCATTGCCGTATGAAGAAGGAAAAAGCTTTCGGGTGATACAAGGCTACTTTAGTCAATTTACCCATAAAGAAAGAGCGGCACTTGATTTTAATATGAAACGAGGTGCTAAAATTACAGCGGCGAGAGAAGGTGTGGTGACAAGAGTAAAAGAAGATGGAACAAAGGGTGGATTGAAAAGCAAATTCCGATCGCACGGTAATAATATTGTAATTCAACATTCGGATGGTTCAAGAGCTGGTTACTGGCACTTACAACACAATGGTGCGTTGGTAAATGTGGGTGATACCGTAAAAAGAGGACAGGTAATTGCCTTGAGCGGAAAAACAGGTTATGCATTTGTTCCGCATCTTCACTTTTTAGTATGGACTTCAAAAAATGGGAAGTGGCAGCAGGTGGCCACCCGGTTTCAAACATCTAAGGGTCCCAAATATCTTCGTAGCTGGGGAAAGTATAAGAATGTAAGTACGAAGTAAGAAGTTTGAAGTACGAATAACCTGATAGCAATTTACATCTATAGACAACACGACCTGTTTCTTGTACTGTGTACCTTGTAGCTTCACCCTGCACTCCTAACTTTGCTCATGTCTTTCCAGGAAATCTATCAGCAATTTATTAACGGTATGCAGGCAACAACCTGGCTGGAGTATATAGCTGTAATTGCTGGTATTGTAAGTGTATGGTTTAGCAGAAAAGAAAACATACTGGTATATCCGATCGGGCTTATCAATACAATTGTATTTGTGTACCTGAGTTTCAAATATCATTTACCGGGTGAAGCCAGTGTAAATTTTTACTATACGGTTATGAGTTTGTACGGTTGGTATATCTGGTCGAAAAAGAATCCGGCACAGGAAAAAGTATTGCACATAACTTTTTCTAACCAGCAAATGTGGTTGTACCAGGTATTATTTTTTCTTTTCTTTTATGTCACTATCTATTTCTGTTTGGTATACTTAAAGGGCAATTTCTTTCCCGGTGCAATCCCATGGGCTGATGCGTTTGCTTCGGCATCGGCGTTTACTGGCATGTGGTTAATGACCAGAAAAAAAGTGGAAAGCTGGTATTGGTGGATCGTAACGAATATTGCTTCTATTCCTTTGTATTTTGTAAAGGAATTGGTGTTTACAAGTGTATATTATCTTATTTTGTTTGTGCTGGCCATCTTTGGATTGCTGGAATGGAAAAAAAGAGCAACACAACATGCTTAAAAAAATCGTCATCATCGGACCGGAAAGCACCGGCAAAAGTATATTAAGCCAGCAACTGGCTAGCCACTATGAAACTACCTGGTGCCCGGAGTTTGCAAGGGAATACCTGCTTACCAACGGAACGAATTATGATTATGATGATCTGCTGACGATTGCAAAAGGTCAACTGGCCTTGGAAGATGAGTATGCGACCACTTTAGAAAATCAATCGCAAACAATGCTGGAGAACGGGGAGCATCTTCCCTTATTTATTGATACCGATATGTATGTAATGAAAGTGTGGTGTGAATTTGTATTTGAAAAATGCCATCGGTTAATTCTGGATGAAATAGTTCGCCGGGAATACGATCTCTATCTGCTTTGCAATATTGATCTGCCCTGGGTAAAAGATGAGCTGCGGGAATACCCGGATATTGAAAGCCGGAAAAAGCTTTACCGTATCTATAAAGATTTAATGACCAATCAACAAGTTCCGTGGGTAGATATTAGTGGTGATTATGAAGAACGTCTTAAAACGGCAATTACAGCTGTTGACCAATTGCTGTAATTATTGTTATTACTTTCGTTACCTGCATGACAGCTTTACAAAAACATCACCGCATACTGTTCTACGGCCTCTGGTTAATCCTTGGGTTAATCCAATCTGGACTAACCGAATTACAGGATGATGAAGCGTACTACTGGGTGTATAGCCAATACCTCGACTGGGGTTATTTCGATCACCCACCGATGATCGGGTTGCTGGTAAAAATGGGCTATGCAATATTCCCCAACGAATTAGGTGTACGGCTTTTTCCTCTGTTACTGAATATCTTTTCGTTTGTTATTATAGAAAAACTGATTGACAAAAAAAACCCGTTTCTTTTTTACACCATTGTTTTATCGATTGCCGTTTTGCAGTTAAGCGGTTTTGCAGCTGTTCCCGATACGCCGCTGATATTTTTTTCCGCTTTATTCTTTCTATGCTATAAACGATTTACAGCGAACTATTCATTGTTCAATACTTTTCTATTAGGGCTTTCCGTTGCGCTGCTGATGTATAGTAAGTATCATGCAGTGTTGATCGTACTATTTGTGTTACTATCCAATTGGCGATTGTTTACAAAGTATCAAACCTATCTGGCAGGATTTATTGCACTATTACTATTTTCACCGCATCTCTGGTGGCAATACCAGCATAATTGGGTGAGCTTTCGGTATCATTTATTTGAAAGCAATGTAAATGCCTATAAATTTTCGTTTACTACAGAATATATAGTCGGGCAATTATTACTGGCAGGCCCTATTGCTGGCTTTATCTTATTACCCGCTGCATTTTTATACAAACCAACTACCACCACGGAAAAAGCTTTACGCTTTTCCATGATCGGTATTTATGTATTCTTTTTGCTTAGTTCATTGCGGGGAAAAGTAGAAGCCAACTGGACATCACCGGCATTAGTGGCGGTAATTGTGTTGGCGCATCAATATTTACAACTTCAGCAAACTAATTTCTCTAAGAAGGGTTTAAAAATTTTGGTTCGGCTGCTGCCTGTTACCCTGCTGCTTATAACTGCTGTAAGAATTATTATGATCGCAGATATCGTACCTGTAAAAACCATTCAAAAAAGATACCATGCCTGGAAAGAATGGCCAGCGGTTATGAAAGAGAAAACAAAAGGCTTGCCGGTTGTATTCAGCAACTCGTACCAACGGGCATCCAAATATTGGTTTTACTCCGGGCAAATTACCTATTCGCAAAACTGGTTGGGGGAACATCGGAATAATTATAATTTTTGGCCGATGGAAGATTCGCTATTGAGAAAGCCGGTTTATTTTATGGATGTGTACCAGCTTCATCGCTTTACCGATTCTTTACAAACGCCAATTGGATGGGTGGGGTATAAATATGATTCTTCGTTGGCTTCATTTGCTAAAGTTCAAATTGAAACAGAACAACAAAAGATATTGGTGAAAAAAGAAAATCAAAAGGTAGTTTTAAACTGCCGCTTTACAATTCCAAAACAGTATGTTGATTTTATTTCGAAAAATAAAAATCTCACAGATACTGTTCGGGCAGGCATTTTTAATAAAGAACGATGGATCAAAGATGTGTACACAGATGTTAGCTTACAGGAAATAATGGCGGCGGAAACGGGTACTATTTCATTTGATCCGAAATTAGAACCCGGTACATATTTTTTTATTCTAGGAATTAATGTTGGCCATAATAATGCGACACATAACAGCAGAAAGATAAAGCTGGTAGTGGAATAAATATTTACGGCGGACTTGTTCCAATCACTTTTTGTATATCCGGGTCGGTTGACAAATTATTCATTTGCTGCGCAATTCTTCTTGCACGGGATGCTACATACGATGATGGCGGTTTTACTTTATACCGCTTGGGGTTGGGTAAACAAGCTGCTATTAATGCAGCTTCTTGTCTCGTTAAATTTTTTGCCGGTTTATTAAAATACGATTGTGCGGCTGCTTCAATACCGAAAATACCATCTCCCATTTCAATCACATTCAGATAAACCTGCATGATCCTTTTTTTGCTCCACAATAATTCAATCATAAAAGTGAAATAAGTTTCCAGCCCTTTCCGGATCCAGCTTCTGCCCTGCCATAAAAAAACATTCTTGGCTACCTGCTGACTAATGGTACTTCCACCACGAATGCGTCCCGGTTTTTTTTCATTATACTTCATGGCTTTCTTTATACTCTTCCAGTCAAAGCCATTGTGGTCGGGAAATAGTTGGTCTTCTGAAGCAATGACGGCTAATCTTGCGTTGGGAGAAATAGAACTACGGCTTACATAATCTCTCTTTAATCCATGGCCGCTAACCCAGCTTACCAATTGTGTAACTGTAATAGGCGGGTTCACCCATTTTAATAAAATGATGTACAGCAACTGGGCTATAAAAAGAATGATGAATATCTTTTTTGTCCAACGCCAAAGCCGGGGAAAAAGTCCTTTTGTAGTCATTGTGTGCTACAATATTAAAAAGAAACGGTGGTATTTAAAATCCCCGCTGTGGCGGAACGTATAGATCGAAAACCTGTAAGCGGAATCGTTTTCCCATCTTGAATTTTTTTCGGGACACCGTGTACACAAACCGGCCAGCCAGATGCTTTACCAGTAATGGTCCGTAGCCTATTACAACAGCTGCAATTAATGCATCTTTGGGTTCATTAACATTATTAAGTGATAGGCCAAGTGTGGTGAGTGCAACACCGCCGCCAATGGCCAGCATAGTTTTTAGATCAGCCGGAAATTTTTTCTTCTTTTTTTCATTGAGTATTATTGCGGCTACTTGTGTCCGGGGAATGGGTACATCGTTAATATAAATGGTATCGTTTCTCAGCAATGTAATTACACCTTTTTTCTCCAACCCGTTGGTTAGTACAAAGTGTATCCGATCTCCTTCACTATAGGTTCTTTTTTTATGAATACCTTTTTTAATAAAAAGATGATGGGGTTGCTGGTAAGAAGTATGGGAAGCAAACAATAAAGGTAACAGCAGAAGCAGCCTGTTCATTCGTCAAACATACAAAGTGAGGGTGTTTTCTTTTGTTAATAAAATCAGAACTTATCAGCATAGAAGAGCAACCCCCATATCAAGGCTATACCAAATACAATTAAAATAATTCCATTAATGCGATTAATGATATGGATATTATGAGGTGTAAGCCGGTTGCGAATTTTGCCCGCCATAAACACCTTGGCAATATCTGCCAGTAAAACAATAACCAGACAGGTTGTATAAATAATGATCCGATGACGGATCGAATAGGTAATAAGAGTGGTGGAAATAGTAATCCAAAAAATGATTACTCCGGGATTGAGCAGGTTCATAAAAAAACCGGATAAAGAAATTTTAGCCAGGTCCCGTTTACGATGATTGAAGATCTGTTTTCCCGATTCGTTTACTTTTACCTTTTTAAAGAACAGAAAAAACAAACCCATCGTTATAAGAAAAATACTGCCGGTAATGCCGATTTGTTTTTCATAAAGTCGCAGACTTTTAAAAAGTTCTGTAAAAACATTGGAGACCAGTACCAGGGCAATATCACTGGCAGAAACACCAACGGCAAACGCCATACCGCCCCGATGGCCATTATTTAAACTTTGTTTGATTACAGAAAACAACGCCGGGCCTACTGATATACTCAGCAGCAACCCGATGGTGATTCCTTTTAGCAAAGCTTCTGTCATAGTATCTAAAGTACGAAGTTATAAATACTAAGTACGTCTTGCTATTTTTCGAAAGTCTCTTGGAGATAGTTACAATTGCTGCTACTGCTATTCTAAATTTTTCCTGATTGTAGAAAGCTATTCCATTGCTCTAACATCTTCCCTTTCATCACCCGTGGAAATTTATGCTGGCTGCCCAATTTTCCTTTTAGCTCCATAAATTTTAAAAATTTCTCTTCCGGTAATACTTCCAGGAAAACTGCTTTTAATGCACTGTCTCTTTCTGTAGCATAATCATCATTCAATTCCCGCAAGCATCCATCAATTCGTTTGCGGAGTTGTTCTACATCGACCTTATCATCGGTAGCAATATACCAGCGGTGGGCAAAGAAGTTTTCGTATGGAAAACCAACCACGGTGTATTCGGGAATGCTAACATTAAACTCTTCGCTTACCAGCTCTATTGCTTTGTTCATATTCTCCACACTCAGGTGTTCGCCGGTAAGACTTAAAAAATGTTTAGTACGACCTGTAATTACTACTTCGCTTTTTTCGAGGTCCACAAATTTTATCGTGTCGCCAATAAGATAACGCCAGGAACCTGCATTCGTACTCATCAGCAATGCATATTCTTTTCCCTCTTCTACTTCATGGATCATTTTTGCATCCGGATTGTCCACTATTTTTCCATCGCTATCAAAATTTTTTTCATCGAAGGGAACAAACTCAAAAAAGATATTGTTGTTTAATATTAGCTGCATGCCCTTTGCATGTTCTCTTGTTTTATACCCGATAAAGCCTTCGCTGGATAAATAATTTTCAATGTATACGATCGGCTTTCCTAATAATTTTTCAAATCCCTTTTTGTAGGGTTCAAACGCCACACCACCATGTACAAAAAAGCTGAAGTTGGGCCACACTTCATGTATATTCTTTGCGCCATATTGCTTCATCACCATTTCCATACACATCTGGCACCAGGCAGGCACACCTACTATATAACCAATATCCCACTCCTTTGCATGTTCTACTATTTCATTTAGTTTTTGATTCCAATCGCTCATGGCTGCAATGCGGCCGCCGGGTTTATAAAAACTTTGAAACCAAAAAGGTCTTTTCTTCGCTAAGATTCCACTTAGGTCGCCGGCATACCATCCGGCTTTTCCTTTTTGCAGATCCGTAGCACCGCCAATCATTAAAAAGCCTTTCGTCATGGCTCTTTTGTTAGCGTCTTCATATTTTATCAGACTCAATAACTGGCGCAGGTAATTAACCGTATTGCTTCGAAGCAACTCACTGGTAACCGGAATATATTTACTGGCCGCATCTGAGGTACCAGAACTAAGGGCATAATATTTTATTTTACCTGGCCATGTTACATCGGGTACACCATCCAGGGTTTTCTTCCACCACTCCTCATAAATTTTATTGTAATCATGTACGGGTACTAACTCCTGGAATTTTTTTGCGGGATGTTTACTTAATAAAGCTTCATCAAAACGATATTGCTGGCCAAACTCGGTAAACCGGGCCTTTTTCAATAATTTTTTTAACACCCGTATCTGCTGGCGACGGGGATCGTTGGGCGGAAGGCGCAGTGCGGCAGCAATTGCCTTCGGTATTTTAATATCTATAATTGTGGCCATCCAGCTTGGGTAAGTATGTCTTAAAGTTACGAAATGTTGGTCGGTATAGCTGCGAATATATAAAGGGCTTTCTTAAAAATACTACCCTTTACAAAAATCTATCGGACAATTAAAACGAAAGTTCACTAACTGCCCAAATTTCTGTACACTCTCCATAATAGTTTAAGGTCTGACACTGGTTCATAATCTCTGGCATACCAGTAGTCCATCATGTACAAACTTTCTTTTGGTAATTGCTGCTTTGCAGAAACCGGCAAACCATTACAAGCAATTACAGCTGCATGTAAGTGCGGAAGATTTTTCTGTTGACTTGTATAACCAACCCATGTCTTGTTTGCAAAAAGCACCAACACACAGTTTTTAAAAAAGGCAAAAGGTTTTTTTATAATAAATAATTGCACCGGAAATGTAAGAATACCTAAAAAAGAAATTACTACATCAGCCAATCTTTTTAAACGGCGATTGTAGGGATCTGCCAGTTTATATCCATTTTCTTTTGATACAGCTTCGCCGGATGTATCTTTTGAATCGCTGCCTACAATGCTGCCGCTGCCCGTTGCATGAATTCTTGCACTGATGTTCTTGGGCAATTGCTGAATGCTGTTAATTATATCAGTAAAAGATAAAGAACCCTTACAAAAAATTAATTCCCGGAATGGAACGGTTGTAGAAACTGATTGAATTTTTTTTAACGACCCGATTGATGTTTCTTCATCGCCATTAACAGACAATCTTCCTAAAATTCGTTGTTGTAATCCTGCTTCTTTTAAAAGATCAATTGCCTGATTATACTCCGGCTCAGAGGCTGCAATGATCGTATTATATCGTTCCTCTTTATCCTTATTGCTGTTCAACACATTTGTCATTACTAAAATCCAACGCAAAATGCCAATCAACAAAAATGCTAATAAGGCTCCAAACAAAATAATAGCTCTTGAAAATCGATATTGCTCCGGTAGCAATGCGTAGGCTGCCAACAATACAATTGTTGCAATTACAGAAGACCGGATCAGCTCAGTTTTTTTGTACCAACGGTCATATAAGCCTGCATAATAAGCGGTGATGAGATAGAAAACCGTATAAGCAGGAATGGCGATCCACAGTAATTTGGTTTCATATTGTATACCCGGTCGTACATACTCACTCCATATATTTTTTATGGCCCAAAAAGAAAGCATGATCAATCCGGCATCAATCAGTGGAAGACCGATTTTTCTTATAAAGCCAGACACTGCTGTCAACAAAGCTTTAAACCAAATAGCCGTATGAATTAAGAAATTAAATATGCCAGCTTTGCTTCCACCATAATGTTTCCGCACAAAAATGCTCATGGCATTATAGAACATCTTTACATAATTCATGCTACCCTTTTTGGTACTCTCTCCTTTAAAATGAATTATGCTGCTGTCTGCAAAATAATAATTCTTGTATCCGGCCTTTTGTATGCGATAACTTAAGTCCACATCTTCACCATACATAAAAAATGCTTCATCAAAACATCCAATTTTATCCAGCACATCTTTTTTGATCATCATAAAAGCACCTGCCAGCACATCTACTTCATGATTTTTATTTTCATCTAAATGACCCAAATGATATTTTGAAAAAGTAGCCGAACGAGGAAACAGCTTTGATAAACCAAAAAGTTTGAATAACGATGTAGTGGGTGATGGAAAAGCTCTTTTGGATTCCTTTAAAAATCGGCCACTGCCATCCAGCATTTTTACACCCAGTGCTCCTGCGTCTGGATGTGACTCAAAAAAAATTATGCATTGCTTAAAACAATCTTCCGGAACGATCGTATCCGGGTTCAAAAACAAGATATATTTTCCCGAAGCCAGTTGAACCCCCTGGTTACAGGCCTTACCAAAGCCAACATTGTTGCTGTTTGTTATAAACCGGATATCATTAAATTTTGGTTCCAGGTACGCAAGGCTGTTGTCGGTAGAGTTATTATCGATCACTATCACTTCGGCCTGCATTTCAGCAATAGCGGCCTGCACCGAAAAGAGACATTGCTCTAAAAAGTGCTTTACATTGTAATTGACTATAATAATTGATAACTCCATACCCCCATCCCCTAAAGGGGAGTTATTATGATTTTCTCAAAAATAGTAGTTCTCGTACAGCATTTAAGAATTTCCTGCTTTGAGAATCCGCTTAATCTGTATTAATCTTGCAATCCGTGTTTATCTTTGCCAATGCTTAAACCTGTTCTAGTAGAAGCCGCAAAAGCTGGGGCGGCCGAAATTGTTCGTTTTTTCAATAGTGATTTTAAGATCAGCAATAAAGAAGGTGTAAATAATTTGGTGACCGAAGCCGATCATGCTTCTGAAAAAGCCATTCTTGCTGTTATTAAAGCTGCTTTTCCTGAACACCAGATACTGGCCGAAGAGACTGGTGAAATTGTACAGGACTCCTCATATAAATGGATCATTGATCCAATTGATGGTACGGTAAATTTTGCACACGGTATTCCCCTCAATTGTGTTTCTATTGGAATTGAGCACAATGACGAAATTGTAATGGCTGCCGTTTACAATCCACACATGAATGAATTTTTCTTTGCAGAAAAAGGAAAGGGTGCCACACTAAATGATAAACCAATTCGGGTAAGCGAACAAACAGAAACGATCAAAGCTTGTTTGGTAACCGGCTTTCCTTACACTTATATTAATATGCCTGATGGTCCATTAGAAATTTTTGAACGCTTTATTCGAAAAGGTGTTCCTGTACGCAGACTAGGTTCCGCCGCAATTGATCTTTGCTGGGTTGCTGCGGGAAGATTTGATGGCTTCTATGAACATAAACTGGAGCCATGGGATAGTGCCGCCGGTTATTTGATTGTGGAAGAAGCAGGTGGAAAAGTAACAGACCTGAAAGGTGATAAATTTTCTGTCTATCAACACAAGGTATTAGCCACAAATGGTAAAATACATGATGAAATGGTAGCAGTGATCAACAATAAAAAAGAATTATGAGTAACGAAAGAACAGAAATTGGTTCTCTGGGAGAATTTGGTTTAATAGAACATTTAACAAAGAACATTGAAATACAAAATGCGTCAACAATTCTTGGAGTTGGTGATGATGCAGCAGTTATTGATCATTTCGGCAAGCAAACAGTTATTTCTACAGATTTATTAATCGAAGGTGTTCACTTCGACCTCTCTTATACTCCCTTAAAGCATCTTGGTTATAAAAGTGTAATTGTAAACCTGAGTGATATTTATGCCATGAATGCCATACCTACTCAAATAACATTGAGCCTTGGTATCAGCAATCGCTTTAGTGTTGAATCGTTGGATGAATTTTATGAAGGGGTGTATGCTGCTTGTGAAAAATATGATGTTGATCTGATCGGCGGCGATACTACTTCTTCTCAAAAAGGTTTTATTATTTCTGTAACAGCAATTGGCGAAGTGGCCCCTGATAAATTTGTAAAAAGAAGTACCGCACAAAAAGGCGATCTGCTTTGTGTAAGCGGTTTTCTCGGTTCGGCGTATGTTGGTTTATTATTTTTAGAAAGAGAGAAAAAAATTTTTATAGAAAGTCCGGGTGTGCAGCCAGACCTGGAAGGTGAAACTTATGTAATTGGCAAACTCTTAAAACCAGAGGCAAGAAAAGATGTGGTGGAGTTTTTTGCCAAAGAGGAAATTACCCCAACAGCAATGATGGACATCAGCGATGGACTTAGTTCGGAGGCATTGCATATTTGCAAACAAAGTAATTTGGGCTGTGTGATCTATGAAGAAAAATTGCCGGTAGCAGAAGAAATGAAGAAAGCGGCTTATAAATTTGAAATTGATCCAACGGCCTGCGCATTGAGTGGTGGAGAAGATTACGAGCTTTTATTTACCATTCCTCAATCAGAGTACGACAAATTGGTATTAAATGAAGATATTAGTGTAGTGGGATATATGACGGAGCCTGAAGCTGGAAGCCATATCATTACAAAAGGCGGCAGCAAATATCCACTCACGGCACAAGGTTGGAATCATTTAAAATAAACTCCACATTTTTGGAGAACGATTAACAGGATTTATGAGGATTATGAGGAGCTTACTGATTTTTTGCATATCGTCGATCGTCATTACGGGTTGTGCTGTAAACCAGTCATCTTTCTTACCCGGCAAAAAATACCCACTACAACAGGTGCAGCAGGATTATGTTGTTTATCAGCAAGTGTTAGAAAAACATCATCCCAGTCTTTATTGGTACACTTCTAAAGACAGTATGGATTATTTTTTCAATTGGGGTAAAGAACATTTAAAAGACTCCATGACAGAAACGGAGTTTCGCAAAGTGCTTACGTATGTTACTTCCAAAATCAATTGCGGGCATACTTCTGTTCGTACTTCAAAAGCTTTTGCCAGGTTCAATGATACCATCCGCCTGGGAAGAATGTTTCCCTTAAGTGTTAAAGTATGGGATAGTGCTATGGTTGTCACGCAAAATTTAAATCGCCGGGATAGTATTTTAAAAAGAGGAACCATTATTACCAGTATCAACAACAAACCAACGGCAGCTATTATTGACAGCATGTTTGAATATATTTCTACGGATGGTTATAACCGTACCCACAAATACCAAACGCTTAGCAACCGGGGCTATTTTGGTTCTTTATACACATCGCTGTTTGGTTTATCATCAAAATATACGGTGGGATATATTGATAGTACGGGAGAGGAAAAATCATTGACGGTGCCGGTGTACAATGCAGCCACGGATACCATGTTCAGAGTTGGCACCCGTCCGTTTCGGCCTGCACCACAACCTTCTAAAAAAGAACGGCGTCAGTTGCAATTAAATAATACCCGTTTATTAAAAATTGACTCCGCCAATCGAACGGCCATGATGGATCTTGCCACCTTTACCAGGGGATATGGACTTAGAAAATTTTTCCGCAATTCTTTTAAAGCACTTCGAAAAAATAACATCGGTCATCTTATTATTGATGTTAGAAGTAATGGTGGTGGCAGTGTAAATAATTCAACGGCACTAACCCGTTACATGGCAAAGCAAAAGTTTAAAATTGCTGATTCCTTATTTGCTACCAGCAAAAAAAGCAAGTACGAAGGTTATATCCAGAATCATTTCTGGAATAAATTGTTCATTACCTTCTTTACCAAAAAACATCGTGACGGATTTTATCATTTCGGCTATTTTGAACGGCATTATTTTAAGCCGAAAAAGAATAACCATTATGATGGAAAAGTTTACATACTTACCGGTGGCAATTCGTTTTCTGCAACCACTTTGTTTGCTTCTGCATTAGTAAAACAAGAAAATGTAACAGTAGTGGGTGAAGAAACGGGTGGTGGTGCTTATGGAAATTCTGCCTGGTTGATACCGGATGTAACATTGCCCATTACTGGTGTTCGTTTTCGTTTGCCGATTTTTAGATTAGTAGTGGACAAGAATATACCTAAAATTGGAAGAGGCGTTCAACCGGAAGTGCCTTCGCTACCAACTGCAGAGGCAATAAAACGAAATGCTGATTATAAAGTAGAGAAGGCTTTAGAGTTAATAAAGAAAGATAAAGAGACCACTCTAAATCTCCCCTAAAGCGGATTTTCGATCTGAAAATCATCCGCATCTTTTAAAAATGGCAATTTTTCCCGTATCGTTTGCAAATGATCTTTAGCTAAGATGCTGGTAAAAATATCTTCGTCATCTTTTTTGGTGTACAACACTTCTCCCATTGGATCAATGATCATACTATCACCGCTGTGGTAAATATTATTACCATCATTGCCTACACGGTTAACTCCCACAACATAGCATTGGTTTTCGATAGCCCTTGCCTGTAGCAATGTTTTCCAGGCATGGTTTCTTCTTTCAGGCCAGTTAGCTACATAGATTAATACATCATACTCCGGACCTTCGGCTTGTGGTTGTTGCCTTGCCCATACAGGGAAACGTAAATCATAACAAACCTGCAAATTTATTTTCCATCCCTTTACGGAAGCAATTAATCGTTTAGAGCCTGCGGTATAATGATTGTCTTCTCCGGCAAAAGCAAAGCGATGCCGCTTATCATACACTCCGTACTGGCCATTGGGCAACATCCAAATTAAGCGATTGAAGTAACTTGGTCGGTCGGTCTCCGTCTGACCTGATTCTTTAATAATTAAACTGCCGGTTAAAATAATTTTTTTTTGAGCCGACACTTTTTTCATCCATTGTACTGTTTCTCCGTCCATTGTTTCGGCTAACAATTCCGGCTTCATACTAAAACCGGTGCTGAACATTTCTGGCAACACTACCACTTCGGTTTTCTCCTGTATGCTGTTAATTTTTTCTTCCAGCATTTTTAAGTTGGCCAATTTATCTTCCCAATGAAGATTTGTTTGTATGGTAGTGATGGAAAGTGTTGACATAATAATTACTGTACTGTTAAGGTAAAATTAGTTGTATTGCCGCAAACAAAAAGGGGTTGATAAAAAGCTAACCTATGACCGATATATTTTTTATTTAACTTTAAGAAAACTAACCAATGAAACCAGGAGCCTTTTCCATAAGCCTTAGTGTAAAAGACATTACTGCTTCCAAACAATTTTATGAAACATTGGGATTTTCTGTGTTTGGAGGTGCTATTGCCAGTAATTATCTTATCATGAAAAATGGCAATGCCTTGATCGGGCTATTCCAGGGAATGTTTGAGAATAACATTCTAACCTTTAACCCCGGATGGGATGAAAATGCCCAGGCCGTAGAAGGATTTGATGATGTAAGAAAAATTCAACAGCACTTAAAGAACAATGGCATTCCATTACTATCTGAGGCCGATGAGACTACAACCGGACCTGCAAGTTTTATGTTGACTGACCCTGATGGAAATACAATTTTGTTTGATCAGCATGTTTAAATTTTTTGACAACTCTAAAATTGAAAAAATTGTTAGGTTTTTTTGTTCCATTTCCTTTTGAAAATCAAGTAAATTTGGAACAAGGACATACGCAAATACAAATGTTAGCGGTTATCTTCACTATTACCAATGAGCTTCAGAAACGTAAAAATATTAACCATCTTTCTTTTAGCATCTTTTTCCAGCTATTCGCAAATTAGCCCTACTATTGGCGTTGGAATAGTCCGAGAAAAAGTCGACAGTAATGTTACAAAATCAATAAAAATAATTAGCACTGGAAGTAGTAATATAGTTGCGTTTCCGGCAGAATACTCTATTCGAAAAGAATCTGATTATCCTGATTCCGTAAAACGTGAACGAGTTTATTTCACTCCTGATAGTTTGACTCTTTTAGCAATGAATGAAGATTTAAAAAAACAATATTGTAGCGCCCTTCGCTATCAAGTGGAGGAATCATATCAAAGTAGTTTGAGACTCTTTGGGAAAAATAATTTTGACGAGGGAAACTTTAAAAGATGGCGAAATCAAGTAAATGCAACTTGTGGCGACAAAGCAATCGTACTTGACTCTATCTGCAAACAAGTAATAGCGTTTACTAGTGAAAAATATAATGGAAGTGTTTTATACATTCAACTTGTAGATTTCCGAGAAGACCCGTATAAATTGCAAGAAAGAAGCAAAAAACAAATGATTGATGGTTGGCACGGCTGGTTTGAGACAAATATCGAGAGTTTCTATTACCATATTGGACAACGGAAGCTCTCTGTACATGGAGACGATTTTAGAAAAAAAGACAACCGCTAACATCGGGTTTTCTGCTATGCTGGCTTGACGAATAAATCCTGGTCGAAATAACAAAACTCAGCTTCAGTCCCAGCATTACGTAACACAGATGAGCTGTAGAATATATTCTCAACTTCAGTAACTTTATTGAGCGACAGTCCGGGCTTTACGGATCACAGAATACCAGCACAGCAGAAAGCCCTGGACGTTGGCAGATATATTTGAGAACCGAAAAGTAAAGCAACAATAAACAAAATGAATTTATGTTTAAGTCTTTTTTGAAAAAAGAAATTAAAGCCGAACGAAATTTACAATTGGAATTCGACGAAATATTAAAAAATCTTGTTTTCCCCTTTTTTAAAGAATTAGGATTTAAAAAAAATGGAAACGGATTTAATAAAAAGACAAGCGAATTAACTCAAGTTGTAAACATTCAAAAAAGTAGATGGAATCATCAAGATAATGTTTCATTTACTTTCAATATTGGTTTTTTTGTTGCTGAAATGTATGCAGAGAAATGGAATAAAGAAATACCAAAATTTATTCGTGAATATGATTGTCAAATATGCTTTAGACTTGGACAAGTAGTAAAAGGAAATGATTATTGGTATGAATTAAACAATACTACAGAAAAAGTAAATTTAGAAATAGAGATTTATAAACATTTACAGGATTATTTAAAACCAATTATTGAAAAAAATATTGATTTGAATTCGCTAAAAGAATTAATCTTAAATGACGAAAAAGTTGGATTAACAACTGCTGAAATTTATAAAATTAAAATATTTCTAAAAGTTGGTGAAACTGAAAAAGCAAAAGAGTTACTAAACAAAGCGTATTTGAAAGCTTTGAATCCAGAAGATTATGTTTCAAAAACAGTTTATCCGGATGGAACAGAAGAAATTAAAACATCTAAATCAAAAATTAATGCTGAATATATTGAAAGATTAAAAAAAATTGGAGAAGAAAACAACATCGCTCTGAATTAATAATCCGATAACAGCATTTTGGCAAAATGGCGGGTGCAGTATTGAAATCAAATTTATGTGCCAAGCAACGAATATGCTCTCAACTTTTTATTTTTAAATGA
This sequence comes from uncultured Chitinophaga sp., assembly GCA_964641575.1. GTDB lineage: Bacteria > Bacteroidota > Bacteroidia > Chitinophagales > Chitinophagaceae > JJ008. The sequence goes on along the minus strand of CAZXMP010000008.1, from coordinate 11,362 downwards.
GCATATGTAACTGACTTTACAACTAATGATACGATTGCGGCATACGACCATTGAAGATATTCCAACATTAAAGTATTGGGATGATCAACAACATGTAATTGACAGTGATCCTAATGATGATTGGAATTGGGAATATGAGATTCCCCGAACTCTTATATGGCGGGAGCAATTGATAGCAGAATTAGATGGCCGGCCAATAGGATTTGTTCAAATTATAAACCCGGCACAGGAAGAAAGCCATTACTGGGGTGACATTGCAGAAGGGTTCAGGGCTATTGATATCTGGATTGGCTTAGCAACAGATTTAGGTAAAGGCTATGGCACGGAGATAATGCAACAAAGCCTGGCAAGATGTTTTTCTATACCAGCAGTAAATGCTGTATTAATTGATCCACTGGCATCTAATATTCGGGCCATTAAATTTTACGAACGCATAGGATTTCAATACCTGGAAAGTAGAAAATTTGGTGATAGTGATTGTAAGGTTTATTCTTTTAGCAGGGAAAGCTGGGAGTCGAAAACTAAAAACAACTGGCTATAACTGCTATCTCGTAATAATTCTCATTCCCCCGCCACCCGCATTATTCAATCCTGTTTTACTTAAACTATACGTAAAGCTGAGTAAGAAAAACCGGCGCAAGGTTAGCACTCTCGAGTCTTCAATATAGTTATTGTTGGTATTGCGGCTGATGCCGATATTTTTGTTAAGCAAATCTCTTGCACTGAATTTTATTTCTCCACGGTTATACTTCAATAGCTGTTTGCTAATGCTGGCATTCCATAAAGGTACCTTTACATTAAATCCCGTTGCCCGTTGGCTGTTGATGGTGTACATAAAATCAGTAGCAAAGAAAAATCCTTTAGGCAATTCCCAATCAAACGATGCGTTGTACTCCTGCGACAGAAAATCAACATCTGGCACCGTTTGTACAGAATACTTTGTTTTGTTATAATTAAGTCCTGCACCTAACGTAAAACTTAATTTATCTGTTGGGTTTATATCAAACCGTACATCCGGGCCCAGTGTTACTGTTTTAATAGTATTGGTAATCAAAGTTCCTGCTTTATCGTTCAATATCTGTTTGCTTTGATTAAATCCGGAGCCACTGCTAATCTCAATATTACCTTTTAAAAATCGTACCGGCATACTATAACTGATAGAACTGTTCAAACTATACACTCCGTTTACATTCACCGGTTTTGTTTTTCTTACACCCGTTTGCAGGTTAATAGAATCGTAATTAGATATTTTATTTTCTGTAGCTCTGGCAGATAAGTTAACAAACAGGTTTTTATTCTTGTAGGGACTTATCAGTTGCAGGTTTGCCTGAACCGCATGGTTAAATTCCTGTTTCAAATCAGGATTACCTTCCCGTATATTCAACGGGTTGCTGTTATCCGGCACCGGTTGCAATTGCGACATGTTGGGCTGGTTAGTAGAAGTACTGTAATTAACCGTCAGGCTTTTGAACTTGGTAAAATTGTATTGCAATCTTGCATTCGGTAATATATCAGTAAATGTTTTGCCTATAATAGAGTCTTTATTTCCATTAGTAATTTTTCCTTCCAGTTCAGCCCGTTGCAAGGTGGCGCCAATAGAATAATTATATTTCTTCTTTTGTGTTCGTATACGAACGCCGCCTGTTGTATAACCGTAGGTGTTTTCAAAGTCATTGGTCAATTGATTGTTCAACCGGTCAAACTTGCCGCTGCCTTTGTTATAATCCCAGGTTTCCTTTTTTGATCTGCTGATGCTATTGCTTTTACCAACACTTAGTTCCAATAAAGAACGTTTCCAGAGAGGTTCCGTATACACCGCTTTGGCAGTATAGCCTTTCAGATCCCCGGTGGTATTACTTTGCTGGTTTAATGTATCTCTTCGCAAAGCTGTGCCATTGGGATTATATAAACTATTAACCGATGAAAGGCTTGCTTCACCATCACTTTCATTTAAACTTGTTTGCAGCGAAAGAGAAAATGTTCTTCCTTTTCGGGCAAATTTCTTTCGCCAGATAACTTCATTGCGAAAATTATATCCTTCGGAAGCGGAGGTTGTATTACTAAATCCATCATTGGTCAAAGCCCCCTCTTCTGACATCATTTGAAAATCTGTAGCGGAACGGTTATTTGTTTTCTGATAACTAAATGATGGGATGATGCGAATGGAATTCAATGAATCAACCTGGTACAATGTATTCAGGTTAAAACGATGGTTATTGCTTAGATTATCACTATAGGAATTTTGATTGTAGAAATAAGAAGTATCAGGTAAAATGTATTGCCTCTGTATATGGCTTTCCTGTTTTGGATTGAAGCGATTGTAAAAATAATTGCTCTGAAAATCCAGCTTGGTACCAATGATATTATTGTAATTCAATCCGCCGCCCCAGGCAGTATTGATACCGCTGTTGCGGCCTCCCATACTAAGTCCCATGGCTGCAGCTTCATCGCCACTCATATTAATATTGATATTGCCGCCACCACCGCCCCGTTGCATTCTTGCCAGCTCGCCGGTAAAGTTTAAGATATCCATGAACGAAAATCCTTCTGCATTCGTATTGTTGCCCATTCCAATTGCAGAAAACTGTCTTGCTCCTTTAAATGAATTAACATTGAACCGGCCCTCATATCTTTCTTTATTTCCAACTCCGGCATTTACTTTTCCGAACATTCCCTTCTTCTTATCCTTTTTTAATTTAAGATTGATGGTCTTTTCAGAATTGCCGTCTTCAAATCCAGTAAGCTGTGCCTGGTCGCTTTGCTTGTCATATACCTGCACTTTATCTATCGCATCGGCCGGTAAATTTTTGGTGGCGATCTTAGGATCGTTGCCAAAAAATTCTTTTCCATCCACCAATACTTTGGTTACTTTTTCTCCCTGTGCTTTTATCGTTCCGTCTTTATCTACTTTTACACCGGGTAGTTTTTTTAATAGTTGTTCAACACTTGCGTTGGGCTGTGTTCTAAATGAACCGGCATTGTATTGAACGGTATCGCCGATCATTGTAACAGGTGGAGCTTCATTTTCCAGCACCACTTCTTCCAGTACTTTGTTTTTATCATTCATTACTACATTACCAAGCTCGGCAATTTTACTGCTATCGCTGATGGTAAAAAATGTATTGCTATTATGATAATTAACATGGCTGATGAGAAGGCGATAATCCCCATTGGGAATACCTTTTAATTCAAAACGTCCGTCATTACCGGTCATGGAAAACGAAACCAGGGAAGAATCCTTCTTTTCTAAAAGAGAAATGGTAGCACCAGCAACTGGTTGCTTACTGATGGTATCAAAAGCAATTCCTTTTACAAGACCATTTTTTTGTGCCTGAGCAGCGACTACTATACAAACCAATACAAATAAGAGGAAAATTTTTCTCATAGCTAATCCATTTCAGCTACGAAAATATTCTTACCAGATAGTAATGTGGGTTAACGGGGCTTTGTTTAATGTTAATGAAGGTTAATGTTTGAGTCGGAAGTTCGGAGTTGTTAGTCAGGAGTGGGACTCTGCTCTGAAAGCTTTTTCTTACTCCCGACTAATGACTCAAGACTACTCCCTCACATTGCCTCTTTCATCATCTTCTCTCTCCCGGTCATAGATCAATAGTTTTACTTTCCACTCCATAGGTTCTATGTATTGCATGGAGATTTCTACTTTCAATTTTTTCATAGCTTCGGTAGCTGGTTCAAAGGAAAATAAAACACTGGTGAATTTTCTGGATTCTTCCGGCGATTGATAATCCGCTTTCAACTTAAAAGATCCATTACCTGCTTTAATAGAAAGGTTATTGAGCTGATTGAACAATGATTTGAATTTTTGTTTTGCCTTGTCGAAGTTTTCTGTAGTAAGCATCAATGCCTGCCAGCTGCAAATTTCTTTCTTTGCAGGATAGCGGGTAATGAATACTTCTTCGGCACCCTGTACAGTAAAGTTGCAGTGATAATCTGTTGACTGGGTATTTTGTGCTAACACCTCGCCCATTAAATTGATAAAACGGTTGGGATAATCTTCAATTACCTTCTTTACATCGCTTGCTACTCCATTGATGCCTGGCAATTTTAATTGGGCAGTAGAATGTGTGGCAAAAAGAAAGCTGATAGTAATAAGGGCAAGTGTTTTTACGGATTTTTTCATGCAGTATGGATTTATAGGGTTGGTAATGAGGGGCAATATTATAAAAAGCAAACTTTATTACATACTTTTAAATAGACACATACGTTAATAACTTTGAAAAATATCCAAGTATGAAAAACAGAAATCTCGTTCACTCCCATCAATCGGCGAAAATTTATCGCCACTATTACAAATCTTCTTTTAATGTGTTGCGTTTGTTTAAATCGGTGCTATCGGTTATTATTTCCGGTTCATCGCCAGCAGCGGCAGCACATTACAGAAGAAAATAATTTTTCTTTACTAACCCTCATACTATAAAAAATGTCCCACCAACTGGCGGGACATTTCTATTTAATTTAAATGGTAATTACTATTAGTACATCCGCACATCTCTCATATTTCTTTCCATCATTCTCGGCATACCTGGCGTTGTTGCTGCTTTTCCACCCATTTTATTCAGGTTAAATAAGAAGCTAACCATAAAGTATCTTTTCAACACCATACTTCTGGTATCCTGAATGTAGTTGTCGCCGGTAGTACGGGCAATACTTTGGTTTTGGTTCAATATATCATTTACCGATAATTTCAACTCCCCGTTTTTCTTTTTGAACATTTGTTTGCTAACACTGGCATTCCACAATGGAATGTTCTGGTTAAACCCTTCTGCACGGCCTGTATTAATTAAATAATCAAAATTGGTTGAAAGAATAATGTTCTTAGGAAAAGTATATGATACGTCTCCGGAATAGGTTTGTGTAAAGAAGTCTTCGTTCAACATGGAGTTGATACTATATTTTACATTGTTGTAAGCAAGATTCGCTTTTACACCAAAATCAATTTTTTCCTTGTTGATATTAACGCCTGCCCCCTGCGATATAGTAACTGTTTTTGTAATATTCTTTTTCAGGTTAACAAGGCTTATATCATTTGCGTACGACATGTTGTTGGTAAAGTTCAGGCTGGAGCCTTTCAACTTTGGATTTTTAAATGGTAAGCCCAATGTTATAAAAGAAGAGCCCATAAAATACCCATTTACGTTTTCATAGTTCGTAATTTGTAATGGCCCCTGTGTTGTAATGCTGTTTACAATTTTATTTTGAGTAGTGCTTAATCTGATATTTGCAGCAATGTATTTGAATGTAAGAATATTGAATGTATTGAAGCCAATATTAAAATTGTGATTGAATTCCTGGTTCAATTCCGGGTTACCAATTCTAATGTTCAGCGTATCACTTGCATCAGGTACATTTTGTAATTGGTTTACACTGGGCTGATTTGTACGGCCATTATAAGAAATCCTCAGGTTTTTACTTCTGGTAGGCGTAAAATTAAAGTTTGCAGTTGGGAAAATATTTGTGTACGTCTGACTGGTTATGGTTGTTTTGTCCGTAACAGCCTGGTAGCTATCGCTGCCCAACGTTGCTCTTTGTACCCCAACACCAAACTGGTAATTATATTTTTTCTCCTGCACCCGGAAGTTGGCACCAAAACGATGCGCCAGGAAAGTATTTATAAAATCATTCGTTTGCAAAAGGTTTGGATTATCATACTTATCTGTTACGCCATTGTAGTTAAACGTTTCTCTTCTCGACTCACTTTTATTATTGGTATAGGCGTAGTTCAATTCCAATAATTTATTCAGCCCAAACGGTTCTGTGTAAGAAGTGCTGATAACATTATTGTTTGTTTCTGTCTTCTGTTTTGAATTTTGGTTTTGTACAAACGAATTGTACAGGGTGCCATCGTCCAGATAAAAATTATTGGTAGAAAGTGTGAGTCCATCACTTTGGCTATTGCCTATCGTGTTATTCCAACCAAGTGTTAATGTTCTGCCGGTTTTTCTAAACTTATGGCGGAATAAAAAGTTGTTACCAATATTTACACCATTCCGTTGATTGGTATTTTGTGAGCTGCCATCAATTGCTAAAAACTCTTTACCTGGTACAGCAGACCTGGTGGTAGAAGTATTTTGGCTAAAATTATCTGAATGCTGCATCGTTACCGAAGGCGTATATAAAATAGAATTAACAGAGTCTATCTGGTATTCTATCCGCATATTAAACCGGTGATTCTGATTCAGGTTGTTCGACATAGTTTCTCTTGATAAACTTGCCGTTGAATCATTCGCAAAAAATGTTTGGCGGAAAGTGCTTTGCTCTTGTTGTGGTTTTGAATCAGAAAAGAAATAACTACCGCTTACTTTTATTTTGCTCCCCCACATATCAGAGTAGTTTAAACCAACGGAAGTAGATCGGATTATACCAGTGCTGCCTGTTCCACCAAAGCCGCCGCTAAATCCACCGCCACCACCACGCATTGACATTCCCTGCATTCCACCACCGCCTTGCCCGCCCTGGCCACCACCAAATCCGCTAAAACCTCCCATAGAACTAATGATGTCTGAAAAAGAAAAACCTTGCTTATTGATATTATTAGAGTTGAATAAAAGCGATATGCGCTGGTCTCCATTAAATTTATTGATCATCGCATTGCCTTCATAACGTCCCTGGTCGCCTACGCCTAACAAAGCCCTGGCAAAATAACCTTTGTTGCGGTCTTTCTTTAATTTGATATTGATGGTTTTGCTTCTGCTGCCATCATCTATTTTAGTAAACTTCGCCTGATCACTCATGTCATCAAATACCTGCACACTCTCAATCATATCGGCCGTAAGATTTTTAGTAGCCAACTTAGGATCATTACCAAAAAACTCTTTCCCATCTACCAGCACTCTCTGCACCTGTTCGCCTTGTGCTTTTACATTACCTTCTTTATCAACTTCAACACCGGGTAATTTTTTTAGTAAGTCTTCGGCGGTTGCATTTGGTAGCGTTTTAAAACCACTGGCATTAAATTGTACCGTATCGTTCTTTACTTGTATGGGAGATTCGCTGGTGATAGTAACCCCTTCCAGCGTTTTATAATCTTTTTCTACTGCAATGCTTCCAAAGTCAATGGCCTTTTCAGTTGCAGTAAGAGAGACGGTTTTCTTTATTTCAACAAATCCTTTACTTGAAATTACAACCCGGTAGTCGCCTTCTGCCAATCCCTTTACTTCAAAAGCTCCTTGTTTATTAGACAAGGTAAAATTGGCGAGGGAAGAGTCTTTAGCGTTTAAAACGGAAACAGTAGCATCGCTAACGGGTAATTTTGTGGCCGTGTCAACTAGTTTTCCTTTTATGCTTCCATCTGCTTTTTGGGCTTGTGCCGTAGCGAAAAGGGTGAAAATCAACAGGGATAAGGTAAAAATCTTCTTCATAAATGGTTTGTGTAGTGTACGAAAATAGACGTAATAAGGCAGAACTACCTTCGGGTGCAGGGTATATTTTGCCAAAAACCCGATGAATTGCTTTAATAGGCGATAAACGGCATTAACGACCGGGAAAAAGAAGCTCCCGGTTGCGGAGTTGGATGGCACGGTCTAACCCTGTGGTTGATTTGTCTTGAAAAGCCCGGCTGGCAAATAAGGTAACGAACTGGCCGGCCAAAAAGCCATAGGTAAGATTGCGGTTATTATCAGCCGCACCTTTTGCTACTCCGATGATAGCAAGTAATGAAACGTATCTTAAAACAGTGCTGACGGTTTTATCCTTTTTTGCTTTGGTATATAGATCAAAAGAAATGGAGGGGCTTGCAAACTCTTCCCGTAATGCACTAAAGGAAACTTTATTACCACCTTTCATAAAATGGCTGCCATAGCGATAGAGAAGTTGCTGGTCGTATTTTTTGAGGAGTGAGTCTGTTTGGGAAAAACTGTGATAACTAATATACAGGAAGGTGAAAGCAATTAGTATTTTCATTTGAAGGAAGTTTGGCCTGTTAATGAATTAATGATACGGCTTACAAATTGATGTATTGATTCTGATTCTTCAGGTTTAAACTCCCAACTCCTGTACTTTTTTGCATTGGGGAAATTATACCGTTTTACAACTATGCAGCTATCCGACTCTATACTACAGGCTGAGATTTCAAGGGACTGCGTTAATGGTTTTGCAAATTCCGATTCTTTTATAAAGTAGTCCTTATCTTTTTGGATGTTTTCAAGATTATCAAGCATTCGTTGCTTATTATTTACGCCGAATAAATCTGTAAAATACTTTTTAGAAATTTCAGCCGCTTCATCATAATTAAGGCTTTCAAACTTTCTTGCCTTTAGGCTGTCCCTAAGCAATGTTTGTATATCCATCCTAAAAAGAGAGTCCGTCCGGGCAGCTTCAACCCTTACCGGTAATGAATGAACTAATAAAAGCGAATCAATATTTTTTCGCTCCTGCTTTTTTTCTGTCTTAGTTAGCTTTACAGATTGGCCTGTTATTGCTATTTGGGATAAACAAAAAACGAAGATCAATATTATTATGGTCAAATTTTTCATACTATACGCCGATTTCAAGAAATATGCTACAAGTCATCTTTCAAAATAAACAATTATTATGTAATTATCTATCCTCCAATATTATCAGGGAAATAAAAAACCGCTCAGTTCTGTATATTTATAAAATGAAAAAAGTACTGCTTGCTGTTTTATTACTTTGTAATTCAATTGTATTTTTTGCACAATCCCCACTTCTTAAAGACAGTATAACCATAAAACCGGATTCTGTGTATACGGATGTAGATATAAAAGCTGAGTACCCCGGAGGTCATAAAGGATGGAGTGATTTTATAGAAAAAAAAATTAATGGACAGGTCGCAACAGATAATGGTGCGCCTCCCGGCACATATACGGTAGTTATTGCTTGTATTATTGGTACCGATGGAAAATTGATAGCCGCTGCTCCGCTTACAAGCCATGGCTATGGAATGGAAAAAGAAATGCTGCGGGTGCTTAATAAAATTCCAAAAGCATTTATGCCTGCCTATAAAAACGGGATACCAGTAAAATGCAAACTGAAATTTCCGCTAACATTTAGTGTTGGAAATACAAGGACAACACGATTTTAAAATTACCACCACTATTTAACTAAACAAATATTCCACATCCTCCCTCGTCAATGATTTTACAAAAGTGGCATCATCGGATATGATGTCTTTCGCCAATGCCCGTTTCTTTTCCTGTAGTTGTAGAATTTTATCTTCTATCGTGTCTTTACAGATCATGCGGTAGGCAAAAATATTTTTTGTTTGCCCGATACGGTGTGTACGGTCAATGGCTTGTTGCTCTACCGCCGGGTTCCACCAGGGATCAACGATATATACATAGTCAGCCGCAGTAAGGTTCAAACCCACACCACCTGCTTTTAATGAAATGAGGAACACTCTTACTTCATCATTGTTTTGAAAACTTTGTATTGCCTTCTCTCTATCCGGTGCTGATGTACTTCCATCAAAATATTCATACTTCACCCCCAACTCTTCCAGCTTAGCTCTTATCAATGCAAGCATGCCGAGAAACTGGGAGAAGATGAGGGCTTTATGATTACCGATGTTCTCGGTTATCTCTCTGGCCAGCTCATCTAATTTAATAGAGTGATTTTCAAATTTTTCCTGTTCATTTAATATGGCCGGTGAGTCGCATATCTGGCGCAGCTTCATCAATCCCTGTAAGATCGTTAACTGCGATTTTTGAATGCCCTGCGTTTCAATAGTTCCCAATATCTGGTTGCGGAAATCATTTCTGTAGGCATCGTAAATATTTCGTTGCTCATCTTCCATTTCGCAGAATAAGATCATTTCCTGTTTTTCCGGAAGATCTTTTGCCACTTGTTCTTTTGTTCTTCGTAATATAAATGGATAGAGAATTTTTTTGAGGTGATCTTTTCTATCCTGCTCGCCAAACTTATCAATTGGTATGGCAAACTCCTGCCGGAAAAATTCCATGGTTCCCAACATACCGGGATTTAAGAAATTCATCTGCGCAAAAATATCGAAAGTGTTATTCTGCAATGGTGTACCACTCATACAAAGACGATGCTTTGCATTTAGCAGCGATGCGGCTTTAGTTACTTTACTGGCCGGGTTTTTTATTGCCTGGCTTTCATCCAATATCACATAATCAAGATCTACACTCATCAATAATTTTATATCGCTGCGCAATGTTCCATAGGTCGTAATGGTAACATCATGGTCGGTCAACTCTTCTTTTGTTCTGGTTCTTGTGCCGCCATGATGAATTTTATAGGTTAGTGTCGGCGTGAATTTCTTTATCTCATTCTCCCAGTTATAGATCAGTGTAGTTGGGCAAACTACTAATGCCTTAAGTGTTCCTTTCTCTTTTTTAAAATGCTCCATAAAAGAGAGAGCCTGCACTGTTTTACCCAATCCCATATCATCAGCCAATATTCCGCCCCAATTAATATCTTTTAAATAATTCAACCATTGAAAACCGGCTACCTGGTATGGTCGCAAAATCATTTTTAAATGATAGGAAGGATCGATCTCATTTATTTTATTAAATTCCCGAAGAGTTTGATATTTCTCCTCTAGTTGTACGATCAGTTCTTCTTCATCTCTTGTTTCATACAACTCATCTACTACGCTTAAATGATAGCGGGACAATTTTAGTGAATCTGTTTTGCCTTCTCCTACTCTAAAAAGCAGCGAATATTTTTTTAACCACTCTTCCGGCAATATTCCCAGTGTACCATCATTTAATTGTACAAACTGCTGCTTATTGGCCAATGCTCTTTTTACTTCGGCCACTGTTACCTGTTGGTCGCCAAACAGAATATCCACTTTTGCATCAAACCAATCGGTATTGCTGCTGATAAAAATTTTTGTTTGTGGCTTAGCTGTATTGAAACGGAAATTCTTTAACGCTTCAAATCCAAACACCGGTGTTTTCATTTCCTTCATGGCATCTACAAATAAAAAGAACCAGTTGTTTTTCAATACATCTGCTCCTTTTAATGCCAGGGTTCCGGAATCTTCATTGTATGCAAAACTCGAATGCAGGTTTTGTAATTTCTGAATAAACTCTCCTTCTTTTTCCCTGTTGCGATGCACCACCAACACTTTATCTCCCTGCGGTACTATCATTTCATCCCGGTCTCTTGTTCTTGTTTCATATCCTTTGTAAGAAAAAGAAGGTTGAAAAACAAGATACTCACCTTTTTCCATCAGGAATAATTTCACTTCCGGGTTACCATCTTTTATTTCCTGCACCAGCGATTTATCAAAATCCACTTTATGTTCTTTCGCAAGCGGCATAATGAATTCATTCAACGTTTTAGTCCATTCTTCGGCAGGAATATTCATTTTACCAGTTGGTAAAAATTTTTCTGCCAAATGAATTACTTCATTGTT
>CAZXMP010000007.1:0-60498 GCA_964641575.1 uncultured Chitinophaga sp. | reverse complement strand
TCAGGCACTATAATATTAACCCGGTACAAAACTTCTGGTTACTATTCGTTTACTGTTGTATTGGATTGTCGGCAGCCTATTTTGTAAAATTTTTATTTCTTAAAGTAGCAGGCTGGGTTTTCAATGCAGAGGAGGCCGCCAATGCATATATCTTCATTGTCTTTATCATCAATAAAATGATTGGTATTATGTTACTGCCATTTATCGCCATATTGGCATTTAGCGTTGGCAATGTTTACACGGCAGGCCTTGTACTTTCATGGTGCCTGGTGGCGGGACTGATTTTATACCGATTTATTTTGACTTATGCATCTGTTCGTAATCAGGTCAAAGTCAACCCCTTTCATTTCTTTTTGTACCTCTGTGCTTTTGAAATAGCCCCTCTTTTGCTGATTTACAAGGCGTTGTTAGTATATTTTAAGTAGAAGTTCCTACCTTTGCACTCAACTTTAGCTGAACAGAACATGATTAAAAATGGGGTTAAAAAGGCCGACGTTCAGGCCAAAGCAATACAAAAAATCCTGATTACCCAACCAAGGCCGGAGAGTGAAAAGTCTCCGTACTTTGAGCTGTCCAGGAAATATAGTGTGGATCTGGACTTTCATCCTTTTATACGCCTGGAAGGTATTCCTGCCAGGGACTTTCGTAAACAAAAGATTGAAATTCAGAACTATACGGGTGTTGTTTTTACGAGCAGAAACGCCATCGATCATTTTTTCCGTACTTGCGAAGAGATGAAAGTAAGCGTTTCGCAAGACACCAAGTATTTCTGCATCACTGAAGCAGTTGCCTTATATCTTCAAAAATTTATCCTTTACAGAAAGCGAAAAGTATTTTATGGTGCCGATGGTACCAATAAAAGCATGTTTGATGTTATTAATAAGCATAAGGCTAATGAGAAGTTCCTGTATGTATGTTCCGAAAATCAGCAGGATAATGAAATAGTAAACTGGCTTAAAGCGAATAATTGTGATTTTGTACTGGCCTTTATGTACAGAAGCGTAAGCAGCGATGTAAAGGAGGTATTGACAAATAATGAATATGATGTTATTTGCTTTTTTACACCGAGCGGTGTAAAGAGTCTTTTTGATAATGTTCCCAAGTACAAACAAAACGGAACTGTGTTAGGTGCATTTGGCAATAACACGTCTAAAGCAATTGAAGATGCAGGTCTTAAACTGGAAATAAAAGCACCGCTTCCACAAGCCCCAAGCATGGTGGCTGCATTGGAGCAATTTTTGGCATCAACAATTAAGAAAAAATAAAATTTCACTTTAAATAATTGAGAAGGACGCCAATTCGGTGTCCTTTTTCTTTTATACGAACTTAGCACCAACTTATAATAGACAGATGAAACAAAGCAATCAACTTATACATGAAACAAGCCCTTATTTACTACAGCATGCACATAACCCGGTCAATTGGTATCCATGGGGAGAGGAAGCACTCAATAAAGCAAAGGAGGAAAACAAGCCAATTCTTGTTAGCATTGGATATGCAGCTTGTCATTGGTGTCATGTTATGGAAAGAGAAAGTTTTGAAGATGAGGCCACCGCAAACATGATGAATGAAAATTTTATCAATATAAAAATTGACAGGGAGGAGCGGCCAGATTTAGACCATATATACATGGATGCTGTACAGGCAATGACGGGTAGTGGCGGATGGCCATTGAATGTTTTTTTAACACCGGATGGAAAACCGTTTTACGGGGGAACTTATTTCCCACCGCAGCAAGCATTCAATCGTCCTTCCTGGCAAGATACGTTGTTAAGTGTAACGCAAGCTTTTAGGGAGAGGCGACATGAAATAGATGCTCAGGCAGAAAATCTAACCAAGCATCTTACTCAATCAAATTCATTTGGATTACAAAAAGTAGCCGAAACGGATGTTTTTACCAGTGAAAAATTAGATGAAGCATTTCGGAACTTGATGAAATCGGCAGATAAGGAATGGGGCGGTTTTGGAAAAGCCCCAAAGTTTCCGCAAACATTTTCAATTCAGTTTTTGCTGCGGTATCATTATATCACCAAAAATCAAGAAGCATTACAACAAGCAATTTTATCGCTGGATAAAATGATTGAAGGCGGTATTTATGACCAGGCAGGCGGTGGCTTTGCCCGATACTCAACCGATACAGAATGGCTGGCACCCCATTTTGAAAAAATGCTCTATGATAATGCCTTGTTGATATTAGTACTTAGCGAAGCGTTTCAATTAACAGGTAAGACTCGTTATAAAGAAGTAATAGATGAAACATTGGAATTTGTACAAAGGGAATTATTACATCCAGACAAAGGATTCTATTCAGCATTAGATGCCGATAGCGAAGGAGTAGAAGGAAAGTTTTATGTGTGGAATTTGGAAGAAGTAACAGCTTTGCTGGGAAAAGATGCAGCCATCTTTTGCGAGTATTATGATATTACTGCTCATGGAAATTGGGAGGAAACAAATATTCTGCGGGTAAAAAAACCGATGGAAAATTTTGCGGCAGCAAAAAATATTTCAATAAGCGAACTAGACAGCATACTGGCTGAAGGAAGAAGCAAGCTTTTAGAAAAAAGGACTGAGAGGGTGCGTCCGTTATTAGATGATAAAATCTTATTAGGGTGGAATGCGTTGATGAACTCTGCTTGCAGCAAGGCTTTTGCAGCAACAGGCAACGAACAATACAAACAGCTGGCGATTGATAATATGCATTTTCTTTTAAAACATTTTGCTGCAAAAAAGCAAAACGAATTTTATCATACCTGGAAAAATGACATTGCAAAGTACCCGGCTTTTTTAGATGACTATGCATATTTGGTACAAGCCTTAATTCATCTGCATGAAATAACAGCGGATACAAATTGGCTAATTAAAGCAAAAAGTATTGCCGGGTTTGTAGTTGGAGATTTTAGTGAAGAGGATACTGGTTTCTTCTTTTATACTTCGGAAAGCCAAACTGATGTTATCGTCCGCAAGAAAGAAGTATATGATGGAGCTGTACCTTCCGGCAATGCCGTAATGGCCTATAATCTTTATCACTTGTCAATCTTTTTCGATCTTCCGGGTTGGAAACAGAGAAGTTTCGATATGATTTCTTCACTTGGTAACGCCATAACCCGTTACCCATCTTCTTTTGGCGTTTGGTGCAGCCTGTTGCAAGAAATTGTAGCAGGTACCAATGAAATTGTGATAGTTGGGTCAGATTTTATAGAGATTCAGCAGGAAATCATTAATTATTACCTGCCTCATAAAGTACTGATGGCATCCATCGGCACTCTTCCCGGCTTTCCTTTGCTTGCGGGAAAAAGCGGGGGTGAAAGAACTACTGTTTACCTTTGCCGTAGTTACACTTGTCTTAATCCCGTATTTTCTGCAAAAGAGCTTATATCCCTGATAGACAGACCCCAAAATGGGTAATTAATTTTAAGTTAATACAATAAATCAGACCCGGCTATCGTTTGAAATTTTACTTCGGAAAGTACGCTTTGATTTAATAAAAATAAATTTTAACGTTGTGCCAGAGAATAGTTCAAAACATTATATTTGCCCAATACCCTTTAAGTGTATGAAAATGAAAAACCTTAACTACATCTTGAGTGCAATCGCCTGTATGGTTTTACTGGCCAGTTGCGGCATACTCGGGAAAAAGAACAGCAAAGGCTCAAGCCTTCCTAATGATGGACAAGTACATGGCGTTGCTCCGGGGGGAAAGTATACCCTGCCGAGGCCTCCGGGTATGGTATATGTTCCTCAGGGAACTTTCCATATGGGTCCCAGCGATGAGGATCCTGCTTATGCATTTAGTGCCCGTAACAGATCTGTCTCTATCAGCGGATTCTGGATGGATGCCACAGAAATTACCAACAATGAATACCGCCAGTTTGTACAGTGGGTTCGTGACTCTGTAATAGCCCGTAAAATGGGTTATGTAAAAGCAGGGGCTGATGGTAATGAGTATGTGGATTGGGCTAAAATGAAAACCATGAAATGGGGTGATCCTAAAGTAATGGAGCAGCTTAGCAGTACTGATATCATTCTTCCTCCGGATGATAGAATCTTTGGTAAAAAAGAAATCGACCCAAGTAAAATAGTATTTCACTCTGAAGTGTTTGATTTAAAGGAAAACGCAAAAAGAGAAAATGCAGGCAAACCCCGTTCTGCTTTCATCATAAAGAAGGATGTGGCTATCTATCCTGATACATTGGCGTGGATTCGTGACTTCGCATATTCTTACAATGAGCCGATGACGAAACGTTATTTCTCTCACCCGGCTTTTGGCAACTATCCTGTAGTTGGCGTAAACTGGAAGCAAGCAACAGCATTTTGCGAGTGGAGAACTCATTTGCTTAATTCATATTTAGATTCTAAGAAAAGAACACAGGAATCAGATTTCCGTTTGCCAACAGAAGCACAATGGGAATATGCAGCCCGTGGCGGTCGTTCTCAATCCATGTTTCCCTGGGGTAACTATTATCTCCGTAACAAAAAGGGATGTTTAATGGCCAACTTTAAACCTGGTCGTGGAAACTATCCTGAAGATGGTGGTTTCTACACTGTTCGTGCCGATGCTTACTGGCCTAATGATTATGGTTTGTATTGCATGAGTGGCAACGTAGCCGAGTGGACTTCTTCTATCTATTATGAAGGACGTAACAACTTCCAGCATGACATGAACCCTGACGTTCGCTGGAATGCAAAAGATGATGACCCTCCTTTGATGAAGCGTAAAATAATCCGTGGTGGTAGCTGGAAAGACGTGGGCTATTATCTGCAAACAGGAACCAGTACTTACGAGTACCAGGATTCAACGAAATCTTATGTAGGCTTCCGTTGTGTGATCGACTTACCTGCAGCACCAACAAAAGGTCGCCGTTAATAAAATAATATTTTCAACTACGATATAAAAATCTTGAGAGGACAGTAAAACGAACCTGTCCTCTCTTCTTTCTCTCTTAATTAAAATTCACCTAAAACCTCTTAAAAAAATCCAATTATGGCAGCAGCTATCCCATCCAAAGTAAGTAAGTACGTAGACGTATTCGTATCTTTTGGTGCGGCCCTTGTTATCTGGGGAGCACTCAGAAAAATCACCCACCAACCTGATGCAGATACCTGGTTGTGGATAGGTCTTACTACCGAAGCCATCATTTTTGCCGTGTACGGTATTCTCTATCTTGTATATCCTGCAGTAAAAGACGCTTCTCATGATGAAGAGCAGTTTTCAGTTGCTGGTGCAAAGTCAAGAGCTACTTTTGGTGCAATGGACAAAATGTTAACTGAAGCAGATATAACTCCAGACACCATGAAACGTTTGGGCGATGGCTTCAAGCAATTAAATACAACTGTAACAGGTATGAATGGTATCGGCGATACTATTAGTGCTACAACAGATTTTACTGCTAAAACAAGAGAGGTTACCGGCCAATTGGAAAAAGTAAAAGATGCTTATACTACTGCCGCTTCTTCTGTAGGTGCCTTTAACCAGGCTACTGAAGGTGCCAAAGTATTCCATGATCAGATACAAGTATTGACTAAGAACTTATCATCATTAAACACTATTTACGAATTAGAGTTACAGGAAAGTAACAACCACCTGAAAGCATTAAATGCATTCTATGGTAAATTGGCTGAAACATCTAATTCTATGCTGAACAGTGCTGAAGATGCTAAGAAAGTGCAGGATCAAATCGGCAACCTGGCTACCAACCTGGGACGCCTGAACGGTATCTATGGAAATATGTTAACAGCCATGCAGGGCCGCAGCTAATTAAGCTGAACCCTGTTCGTTTATATTCCGTTCCGGTGCAGTAAGACAAGTACCGGAAATTGAAAGACAAGTCATCATTACCAATCAAATTAAACGTAAATAGTCATGGCTTTACCTAAAGAGCCCCGGCAGAAGATGATCAATATCATGTACCTGGTATTAACCGCCCTGTTGGCGATTAATATCTCGGCTGAGATCCTCAATGCCTTTAAAACCATTAATAATAGCCTGGAGAAAACCAATACTGCAGTTAATGCTTCATCAACTCAGATTTTTGCATCATTAACTGAGAAAATGGCTGATCCCGCTACGCAAGCAAAAGCAGCTATATGGCAGCCAAAAGCTGATCAGGTTATGAAATTATCTGCTAACGCTTATAATTTTATCGACGGCCTTAAGAAAGAAATTATCAAAGAAGCAGGCGGAGACCCCAATGACCCTAATACAAAATTCAAAGAAGATGATCAGGATGCTTCTACCCGAGTTTTAGTAAAAGGTGGAAAGGGAAAAGCTCTATATCAAAAACTTCAAGATTATGTAACTAAAGTATTGGCAATTGATACTGCCATGGGAATTGCTTTTAAAAACTCATTGCAGGTTGATCTGGCAATGCCTAAATCTCAAACTTCTAATAAGAAAACATGGGAAGAAGCCTATTTCTACATGGCTCCTTCCGTTGGTACCTTAAGTATCCTCAGCAAATTTCAGAACGATATCAAAACTTCTGAAAATAAAATGGTTACCTATTGCCATGAACAAGTAGGAAAAGTTGAACTGCGTTTCGATTCTTTCGAAGCAATAGTTGGACAGAATTCTAAATACCTGATGCCCGGGCAAGAAATTGAAATTACTGCTGGTTTGGGTGCATATAGCAAAACTAAATTGCCAACTGTAACCGTTAACGGTTCTGGTGTTGCGCTAAACGAAAAAGGACAGGCCATTTACAAAGCACAGGCTGGTGGCGTTGGTTCACATACAATCAATGTAACTGTTGCCTTTACCGATCAGGATGGCAATCCACAAACAAGAACAATACCTGTTGAATACACAGTAGGTTCTGCTAATGCTTCTATAGCACTAGATAAAATGAATGTGCTCTATATTGGAGTAGATAATCCAGTTTCAATTGCTGCCAGCGGCGGTGGTGATGATAAAGTACAAGCTACTATTACTGGTGGTGGTGGAAGCCTTACACGAGTTGGTAACGGTAAATATATTGCCCGTGTGAATAGTGTTACTGATGATGCCCGAATTACCGTAAATGTAGAAGGAAAAGTAGCCGGTGCGTCTCAATTCAGGGTTCGTACCATTCCTGAAGCACAAGCTTATGTGGGTGGTCAACCCAGCGGAGCCAATATTGCTGCCGGTGCATTTAAAGCACAAGGTGGTGTTGGTGCCGGTATTAAGAACTTTCCTTTTGAGCTGGAATACAACGTAGTAAGCTTTACGTTTACTTGTGACTCAGATGATGATATCGTTTCTATTCCTGTTCAGGGTGCTGCGTTCTCCGGTGCCGTAAGAAGTGCTATGAATCAGCATGTTCAGGCAGGCAGAATGGTAACAATTGATGAAATCCGTGTAAAAGGCCCTGACGGACGTACTACAAAGGCACCTTCTCTCGTTTACTATATTAAATAACCTGTGATATGAAAATGAATTTTTTAAAAATAGGCTTATGTGTGGTTTTTGCGGGTCTTTTGACTGCAGATGCCAGTGCGCAGCGTACACCGAGAAAAAGAAATACAGGCGGTACGCAACCTACAACTCCTACTCCGGGTAATACTGAGCAACAGCAGAATAATAATAACCAGCAGCCGTCAGGTTATGATCCATACGCCAATCTGCCGATTGAGTATGATACAACCGGAACCGATAATACATTGAAAAAATCTTTGAGAAATGATAATGCCTTTGATAAAGGCAATCTTACTCAACGGGTTCCATTACCTTACGAGCATTTACGTTGGGACGATGCCCTCTATGCAGAAAAAGTATGGAGAGAGCTTGACCTCCGTGAGAAAATGAATAAAACATTCATGTATGAGGCCATAGATGATAATGGAAGCCAGATTTTTGTAAGTATGTTGATGAATGCGGTACAGAAAGGAGAAGTAACGGCATTTGCTGATGACAGGTTTACCACCCCGATGTTAGTAGCTGATGTTCAGCAGCTGACTTCAGGAAAAAATGACACTGTAGCCAAATATGATATTAAGCAAATTGATAAAATAGTTGGTTATGTAGTTACCAGATCTAGCTTTGATCCTAAAACGGTTACAAAAATCCGTTTGAAAGAAGAATGGGTTTTTGACAGAGAGTCAAGCAGAATGTTTGTTCGGATATTAGGTATTGGATTACTTAAAACAGAGTACTTCCCTAATACTACCAAAGAAAGAGGTACTTCTAATTTGTTCTGGGTTTATTACCCTGACCTAAGGCCTATGTTGGCTAAAGCGGAGGTTTACAATCCTAAAAACATGGGACAAAGTCGCATGACATGGGAAGAGCTTTTTGAAAGCCGTATGTTCAGCAGTTATATTGTAAAATCTACTTTGGATAACCCAGGTAATAAGATGATAAGAAATTATATTAAGGACCCAATTCTTGGATTATTGGAAGGTGATAATATCAAAGAAAAGATCTTCAATTTTGAACAAGATCTATGGTCATACTAATTGAAAGATTAAGAAGATATACTAATATTAAAAAAGCCCCTCTTTAGGGGCTTTTTTAATGGCTAACTATTTAGTAAATAATCAATAAAAAACTTTCGAAAATCGTAAAAGTCCTATAGGATAATTGGATAATTGTCGTATTTTCGTCTCGGTTTTTCATAGGATATTGGATTTTAAAAACGGGGCTGAATTTCTATTCTGGCCCCATTTTTTTTAGCCCTGAGCCTGACGAAGGACGGTTACAAACTCCCTTTCTTTCAAACGCCTTACTTATCCCCTACTGAAATAACGTACTACTAACTTGGCTTTTGAAATGCCAATTATTTTTCCAATTTCAATTTCACCTTTCCCTTCTCTGATAATATCCCTGATATTCTTAATAGACCTAAATTCCTTCAATAACTGGTCGGCTGTTGCCGCTCCAATGCCCGGTATATCTTCCAGTTCGTTTTTAAAAGTGCCTTTGCTTCTTTTGGATCTGTGAAAAGTAATACCAAAGCGATGCACCTCATCCCGGATACGGCGAATAAACTTTAAGCTGCTGCTATTGTAAGGCAGTTTTAGCGATTCCTGATCTCCGGCAAAGAATATTTCCTCTTCGTTTTTGGCAAGCCCTACTAATGTTGTTCTTCCACCCACGCCCAATTCATTGATAGCTTCCATAGCGGCACTTAGCTGGCCTTTGCCGCCGTCTATTATCACCAATTGAGGAAAAGGCTGTACTTCTTCCTGCAGCCTTTTATAGCGACGAAAAACGGCTTCCTTCATCGTGGCAAAGTCGTTGATGCCCTCTACCGTTTTTACATTAAAATGCCGATAATCCTTTTTGCTGGGAACTCCATCTTTAAAGCAAACCATGGCAGATACGGGGTAGCTTCCCTGGAAATTGGAATTGTCGAAACACTCGATATGTACAGGAATTTCCTGTAGCTGCAAATCTTTTTGCACTTGCTGTAAAAGTTGAAGTTTGTCAGCGTTTTTATCATCCAACCGGAGCCGTTCTTTATTTTTTAACTCATCAATAAAATGCTGCACATTTTTTTCAGCTAATTGCAGCAGCTTCTTTTTATCACCTCCAGCGGGGGTAGTAATTTTTATTTCCGCTTCTGGGTAGTCAATTGAAAATGGTACAATAATTTCCTGCGCATCACTGTTAAACGTGGTTCTTAGTTGTGCTATAGAAAAACTAAGGATTTCTTCCACCGATTCATCCAGGTGTGTTTCTACTTTATTGGTTTGTGTTTGTATAATGGCCCCATTTCTTACCATCAGGTAATTGACCCAGGCCGTATCAAGCTCTTTTAAAATATAGAAAACATCCAGATCGCCGGCTTTTGCATTGGCTACTACTGAACGGGACTGGTAATTTTCGAGGTAATCAATTTTCTTTTTTACCAGCTCTGCTTTTTCAAATTCCATGGAAGCAGCTTGCTGTTTCATCTCCTCTTTAAAATGGCGAATAACAGCTGTAAGATTTCCCCGCAAAAGATTCTTTAGCTGTGCTATATTTTTATCATAATCTTCCAGGCTTTGGAAACCCTCACAGGGGCCTTTGCAGTTGCCCAAATGATATTCCAGGCACACTTTAAATTTCTTTTTTTGAATGTTCGACTCAGTAAGATTAAGCGTACAGTTACGAAGCTGTATTGTTTGCTTAATGAACATAAGCAGTTCTCTCACTCTTTTCACAGATGTGTAAGGACCGAGATATTCAGAGCCGTCTTCTATTTTGTTTCTTGTCAGATAGACACGGGGAAAAGGTTCTTTTTTTATAACGATATATGGGTAAGTCTTATCATCCTTCAGATTAATATTAAATCTCGGCTGAAATTGTTTGATCAATGTATTTTCTAATAGAAATGCGTCCTGCTCTGAATTGACGATTGTAAACTCTATACGGGCAATACGTTGTACCAGCTCATTTGTTTTGTAACTGGTAAACGTTTTAGAAAAATATGAGCCCACTCTTTTTCGAAGATGTTTGGCTTTTCCTACATACAATAACTGGTCGGCAGTATCATAGTATTTATAAATACCCGGCTGTGTTGGAATAGTAGATGCTATATGTTGAAACTCTGCAGGAGTCATTCTTGGCTATGATCATTCCAGGTAACCCTGGTAGTAGTAACTATTTCTGGTTTTCCGGGTTGTTGCGTTGTAGTGGTAATAAGAAAGCTGTGATCTACTTGCCAAAGCATTTTCTTTTCCAGGTATCCATTTCTGTCACTTTTTACGCTTTCAATAATAATGTTATTCACTTTATCACCGATGGCAATATTGGGTGTAACCAGTATTTCTTGTTTGTGGATTTCTTCTTTTTCGGGTTTTTGAGGTGTGTAGGTAATAATGACTCTATTTAATAGTTCATCAAACCTGGTTTCTTCATTATATCTTTTGGCAATTTTTTGAACGGATAAGTCCGGTATATCCAGAAAATCTTTTGCTTCAGCTCTAAAATTTTCACGGCTTATATAAAATGTATCGCTATGCAGGCTATCTGTTGTAACCACTTTTGTAATGGCATATAATGAAGTATCAATATGAGCCACCTGTTTCTCAATAAGGGAAAGTACGGAGATGAATTTCTTCTGTTCCCCTTTTTCTTTTTCCTTGCAGGATGAAACAAAAGCAGCAATTGCAAAAATGAACAAACAGTTTTTCATGTGTATATAAATTTCAAAACTTATTTAAGCCATAAAATTAGCGAAAAAAAACCCCGTACTGATTTAACAATACGGGGTATATAAGCAGTTTGCCAGGGAAATTATTTATTAATGACTACCGCCACTTTTAATCCATAATTCATGAGATGTTCTTTTACCGGGTATTTTTTATAGAAGCTGGATAGTACCTGGTAGCGAATTTGTGGCCCAATTTTCCAATCCAATTTCTTAGTCGAGTATCCTGCAAATATTTCGAAGCTTGAATTTAAGTTCCAATCACGGGTCAGTGAAGGAAGCTTAGCATAGTTCTTAAAATCAGTTGAAATAATATATGCTCTGTCAATTAACGTGTAAGTTGGTTGAATGGTACCGCCTATGCCCAGGTAGCCATTATTTGATTTAAGGCGTGCAACTTTTAATTCTGCACCAATTGGTAAAGAGGCAGAAACGTAATAATTAGACAGCCAATGTGGTTTTGTATAACTCTCCTGAGCTCTATAATTGGTTTGAATAGTAGAAACAGAAGTTCTTCCGTAATCGTTGCTCAGTGCTATTCTGGCATCTTCCCGTTGGTAAGGATAAGCTTTGATATCATACTTGCTTACGTT
The DNA here is from genome assembly GCA_964641575.1 of uncultured Chitinophaga sp. Taxonomy (GTDB): domain Bacteria; phylum Bacteroidota; class Bacteroidia; order Chitinophagales; family Chitinophagaceae; genus JJ008. The sequence goes on along the minus strand of CAZXMP010000007.1, from coordinate 48,797 downwards.
TAATTGCAAGCCCGTGGTGAATTTTAAGTTTTTAGAAATAGGAAACCCAACATTAAAGCCTGCCTCCAAACCAACATCAGGTTTATGAGTAACAACATCATTAATATTTTCATTAATGGAGTTGTTGGCAGGGGCATTATTGGCCTGTGAATTAAGTAAGAAATTTTTATTTTCTGAAAGCTTTCGGTAGCTGATAGTAGGTAAGAAATAAATCTCCCAGGAAGCTTTTCTTTTTTTACCGAGCCTTATATAGCTATTTGTTACACTTTCGATTGTTAATGGGTATATATCATTTTTTTCCACCAGCGATTTTTCCTCTGTAGTGATAGTTTGCTTTACCTCTTCTTTTTCTTTACTGTAATCGTCACTATCAATAATTGAGATGGGCAACTCAGCGTTAGTTTTCTCAAGTGTTTTGTTTGTTGTTGCAATAGGCAACATATCTGGTTGGGCGGAAGTTACAATAGGGGAAGCTTGTTTTTTTGAAATAGCTACACCGGCTTTATTGTTATTGATGGCAACAGGAGGGTGATTAGAAACATTCGTCGCATTTACAGGTAGTGGCAAAGTGAGCTCGTCTGCAATTACTTTATTTTCAGCGGAGGTGATAAATAAATCATTGGAAGAAATAGCCGGTGTTCCCGCATCAGCCAGGAAAAGATTTTCTTGTTGATTGTCCGGCGATGCAATAAAAGAAGGCTTATTGTTGATAGCTTTTACCGGAGCAATAACGAGTTCGGGTATTTCATACTCTTGTTCAATAAATTCTTTTGTAGTAGCAGTAACGGGAGTGCTGGCTAGTTGTTCTTGTTTGCTGGATGGACTGAGAAGCATTATCCAGGTAACAGCAGCCGTAGTAAGTAATAATAAAGAAAGACCTATACCGTACCAACGTCTGCGGGTATGTAGTGTATTATGAATACCATTCCACACCTTTTCCGAAGGAAACATCCGGTATTGGTCAGCACTTTGCTTTACAAACTGCTCAAAATCCCTGTTATTGAATCTATTTTCCATAACACAGCGGTCAGTTTAGGATACGGTTTAAATCAACGCTGACTAACGGCGGCAAGCCAATCAAATTCAGGTTTCGGTTTTTGTAATATTCTTTTTCTGATCAAAATATCTTCAAGCATTGCTTTGGCCCTTGTGTATTGGCTTCGGCTGGTGCTTTCTTCTATATCAAGCATATTCGATATTTCCCGGTGACTATAACCTTCTACAGCGTAGAGGTTCAATACTGTTCTATAACCAATAGGCAACATCCGGATACACTCTACTACTTGTTTTGCCTGTATAATTGCCGGTACACTATCCTCTCTTACCTGTATTCCCGTTGCATGAATAATATCCACACTCTCATTGAACTTTTTATTCTTTTTCAGGATATTGATACAAGTATGTACTACTATCCGTCTTATCCAACCTTCAAATGCCCCTCTGTTCTCAAAAGTGTGTATCTGTAAAAAAACTTTAATAAATCCTTCCTGAAGCATATCCTCCGCATCCTCACGGTTGTGAGCAAATCGATAACATACAGCCAGCATTTTGGGACTGTACTTATTGTACAATTCCCGCTGTGCGGCGGCATCATTATTCAAACAACCTCTAAGTATGGCTTCCTCGGTCATAATTTACTTTGGCTGCCTGTAATTTAGACATTTTTTTGGAACGAATGCTGCATAGAAAAGTAAAATTTTAGTAGAGTTCCGATTGTTATTTTTCGCTTCTGGCGGGGATTACAGCGGGTTTATACTATTTGTCTTTTCAAGAAGGTTCAAAAAAAATGCTGAAAAAGTTGTTTACAGCATTTCTAAAAAAATAGCAAGTGAACAAATTGATACAATATCGGATATCAGGGCTGTGCTTTTTTGCTTTTGCGGAGTCTTTTTGGGCCATACCAAAGCCACATGCCAGTTACGATAAGCATAAAAAGGCTTAGACCCATAATGACTGTATAGCTTACTTTAACCTGGTCATCACTGGTGCCAAAAATTTTATCGAGTATCGACCCATCATGAAGTTTTTCAATGAAATCACTTCTTCTTTTTTCTATGAGTAATAATTGCCCGGTAGTACCATCTAACTGCAAACCCTGAAAATGATCCTTGAAAGTAAATTTTACAATGCCTTTGTCAGGACGTACATCAATCCGGTCAACTTCTGTTGAAAGATTACCCGGAACAGAATCTCTTATAAAACGAATGGCATTTTTTTGCAAACTATCCATGCTTAGCCAGGTGCTGAGATCGGTTGATACACCTTTCTTAGTTGGAGCCAACAAACCTGTTTGTTTTTTAACGCCTAATAATATTCCTGTAATGGAAATGATAAGGAAAAACACAAATAAGAAGATGGCAATCTTTCGATGAAGCCAGCGAAACCATCTTATCCATTTTGCCTGTTGCTTAGTATTACTCATAAATTAAAAATGAAAGGCCTGTCCTGCAGACAGGCCTTTGTGATTTAAAGCGATGCTCTTAGTGAAACAATAAAATTAGAACCAGCTGCTACAATACCAGACGAGTATGGGCGATAACGTTGATTGGTCATATTTTCCCAACCAATTGTAACCGCAAGATTTTTTACAATCTGGTAAGATGCTTTTAGATTCAATGTGTTCCAATTTGGTGAATAGGGTTTTCCATTTTCATCTTTTGCATAAATATCTGTTTTAGCTTGCTCTGATGGTGCCATATCTTCGTTTTTAATTTGGCTATTATACATGGCAGAAGCTTCAACAAATATTTTTTTCACCCGGTAACGTAAGGAGGTGCTTCCATAAAACGGGGGAGCATGTCGAAGTGCTACCTGTTCGTTTTTTGTATCATCCGTTTCTTTACCATTTATCCAATTAGCATGACTGATCAATGAAAAGTTGCTGGTGAAGAAAAATTCTGTACTTGCCTGCAATCCCCAAACCGTAGCTTTAGCTACATTTTGTAATGCTTCTACACGGCTTAGTACACCATCAAAAACAATACTATCTTCTCCATTAAAAGTGGTAGGACGACGAACGATAGCATTATTTAAAATTGTATAGAAGCCATTCAATTCGATCCGGAATTTATTAGGAATGTTTTTTATCACACCTGCTTCAAAATTCCAGGCATACTCCGGCGTGAGATTTGGATTTGGAACGGTGATATTCCCCGGTACACTTTCAAATAGTTTACCAATGTCATCTACATTCGGCATACGATAACCTGTGGAGATATTCCCATTCAATTGCCAGCCCGCTGCAGGACGAAATACCAAACCTGCATTCCCCGTTAATGCGCCATCTTTCAACTCGGCTTTTTCGTAAGGGAAGTTGATGAAAGTAGTAACAAATTTGGCATCCAAAGTATTATAGCTATACCGCAATCCTGTTACTAAAGTTAGTTTTGGCTGCAGATTGATTTTATAACTACCATACACACCCATTGTGTTCCAAGTACTACCATCGGGATACCTGCTTACATAGGGAGTGAAGGCATTATTAGAAATATTTGTTCTTTCACCAAATGAACCGACTTTGTTGTGGACATACTCAACTCCATAGAAGAACTCCCCTTTTCCGATGGCTTTGGTAGCATCCCAATTTGCACTGATCGCATCTACCTGTTCAATTTGTTTGTTGCGATTATTGTAGTTCCTGGTTCGGTCAATACGACTTTCTTCATAATTCTGATACGCCAATGTAAAACGGGCATCATCATAAATGCTTGTTTTTTTACTGTGCAGAACCTGCAGGTTGTGCATTCTCCAAAGCATAGGACCATAATACCATTCGGCAAAACGAAGTGCGCCATTTCGGTATTGAATTAATCGGTCATATCTCGGTGCATTACCTGTACCAGCGTAGGTAAAACTGTATTGCAAATTCCAGTATTGATTTGGTTTAAAACGAATTTTTTGTAAAAAATTAGTTTGATCATAGCCGCTGAAACGTTGAATACGGGGGTCTGCATTTTGCACAATCACATCCGCATTGTTTTGCCGTTCCACATATTCGGGCCGCAGGTAACTATCCTGTCCGCCATTTTTTCCCATTTTCAAATCATCAAAATCACTGTAAGAAAAAGAAGTAAGAAAAGACCATTTCTTAAAACCAACATTAATGTCGGTATGAATGGTTTTTTCGTTATTGGCCAATGAATAACGGCTTATAAGATTTCCTTTCACTAATAAATTACTGTCTTGCGTCAATTGTGCATTCAGCGTATGAAAGTCCATAACGCCGCCAATGGCGTCACTACCATAAATAAGTGAGCCGGGCCCAAAAACTACTTCAGCAGTTTCGGTGCTTAATGGGTCAATGCTGATTACATTCTGCAAATTGCCGCTGCGGTAAATAGCATTGTTCATACGAACACCATCAATTACTAATAACACACGGTTGGTAGCAAACCCACGTATCATAGGGCTTCCTCCTCCCAATTGGCTTTTTTGAATAAAAACGGTTCCTGTTTGTCCTAATAAATCAGCTGAGGTTTGAGGATTATTTCTCAAAATATCGGGTCTGTTTATCTTGACGATTTTGTTAGGAATCTCATTTAGTTTTTGCTCCCATTTGTTTACGGAAACAATTACTTCGTCCATTGTTTTTTCTACCAATGTATCTTTTTGAGTATAGCCGCATAGTGATATGCACATAACGCATAACAGAGCAAGCACATACCTATTGCTCATAAATTGTTATTTAGTGTAAAGAAATTTGTTTGCTGTATGTAATCAGCAAACCTGTGGTGGAGGTGTAATTATTTCTTTAAATTGGCTAATAGAGTTTTGCGAAGCAAAGAGGTTAAAAGTATTATGAGTGATGGATAAATTTAAATATGAAATATCTGTGTCGTTATACACAGGAAGATGCTTAAAGAATTGTGCTAGTAGTTTATTTTGCTCAGTGCTGTTTCCGGTTGCTTTTCGTTCTTTTTTTACCAGCTCGGTTTCGTCTTCATCGTATAAACCGGTAAAAGTATAAATGCCGTTTTCCAGTTTTTTTGAATGAATATCAAACATGTGTTCGTTTACCCAAATCTCATGTTTATCCATCCATATCACTTTTTCCTCCGGCAATACAATAGTTTGAAGTTTCTCTGTTTCCAATTTTTCTTTCATTCTTTCCCGAATCTCTCTTTTTTGCAATACAACCAACAAAAGAAATAATATTGGAGCCAGCCCAAGCAGTAGAAAGAAGCCACTTATTATTTTTCTGCGGTTGTTTTTCACGAAAGAATAGTGATGAACAAATGTACCATTAATTCTTTCGTATCAAGCTATCTATGGGGTACTTAGCTTTCATAGTGTCCATAATACTGTTGGCCCAGCCAGTAAGTTTACTTTTTTCTTCGGGAGAAATTTTTGCATCCTTATGTACCCAGGTATAAGAGTTCAGTGGCATTTCTCCTTCCTTTACCATTTCTATCGTTTCTTCCATTTTGTGAAACTGGTAGCGGAGGCTACGACTGGTATATTCATCGTAGTTAAGCTCTTTCTTTCCGTCCTTTATATGCTTATCCAGCCACCATAATACAGGTTGAAAATTTGCATACCAGGGGTAATTTGTATTGTTGCTATGGCAATCATTACAAGCTTTTGCTAAAATTGTCTTTACATCTGCTGGTACAGCAAAAGCATTTCCAATGTAATTTGGTTGTGCCCCTGCTGCTTTATTCTTCTTGGGGCGTATAAATTGTATTACAACTAGGGCAAAAAGCAAAAAAATAAAAATTTTTTTTATCATGGCATTGGGGTGTTAAAAAAGCTAGTGATCTGAAATTAAGATATTTCCTGTCATTTCTTTTGGAATTGGCAATTTCATCATTGTTAGAATAGTAGGGGCCAGGTCTCCTAGTTTTCCATTCTTAATATTGCCAGTCCAGTTGTTATCAATAATAAAGAAAGGTACAGGATTAAGCGTATGAGCTGTGTTGGGTGAGCCATCTTCATTAATCATATAATCAGAATTACCATGATCGGCTGTTAAGAAAATAGTGTATCCATTTTCTAAACCTGTTGTAACTACTTGTTCAACACATTTATCAACTGTTTCAACTGCTTTAATTGCCGCAGTCCAAATGCCAGTATGCCCAACCATATCTGCATTAGCATAGTTCAGGCAAATAAAATCAGCTGTTTGATTTTTTATTTCTGGCAAAAGAGCTGCTGTTAGTTCGTAAGCACTCATTTCCGGCTGCAGATCATACGTAGCAACTTTTGGTGAAGGCATCATAACTCTTTTCTCACCTTCAAATACTTTTTCCCGGCCACCGCTGAAGAAAAATGTTACATGCGGATATTTTTCTGTTTCTGCAGCCCGTATTTGCTTTAAGCCATTTTGTTCTAATATTTCACCAAGTGTATTATTAAGATTATCTGTTTCAAAAACTACGTTTACATTTTTGTAGGTAGCGTCATACTCGGTCATTGTTGTATAATGCAGCGAAAGTTTTTTCATATCAAACTCCGGGAAATCCAACTGTGTTAACACCTGTGTTATTTCTCTTGGCCTGTCTGTGCGGAAGTTGAAACAAATAGCTACGTCTCCGTCTTTAATTGTTGCGATCGGCTCTCCGGTTTCAGTTGTTATAACTGTAGGAAGAATAAATTCGTCCGTTGTGTTGTTTATATAAGCATTTACAACAGTTTGAATAGGATCAATTGCTTTTTCACCTTCACCCTTCACCATAGCATCATACGCTAGTTTCACCCGTTCCCAACGTTTATCTCTGTCCATTGCAAAATAGCGGCCGCTAACACTGGCAATGGTTCCGGTTGTCTGTTTACAGAACTCCTGAAGCTCCTGTAAAAATTCCAATCCGCTTTTAGGGTCACAATCCCGCCCATCGGTAAAGGCATGAATAAAGACGTTGAAAAATTTTTCTGTTATACAGAGAGATAATATTGCTTTTAAATGGTTGATATGAGAATGAACACCACCATTGCTAACTAAGCCCAGTAAGTGCAACGGTTTATTGTTGTCTTTGGCATACCTGATGGATTGCAGGAGGGTTTCATTTCGGTAAAAATCACCATCTCTTACCGCTACGTTTATTCGCTGTAATTCCTGGTAAACGATGCGACCAGCTCCTAAATTCAGGTGGCCAACTTCTGAGTTCCCCATTTGTCCATCTGGTAAGCCTACGTCTTCCCCACAAGTAATTAATGTGGAATTTGGGTACTTAGAATACAAAGATTTTGTAAAGGGAACATTGGCATTCTGAATAGCATCTGCAGACGCAACTTTTCCTAATCCCCAGCCGTCCATGATGACCAAAATGATTTTTTTTCGATTCATTACTTATCAACATTTTTTATTTAGTACAATTACACTCATTATCAGGTAACAACGCCAATCCTACCCTTGTAAAATTACAATCAAATACCCTAATTTAGTCAATGTCTTGTGGAAAAACTGCTGGTTTTTAGTACTTTAGTATCCTATCAAATGCCTTCATTACTGTGGCATGTTTTTAGATTAAACACCTGTGAAAACCTTTTTTGTTATGAAACCGATATTTACGACACTGCTGTTTGGGTTTATGCTGCTCCTTTCTTCTTTTGAAAGACAAAAGGGCATTGATGAAGTTATCAACGCTTTGCGTTCGGGAAGTTCTTCTCAACTTTCAACTTATTTTGATGATAATGTTGAATTGACATTACCTGATAAAAGTGATAGCTATAGTAAAGCACAGGCACAGCTTATTGTGAAAGATTTTTTTGGCAATAATGGTGTTAAAGGATTTGACTTGAAACATAAAGGCGACGCACCAAGTGGCGGACATTTTTGTATTGGAACTTTACAAACCAATTCAGGAAACTTTCGCACCAACGTATTTATGAAAATTCGCAACGGTAAAGAGGTGGTAAAAGAAATCCGCTTCCAGGCAATTGAATAATCGTTAGCAAAGAATATACATCACCCCATCTTGTTTTATATGGATGGGGTTTTTTAATGGCCTTTCTCAACCAATTTAAAGGAGTGATGTGTTATTTTTGCTTCTATGAGTTTTGATAAAAAATTAGAACACCTTATTGACGAAGCTTTGCGGGAAGATATTGGTGATGGCGATCACTCTACATTGTCTATTATATCGCCAACCGAGAAAGGTAAAGCTGTGTTGAAGATTAAACAGGATGGAATTTTGGCGGGGGTAAATGTTGCTCAAAAGATTTTTTTGTATAAGGATCCTGCCGCCATTTTCACTTCGTTTAAAACTGATGGGGATGAAATGAAGTTTGGAGAAAAGGCTTTTGAAGTTTCAACAACGGTACATACAATTTTACAGTGTGAAAGATTAGTATTGAATTGTATGCAGCGGATGAGTGGAATTGCTACGTTGACGAAGCAGTACACCAATAAATTAAAAGGTTACAAAACAAAGCTGCTGGATACTAGGAAGACGACTCCTAATTTTCGTTTACTGGAAAAGGAAGCTGTAAGAATTGGCGGAGGAGTTAACCATCGGTTTGGATTGTATGATATGATAATGCTTAAGGACAATCATATTGATTACTGTGGCGGAATCGAAAAAGCAATTAACAAAGCAGCGGAATATGTAATTAATGTAAAACCTGGATTAAAGATAGAAGTTGAAACAAGAAATATAGACGATGTGAAAAAAGTAATGGCAATGGGAAAAGGAAAGGTATTTCGCATTATGCTGGATAATTTTACACCGGATCAAGTAAAAGAAGCAACTGATTTAATTAAAGAAGATTTTGAAACGGAGGCCAGCGGCGGTATTAATTTAGAGAATATTGAAGCGTATGCAAAAGTCGGAGTTGACTATGTAAGTGTGGGAGCTTTAATACATCAGGCCACAAGTCTTGACCTTAGTTTAAAAGCAGTAACAGTATAAGTATGTCTAAGAAGAATAAACCTGATACAAGAGGTTTTGTTTACAGTACAGACCCTAACTTTTCTTTTGAAGAAGAACATTCAGCTACAGAAACTTTATTACCGGCACAACAAAAATTAAAAATAAGATTGGATACCAAGCACCGGGGAGGAAAAGCTGTTACATTAGTAGAGGGCTTCGCCGGGAAAGAAGAAGATGTGGAAGACCTTGGGAAAAAATTAAAATCATTTTGCGGTACCGGCGGTTCAGTGAAAGGCGGTGAAATAATTGTACAAGGAGATCAACGGGAAAAAGTGTTGCAATGGCTGTTAAAGAATGGGTATAAACAAGTAAAAAAAATATAGCTTTTGGGTGTTACATTCTTTTTATTCTTTATTCCAATTACTATTATCTTTTTGGTTGGTTTTAGCATTGCAGCAATGTATCTATGCATGGGCTCATGGCTATTGGCAAGAGGCTACAAGGAAAGAAGTGAAGTTAAAAGACGAAATGGCCTGATTTCCATATTTATATCCTTGCCGGTAGCAGTTATATTAATCTATGTTTATATGGAATGGGTTTGGGTCTGGTAAAACTTTATCCTTCAAACCCAATTTTCCTATGCCCGCCATCACAGTAGGGCTTATTGGAAGAAGCACCACAACGACATAAAGCTACAGTACCCGTTTTTGTTTCTTCCCGGCCATCGCTATGTACAATTAAACATTCGGTTTTAATAAGGTAAGGGCCATTGGGAGTTACTTCTACCTTCAAAATATTGTTAGACTCGGCCACTACATAGCCGGCGGACTCTGTGGTTTCTTTTTCATTCAGGTAATAACTTAATGCGCCACTGGGGCATTTGCGTACCTGATCAATAATTTTTTCTGTAGTCGATCCTTCCAATTTTATCCAGGGCCTTTCTTTAGGATTGAAAACTTCTATCAAACCTTTCCAGCAGATGGTTGAATGAATACACAGCTTCGGTTTCCACACAACGGTTACATCGCTGTTAGTGTATTTTAATGTTTCCTTTGGCATAGAGTAAGTTTGTTGTCTATCATTTTTTGTTTGTAATTATTTCCTAAAATACAAATTACAAAACTCTTACAGAAACTCCCCAGCGAATAAACAACAAACTACACCCCAAACTATAAATTTCTATTGCCCCTGTGCCTGGGAGTAACCTCTCATTTTACCCCACATATTCAGCAACTCAAAAGAACAAATTTTAAAATTGCCACTCATACTTACATACAAACCGATCACATCCTGTTGGTTCAATGGTTCATCATTGATACTTTCAAAACGAACATTGTATTGATTAACTAGGTTAGTATATACAGAACCGGTTGGCCATACTTGTGTCCCCCGATTGCTGATATTGATGAGATTAAATTTTACACCACCATGCCGTTTGCATTTTTCAGCAATAGCAGTTGGCTGTTCCCCACTTTCAATAAAAAGATCAACACCAACAATGGTTTCACTTTCGCCTTCTTTAGAGATCATCATCGGGTTGGTTTCTAATTTCAATGGGGCAGGGGTGCCGGGTTTGTTGGCAATGATTTCTCTTGCACCCACCTCGGGTTTTTTACCAAAATTGCTGATGATGGCTTCTGCAAACTGAGTAGTGTTTACTGATGCTTTGCTTTTATCACCAAAGTCGCCGGTATGAATACCATTTTCCAAGGTATAGAGCAATGCATTTTCAATGATCGATGCATTTTCAGTAAGTCCTACGTGGCGAAGCATTGCAAGTCCGCTTAATAGTAAAGCTGTTGGATTTGCAATATTTTTACCAGCAATATCTGGTGCTGTTCCGTGTACCGCTTCAAAAATAGAGATATGGTCACCAATATTTGCAGATGGCGCAAAACCTAAACCTCCTACTAATCCTGCACAGAGATCAGAAACAATATCACCTTGTAAATTCGTCAGCACCAACACATCAAACAGATCAGGGCGGGTAACTAATTTCATACAGAGATCATCCACAATGATATCATCTGCTTTTAATTCAGGATACTCTTTCGCTACTTCCTGGAAACATTCTAAAAATAAGCCGTCCGTGATCTTCATGATGTTGGCCTTGTGCACACAGGTAATGCGCCGGGCCTTTTTTTGCTTCGCCATTTCAAATGCATAGCGAATAACCTGCATACTGCCCGGACGGGTAATGAACCTGCGGCTCAATGCTACATCATGCGTTAGCATATGTTCTATACCGCCATAGGTATCTTCTATGTTTTCTCTTACAACTGTTATGTCAATCGGTATTCCTGCTTTGCTGAACACCGTATCAACTCCGTGTAAGGTTCTGAAATCTCTTTTGTTGGCAAATGTATTCCATGTTTTACGAGCCGTTACATTGATGCTTTTTACACCTTTCCCTTTGGGAGTTTCCATCGGGCCTTTGAATAATAGACCCAATGCTTCGATAGTGACTTTGGCTTCCGGTGTCATCCCGTTATTAAAGCCCTTATCAAACACCCATTTACCCATGTCTACAAAATCATAGTCCAGCGGAACATTGTTGGCGGTAAAAATTTTCAATACGGCTTCCATTATTTCGGGGCCTATTCCATCACCTTTTGCAACAGCTATTTTCATATATATCTGGTTTTTAATTCGTGCCGCAAAATTAAGCCCTGAGAGGCTATTTAGGCGTTAAAAAAGCATCAAGTTTTCATGTGCTTCCTTTTCGTTATTTTTACTACATGACCAGTATGATATCTGAAGGGGTGAAAGTAAGCGTAGAGTCATTCTACCAGCCTGACTACAGCAACCCGCTGCAGTCGGAATTTATGTTTGCCTATCGCATCACATTGGAAAATCACAACGCATTTCCTGTAAAACTGCATCGCCGCCACTGGTATATTTTTGATAGTAATGGCAGCAACCGTGAAGTAGAGGGAGAAGGTGTAGTAGGTGTTCAACCCACCTTACAACCCGGTGAGAATTATCAATATGTAAGTGGTTGCAATCTCCGCACCGAAATGGGCCGGATGAAAGGTACTTACCAAATGGAAAATTTGCATAGCAAAAAAATGTTCGAAGTAAGTATTCCTTCTTTTGAGATGATAGTGCCGTTGAAGAATAATTAAACCGCTATCTTCCTCGTTCTCTCTTTCATCAACATGATCGCTTCTTCTTTCGATCGAAACATATTACCGTTAATGTTCACCAGGTTATCGGCGAGTTTATCGTAGCGTTTTGTTAGGAGCCAGGTAAAAATGTGCAGGTAGTGAATACCGTCAAATACAATGGCTTTGTTGGCCGCAAATTCATCTTTTCGTTTTAAAAACTCCGCCGGCATTTCTGTATAGTGCATACCGGGGCGAAGATGATGAATGATATGGTAACCATCATTCCAGCATTTATGATTGTAAACAGTATTAATACAATTGATAGAACTGGTATAAAGATTTTCAGGGTCCTTTGCGTCAATAAAAGAATGCTGTGTCCAGTTGCCGAGCATCATTACCAATCTTGCAAACAATAAAGGAACCACAAATACAACCAATGTTGCTTTCAGGTTTACAAAACACATGGCAATACAAAAGGCAAGAAAAATATATTCACCTGCGGTAAGTCGTTGCCCCAATTTTTTTCTTTTGCGGTTGAATAAATAACGAATGGTATTGATAACGCCAACAAATATGAACGTAAAAAAGTAATGAAGAAAGCCTCGTAAACTATCCCGTTGGTACTTCATAGTGCTACTGGTATCATCCGGCATGTTGTTTTCAATATGGTGCATCCCCATATGGTGGCTAAAATATCCTTCAGGAGCATGGCCGAACAGCGGACAAATGATCCAGGTTACATAAGCATGAAAAGGTTTTTGCCATGGAGCTTTTAATGTTTTACGATGACAAAAGCAATGAAACATTAATCCAAAACTTCCTTTAAAATATAATTGAGAAAGATAGAAATAAGGAACAGCAACTGCCCACCACCACCAACCTTGTAGCACTGGTGTGAACAATAAAATTGCTACCGGTAATATCAGCAAGTGAATAGTAGTAAGTAAATAAATAAACGGTAAATCCCGTTTGTCGTTCATAAAACGCAACCAGAATTTATCGTACCAATTAAAATTTTCTTTGGGGGTATAAACCGGGTCTGTAAGTGTTGCTGCGAGAGACTTCATGAGGAAGCGAAATTACGGAATTTATCAGCCAGAGAGCCGTTAAAAAGGCAGTAATTTCTAAAAATACGGTTGTGCTAAATAACAGTTGCAGAACGAATGTTTATTTTGGTTTGTACTTTGCTTCATCTAATATTTTTTTTGCATCTGTATTCATTATTTCTTCGGGTTTCAAGCTATTATTTTTACTTGTATACTTTTTAATGATCTGCCATCCTATCCAAGGGCCGAGATTTCCCGGCGAAAGTTCTTGCGAAAAACCTTGGGTAAAAGGACTTTCACCAATATATGCCTGGATAACAGCAGGGTTTAACGAGTAGAGGTCTTCATTTTTTACAATATAAGTCCATATCAAACCTTCGTTCTCATTGCACCAATCAATTTGTTGTTGTGTGTAACCGATCTTAATGGAGTCGGGTGTAGTCGGTAAGAATTTATCTAACAAATACCATTGTTTACCTCTTTCAATCATTTGCTCAATTAATGGCTTACCACGGCTCTTATCCGGAAAAATATCTGCGACCACTAATTGCATCGCATCAGCAATAATATATTCTTTACTAAAGCGGCGACTACGGTATCCGGGTGCAACATTTTCAATAAAAAAGGGATCGCTGTAAACAGAAAAATTCCGGCCGAGATAAAATTGCAAGCTGATACCTAGAACACCGGGAGCTAAAAAATTAGGTGTAGGTCCCGTTTCAGATTGTGCCAATGCATCCACTGGTCCGGCAATGGTAGCAATAGTTGGTACTTTATATTGGGGGAAATAATATTTTACAAATTGAAATGCCTGTTTAAAATCTTTTTCAAGATTATTAGTGTTTTTGAAAACATCATTCACTGTATCATACAAACCACCGCTGAGGCTGATAAATTGTTTTACACCGGGTAGGGTGGAAGCACTATCGAGCCCCAAAATATTTTCTAAGAAGATAGAGGTAAGAACGGGGTATTTATTATTCAATTCATTTAAACCTGGGAGTACATTATTGCTGTCAATCGCAAAAAAATCCCTGTCGAACCGGTCTATTTGAATGTCCACTTTTATATCAGAAACATTGGGAACATCTTTTTTGTTCTTACAGGCAAAAAGTGAAAAGGCAAGCAAAAATGCGATGGTGGTTTTTTTCATAATGATTAATAACGAACAGTTGAAATAGATGTTGTATGCGAAGATAATACAAGCTGAGTGCATGTATTTTTTATCCATAAATTTGTAACATGAAATGAGCCATAGAATAATTCCTACGAGGCAGAGAAATTAACTTGTAGCGAATTCCATCTGGCTAACATAAAACAACAAAAATCAGATGAAAATTGCACTGGCGCAGCAAAACTATCACATCGGAAATTTTGAAGAAAATACCCGTAAAATAATTGAAGCTATTGAATTGGCAAAGCAACAAGGAGCAGACCTGGTGCTGTTTTCGGAGCTTTGTATTTGCGGTTATCCTCCCCGTGACTTTTTAGAGTTTGACGATTTTATTGCTAAGTGCAACAAGGCCATTGATGAAATTAAACATCATACCGATACCATTGCGGTGGTGGTCGGTGCTCCTGATAAGAACCCGGTCCGGGAAGGAAAAGATCTATTTAATGCCGCCTGGTTTCTCTATGAAAAAGAAGTAAAAGCCGTAGCTCATAAAACCTGCCTCCCTAATTATGATGTGTTTGACGAATACCGTTATTTTGAACCCGCCTACAATTGGAATACTATTGAGTATAAGGGGAAGAAATTAGCCATCACTATTTGCGAGGATATCTGGAACCTCGGCGATAATCCCTTATACCGCAATTGCCCGATGGATGAATTGATGAAGCAGCAACCGGATATTATGTTGAATATTTCAGCTTCTCCATTTGATTATACACATGTAGAGGACAGAAAAGCGATCCTGAAACTTAATACTTCGAAATATAAATTACCAATGCTGTATTGCAACTGCGTAGGCAGTCAAACGGAAATTGTTTTTGATGGTGGCTCATTGGTGTTTGACAAAAACTCAAATCTTGTAAAACAATTGCCTTTGTTCAAAGAAGCAATGGAAGTATTTGAATTAAAAGATGATGGAACTTTTGTGCAACCGGTATTAGCTGCTGCAAAGGATTTGCCGGATGCAGAATTTAATCCTGCAGAATTGGATTATAATTTATGTACGGCTGAAATTTATGATGCCATTGTTATGGCGATCCGGGATTATTTTTCCAAGATGGGTTTCAGTAAAGCTATTCTTGGAAGCAGCGGTGGTATTGACAGTGCTGTTACCTTAGCAATAGCTTGTGAAGCATTAGGAAAAGAAAATGTAAGAGCTATCCTGATGCCTTCTCAATATTCAACCGGGCATTCTGTAAGCGATGCAGAACAGTTGAGTAAGAATCTTGATAATCCTTATGATATTGTTCCCATTAAAAATATTTATGAAAGTTTCCTTGCGGAACTAAAACCCATCTATAAAGATCTGCCATTTAGTTTGGCAGAAGAAAATATACAGGCCAGAACCAGAGGTAATTTATTAATGGCCATCGCCAATAAGTTTGGATACATTTTATTAAATACATCCAACAAAAGTGAATTAGCAACGGGTTATGGAACTTTATATGGAGATATGGCTGGTGGCATTGGCGTGTTGGGTGATTGTTATAAAATGCAGGTATATGCTTTAGCGAATTACATCAATCGAAATAAAGAGATCATTCCCCAAAATATCATTACAAAACCACCGTCTGCTGAGTTAAGGCCAGGACAAAAAGATGCCGACTCCTTACCTGACTATGCCATTCTTGATCGAATTCTTTATCAATACATTGAAAAAAGACAGGGTCCTAATGAAATTAAAGAGCAGGGTTTTGACGCTGCTCTGGTGGACCGGGTATTAAAAATGGTAAATGTAAATGAGTATAAACGGAACCAGTTTTGCCCCATTATCCGGATATCGCCAAAAGCATTTGGAGTGGGCAGAAGGGTGCCGATAGTGGGAAAATATCTTTCTTAAATAAAGCCTGCGAACTAAGAATTATTCGCAAAGGATTTTAATATTCTGTCTTACTATTAATGTTTGAAAGTGATAACTAGTGGCGCTGAAAAGGGACTCGGCGGAATAGTTACATTTTGTGATATGACAAGATTGGTTTCGTTTAAAGTAACGATTGTAAAAGTACCTGATGTACTGCCTGGAATTAAAGTATTCGCTAGCACTAATTGTGTTTCACCACTTTGAAATGACCAGGCCTGAGGGGATGGAGTAGCAGTAGTGGGTGAACAGACAACAGCGCCTTCAGTAATAGTATATGTTGTAGAAGTAAAAGTCATAGAGTTATCAAGCACACAGTTACTCATAGAAGTTGGAATTGCCGCACCACCATAGGTCCCACTTTCATATTTCCACGAGCCTTGAGTAATTAACTCAGTCTTTGTTTTAGCAGCAGGGGAGTTATCACCTTCTTTACTACAAGAAGCCAAGAATAAAGTAGCACTTATCGAGATGAGGATGGCGAGTATTCTTTTTTGCATATACATTGGATTTGAAGACAAAATAAGCAATATTTCCTTGTACAGGAAAGTACAAATACGCTAAAATAGTGCCGGAATATCAAGGTTTTACAATAACGGCAAATAATTTGCATAAGGGTTGTCGTATTTTGTGTCACCATAAATAAAGTTCATGCTAAAAACCGCAGAGGATATCCGGCAGTTAAATGAAAAAATCAGCCATGCCGGACAATTTACCGACAAACTAAGAGAAGAAATTGGACATGTGATAATAGGTCAGAGTCATATGCTTGACAGACTGCTGATTGGATTGCTAAGTAATGGCCATGTATTATTAGAAGGAGTGCCGGGATTGGCCAAAACACTTACGATAAAGTCGTTGGCCCAGGCCATTCATGCTAAGTTTAGCCGTATACAGTTTACTCCAGATTTATTACCTGCCGATGTGATTGGTACGCTGATCTATAACCAGCAACGCAATGAATTTGTAGTCCGTAAGGGACCCATCTTCGCCAATTTTATTTTGGCCGATGAAATAAACAGGGCACCGGCAAAAGTGCAAAGTGCTTTATTAGAAGCGATGCAGGAAAGACAAGTAACTATTGGTGATACAACCTACAAACTGGATGAACCCTTTTTAGTATTGGCTACGCAGAATCCATTGGAGCAAGAAGGAACTTACCCATTGCCGGAAGCACAGGTAGATCGTTTTATTATGAAAGTAGTGGTGGATTATCCTAAAATGGCGGAAGAACAATTAATTCTTCGCCAGAATATTCAAGGTGCATTTGCAACAATTAACCAGGTTGTTTCCATACAAGAAGTAACCAATGCAAAAGACCTGACCCGCCAGGTATATATGGATGAAAAAATTGAACAGTATATTCTTGATATTGTATTTGCAACCAGACAGCCTGAAAAATATAAACTGGAAAAATTAAAACCACTGATTTCTTACGGTGCTTCTCCACGGGGAAGCATTAATCTTGGTTTAGCAGCAAAAGCACAGGCATTTTTAAATAAACGTGGCTTTGTAATTCCGGAAGATGTTAGAAGTATTTGTAAAGATGTGCTGAGGCATCGTATCGGACTTACGTATGAAGCAGAAGCTGAGAATGTAAATGTGGTGGATGTGATAGAGGATGTGTTGAAGCAGATTAATGTACCATAGGAGTTGTCGGGTGTGAGATGTGAGTTGTCGGCGTAAACAAGACTTATGCAGTAATATTTTTAGAATGGCAGAGTATAAGACATACAAGGATTTGGATGTTTGGGTTAAAGCAAGGGCTTTTGTTAAGGAGATTTATCTTTCGACAAAGGATTTTCCTAAAGATGAACTCTATGGTCTTGTTTCTCAAATGCGAAGAAGTGCAATTTCAATCCCATCTAATATTGCAGAAGGGTATGGTAGGCAATATAAAAAAGAGAGTATTCAGTTTTTTCATATTGCAAGAGGCTCTCTGTATGAATTAGAAACACAATTATATATTGCTGCTGACTTAAATTATTTACAACAAGCTAAACTTCCAGAATTGATTTTATTATTGGAAGAATGTAGAAAACTATTGGGAGGGCTGATAAAATATTTTGAAACCAATTTAAATTTAAAGTAACCGACACCTGACAATTCTCACCCGACATCTGATATGCTTACTACTCAAGAAATACTAAAAAAAGTTCGTCAGCTTGAAATTAAAAGCAAGAAGATCACTACCGATTTGTTTACCGGAGAGTATCATAGTGCTTTTAAAGGAAAAGGCATGTCGTTCAAGGAAGTGAGAGAATATGCGGCAGGAGATGACATACGTTTTATTGATTGGAATGTGTCGGCAAGATTCGGTCATCCGTTCAGTAAAGTGTTTGAAGAAGAAAGAGAACTGACCGTAATGTTGTTGATTGACATTAGTAACAGCGGATTATTTGGAACCGTACATGCAACGAAGCGGGATATTATTACAGAGATAGCAGCGGTGATAAGTTTTTCTGCGGTGAATAATGCTGATAAGGTGGGTGTTATTTTTTATAGTGATGTAGTAGAAGCGTATATACCACCTAAAAAGGGCAAACAACATGCATTGTATATAGTTCGGCAACTACTGAGTTTAGAACCAAAAGGAAAGGGAACGGCGGTAAGTAAAGCACTTCGTTATTTTAATAACTCTACCCGGCAAAAAAGTATTGCATTTGTATTAAGCGATTTTATTGATGCCAACTATGAAGATGCATTACGTATTGCAGGAAAGAAGCATGATGTAATTGGCATTAAGCTGTATGACAAAATGGATATGAAATTACCGGATGCGGGATTAATGCAGGTGCAAGATGCTGAATCCGGGAAAACAAAGTGGGTAGATACCAGCAATAATTTTGTGCGGTATAGTTATGAGCAAGAGTTTTTTAGAGTCACCGATTACAGCACCCGGGTATTTAAAAAAGCCGGATGCGATCTATTGCATGTCCGAACCGACGAAGATTATGTAAAAGTGCTGCAGAAATTTTTTATCAGCCGCAACCGGTAAACCACCCGTGGCAGCATTCATTTATCAAATGATCAACAAGGAATTTTATAGGATATTTTTTACAGCAGTTTGTTTAATTGTTGCATTGATGAGTACTGCTCAAAGCGGCACTACTGTTAAAGCAACGGTTGATAAGAATCAAATCCTGATTGGTGAGCCAATTCAACTAAGACTGGAAGTAAATATTCCGGAGAATGAGTCGATCCGATTTTTTTCTATTGATAGTATTGCGCATTTTGAATTTTTGCATCCGGGTAAAATTGATACTACTAATACGAGCAATGGCACAAGACTTATTCAAATTATTCCAATCACCAGTTTTGACTCTGGTAGTTGGGTAATTCCTTCTTTTTCATTAACAGAAAGTTTGAGAACGGATAGTATTCCTGTTGATGTTGGGTTTTCGCCATTTAACCCGGAGCAGCCCTATCATGATATAAAAGATATTATAGAAGTAGAACCTGCAAAGAAGAAACAGCAATGGTGGTGGTATGCGGCTGGTGCTGGAGTAGTTCTGTTGATCTTGATTATTTATTTATTAACGAGGAAGAAATCAGTATTAATAGCGGTACCGAAAGCAGTTGTGAATCCATATGAAGAAGCGATGAAACAAATAGCTGCTATCGAAAGAAATAAGCCGGAGGTAAAACAGTATTACTCGGAGCTTACGGATGTTTTTAGATTATATATTTTTCAGAAGAAAGGAATTCTTTCCTTGCAAAAAACAATGGACGATATGGTGATACAGTTGAAAGGATTGAATATGAACAAAGAAAGATTTGATCAGCTTTCACAGGCATTACGATTGAGTGATTATGTAAAATTCGCAAAATATATTCCCGGTCCTGAAGATGACAGGATGTTATTAGACACCATTAAAAAATCAATTCAGGACATTGAACAACTTCGCTGATGCTATACGATTGGATTAAAAATATGGACTTTGCGTATCTTTATGCGTTTGCATTATTTGCATTGCTGCCGGTATTGATTTGGTGGTATGTAATAAAGCATGATAAACAAAAAGCCACCATAAATGTATCCACCAGCCGGGCATTTACCGCATCCTCATGGAAAAATCGTTTTCGTCATTTTCCTTTTATACTACGGTTGCTGGCACTGGCTTGTTTAATCGTTGCATTGGCCCGGCCGCAAAAAAGAAATGATGAGCAACAAACACAAGGGGAGGGAATAGATATAGTGTTGTGTATGGATGTAAGTGGAAGTATGGGCTCAAGAGATATTTTACCTTCCAGAATGGAAGTGGCTAAAGAAGTAGCCGAAGAGTTTGTGCGAAGTCGTCCCATTGATAGAATAGGCCTCGTTGTTTTTGCCGGTGAAAGTTTTACGCAATGCCCCATTACTACAGACAGAAATACATTGATCTCTCAAATTCAAACATTAGAAAGCCGCCGGTATTTAATTGATGGAACAGTAATTGGCGAAGGGTTGGCTACCGCAGTCGACAGGCTTTCTAAAAGCGGAGGCAAAAGCAAAGTGATTATCTTGTTAACGGATGGAAAAGAAGACCCGCCGGAAACAAGATTGATCGATCCGTTGACAGCATTGGAAATTGCTAAATCAAAACAGGTAAAGGTTTATACAATTGGGATGAGTGCCGCACCATCTACCATTATAGAAAATGCCGGCACCACCAAGGGAAAGAAAAATCCTGCCGGTGATTTTTTAGATGAGGCATTGCTTGGTAAAATTGCCAACGAGACCGGAGGAAAATATTTTAGAGCAAGAGATAAAGATGGACTGAAGAGTATTTACAACCAGATCGATAAATTAGAAAAGTCGAAAGTAGAAGTCAGTTCTTTTAAACGGTTTGAAGAACGATTTCTATGGTTTGTGCTGGCCGCATTATTCTTCTTGTTTGTAGAAACTGTGTTGCGATTTTCGGTGTTTAGAAAATTCCCCTGAGAATTTATTCAGTTATCTTGCAGTCAATGAAAGCCCTAGTTTATAAGTCAACCGGTAGCTGGTACATTCTAAAAGATGAATCCGGAAAATTTTGGAATGGCCGTACCAAAGGTGCCATGAAGCTGGATGATATTACCAGTACCAACCCGGTAGCAGTAGGCGATTGGGCAGAAATGGAAATTGAAGATGAAACGGCGGGTACTGCCATCATCAGTGATATTCATGACCGGCGCAATTATATCAACCGCCAATCACCCCGGCATAAATT
Organism: uncultured Chitinophaga sp.; assembly: GCA_964641575.1. Classification (GTDB taxonomy): domain Bacteria; phylum Bacteroidota; class Bacteroidia; order Chitinophagales; family Chitinophagaceae; genus JJ008. Next base: position 27,613 of record CAZXMP010000007.1, on the reverse strand, counting down.
TCAGCATCACATCGTTGCGTCTAATCTCGACCAATCAATGCTGGTAGCTACGTTGAAAGAACCAAAAACATCACAAGGATTTATCGATCGTTTTTTAGTGGCTTCAGAAATGTATCATGTGCCTGCGGTAATTGTTTTTAATAAATCAGATCTCTATAAAAGCAAAGAGCTGGAAAAGTTTGCACAGTGGAAGGAAATGTATGAAACAGTAGGATATAAAGTTTTACTGATGAGTGCGGAGAAAAAAGAAGGAGTGGAAGAAGTGATTGAAGTGCTGCGGCATAAAACAACATTGGTAAGCGGACATAGCGGTGTTGGCAAATCATCTTTATTGAATGTGATCTTTCCGGAGATAAAGCTGAAGACACAGGATGTAAGTGGCTGGAGTGGAAAAGGACAACATACGACTACGTTTGCAGAAATGTATGATCTGCCCGGCGGCGGAAAAATTATTGATACTCCCGGTATGCGGGAATTTGGATTGGTGGATATTGAAAAGCAGGAAGTATCTCACTACTTTCCCGAAATGAGAGACCGGTTAAATGGTTGCCAGTTCAATAATTGCTTGCATTACAATGAACCGGGTTGTGCCATTAAAGAAGCGGTTAACAACCAGGAGATTCATGAAGACCGGTATATAAGTTATTTGGGTATTATGGAATCGATAGAGGCGAAGAGTTATTAAGCACTTCCTTCTTTTGACTAAGTAGTGATAAATTAATTAATACTTTTCGCAAATGCTGAGTAGCGAATAGAACCCTGAAGAGTGCGACGCAACAGACGATGCTAGTAGCAATTAGCTCGGCCAAAAATTTCTCTACGCAATATTCCTTCGCTCCTCAGTAAATAATTTCTCTTGTAATACGGCTGCTAATTCCACCACCGCTTTATTATCCTTGTTGAGGGCATCACGGGTTTTAGTAGGAAAAATAGAAATGCCGTTGTAAATGTTATAGTGGAGAGTGAGGTAATGACCTTTGAATTTGAATTCCCAATCAATGGTATCAAAGTCATCTTCTTTGTGCGAAAATTTGATGCTGAAGTCCTGGCTCAGTACATCGGCCACATGATAGAATTGTTTTAATCCGCCATCATCGGAAATAACGGCTTCGGTGCAGCCGAGGTTGGTTCGTAGGGTAAGGCTCATAGATAAGGTATTTAGGTTTAATCATAAGACTGGATTGGGTGGTGTTTAGCTGCACAAAACAATTAATTAACTTCGGAATTTTTTAGCTTTTTTAGAAGCTTTGGTACCATCGGGATCGCCACTCAGAATTTTCTCTGCCCCTACATTTTTTCCATTGGTAGGGCATCCTTGTTTGCGTTTGAACAAATTGCCAAACATACCACAAGAAGATAGTAACACCGTGAGGCTCAAAGCGACAGCTACAAATCGAAGGTTTTTCATTGTTGACAGCATAGTTGAATAACGAATTTACGCAGAAATAATTGCTTAAGGAAGAGCCGGGAGTTGTTAGTCGGGAGTCAGGAGTGGAGAGTCTTGATGGAGAAGAGGTTAGTTAGATATTTAATTTTTTAAACTTTGCTAATCGTAAAATCACTTAGCAGTCAGGGATGTGGCTCCCGACTACCGACTCAAGACTCCTGACTCTATCTGAACCAATCTGCATACCGCACATAATTATTAGCAATCCGATGAATTTCACCGCTAATCATTTCTTGAGAAATGTCTTTTACTTTTTTAGCTGGTACTCCCGCATAAATGCTACCTGGTTCGCAAATGGTGTTTTCTAATACAACTGCACCGGCTGCAATAATTGTGTTGCTGTGAATTACGCAATTGTCCATGACAATGGCACCCATTCCTATCAATACATTATCATGCAGGGTGCAGCCGTGTACAATGGCATGGTGGCCTATGGACACATTGTTACCAATCGTAGTGCCATATTTTTCGAAAGTGCAATGAATACAGGCACCATCCTGCACATTTACTTTATTGCCCATTTTAATAAAATTCACATCACCTCTCACTACTGCATTGAACCAAAAACTGCAATCGTCGCCGGTAATTACATCACCAACAATGGTGGCGTTTGGGGCAATGAAATTGTTGTTGCCAAACTGTGGGTGTTTGTTTTCTACCGGAAGAATTATAGGCATACATTTTTTTTTGTGTTACCAGCTTTAGTTCCCTGGGCATCGCCTGTTGCGTCGCACACTTCAGGTTTCTGTTCGCTACTCAGCTGCAGATTCGCAGCAACCCACCCCTCCAGGGAGGGGAAGACTCTTGCAAATTATAGATTTTAAAATAAGAAAGGGTGAGTATAAAAATGAATTTTGTATTTAGCAATATCTCATAAGGGCTTTTTCATCCCCTCTTGGGAGGGGCAGGACTAAATTGATATTCGGGATTTCAAAAGGGGTGGGTTCTAAAAGGGATAATTTGAAATCCAATCAACCTTTGCGTTCTTTGTGCCAAATAATTCAATTGAATCAACGGGAACTTTTTTTACAGCATGTAGCACAAACATCGCCTGCACCGCTTGCACTGGAAATAGTGAAAGCAGAAGGCTGTTTATTATTTGATGCAGCCGGGAAGGAATACATTGATTTAATAGGAGGCATTAGTGTAGCAAATGTTGGTCATCGCCACCCCACAGTAATTGAGGCGATACATAAACAACTGGATGCTTACCTCCATATAATGGTATATGGCGAATTCATTGAATCGCCGCAGGTGCAGTATGCAAAATTGCTGACAGATCATTTGCCCGTAACATTAAACTCCGTTTATTTCACCAACTCTGGAGCGGAAGCTGTTGAAGGCGCAATGAAGCTGGCTAAAAGAGTAACGAACAGAACACAGATCATTGCTTTTAATAATTCGTATCATGGTTCTACACATGGTGCATTAAGTGTAATGGGTGATGAGTATTGGCGAAATGCTTTTCGTCCGTTACTGCCGGATGTGCTGCATTTGGAATACAATTCTTTTTCGTCACTTGATTCAATAACAGAACTGACGGCTTGTGTAATTGCTGAAACAGTGCAAGCCGAAGCAGGAGTTAAAGCACCTTCAAAGGAATGGATGCTGGCCTTACAAAAAAAATGTATTGATACAGGAGCCTTGTTGATTTTGGATGAGATACAAACCGGTTTTGGCAGAACCGGAAAATTATGGGGCTTTGAACATTTTGATATTAGTCCCGACATTTTATTATTAGGAAAAGCACTGGGAGGCGGTATGCCACTGGGTGCTTTTATTGCAGATAAAGGCATGATGGATGCGTTTACAGAAAACCCGGTGCTGGGCCATATCACCACATTTGGTGGTCATCCTGTTTGTTGTGCAGCCGGTATGGCGGCTATGAAGACTCTATTGGAAGAAGGAATGATTAAGTCAGTAAAAGAAAAAGCAGAATTGTTTACTTCGTTATTGATACATCCTAATATTAAAGCTGTTCATTCTTTTGGTTTGTGGTTTGCTGTTGAGTTCGATTCTTTTGAAACTAATAAAAAGGTGATTGATGCTTGTATATCTAAAGGTGTACTGACAGATTGGTTTTTGTTTGCGTCTGCTTGTTTGCGAATATCACCACCATTGATTATTTTGGAAGATCAGATAAAACATTCGAGTAATATTATATTGAATGCGCTGCAACTAATAAAAAATTAAAATCTTTTCATGAAGAAATTCGTACTCTATTTCCTGATAACTTCTATTGCCCGTCTCTCACCAGGCCAGGATACAAAACTGACGAATACCTTACTTTGGAGAATTTCAGGAAATCAGTTATCAAAACCGTCATACCTGTATGGCACAATGCACCTCACTGATAAAAGGGTTTTTCAGCTTGGAGATTCTGTTTATAAAGCACTTGAACAAACGGAGGGTTTTGCAGCTGAGTTAGATATGAACCGGGTAGGTACTCAAATGGTGAATCAATTTATTAAAGAAGCAGAAGAGAAGGCTGCGAAAGAACCTGTTCGGGTAAAAGATGCAGTAAGCGCCGAGGTTTGGAATTTGTACAAGGAGAAGCTTGCTATACGGTTTGATAAAAAGGCAGATAAAATTACGTTAGATGATCTGGAAGCTGTAGAAACACAACTTCAAACAGACTTATTTAGAAAAGGAGATATGTCTACTTTTTTAGATGCCTGGTTATTTGGCCAGGCCCGCAAACAAGGCAAATGGGTTGGCGGAATTGAGGAAATAGAAGACCAGCTCGAGCATACATCACTTGATTCAGATGTAGAAGAAAAAATACAAATGGCCTTATTTGATGATGACTATTACCGGGAAGGATTAGAATCTTTCATCAAAACGTATACGAATCAACAGTTAGATAGCATTGACGCTTTTATGTATAGGGCAGCCAATGGCGACAAGGACTATATAATGATTAAACGAAATCTGAAAATGGCCCGGAGGATGGATAGCCTCTCAGCTATTCGCAGTACTCTCTTTGCAGTTGGTGCAGCCCATCTGCCAGGAGACTCCGGAGTGGTAGCACTTTTGCGTAACCGTGGATTTACAGTGACACCTGTGATTTCGTCACGAAAAGTAAGTGCTGATAAATATGCTCCAAAAGTAGTTTCCGCTCAATGGTTCCCTGTGCAAACACGGGATAGCGGTTATTTTCTTCAAATGCCGGGAGTGGCAGATGGAATAGAGATGTTTGAATCAATGGGTATTGAAATGAAAATGTTCTTTGATATTTCATTTATGAAAATGTATATGACGCTGGGGATTGAAATGCCAGAAGAACGAAAGAAAATAGGTGCCGATAGTATATATAATAGTCTAAAGTATCAATATGCCAAGAACGGTAAAGTATTAAGTGAGAAAAAAATTACTGTTAATAATGTGGATGGCCGTGAGTACCGGTTTAGTTCAAATGAAGGAGAGATCAAGATGCAAATATTTTTACCTGGGATGGAATGGGTTATTATAAATGGGGTGTTTGCTTTCAAAGAAAAAACTCTGACAGAACCCGATACAGAAAAGTTTTTTCAATCGTTTATATACAATACGAACAGGCCACAGAAGCCAACTGCTGAAAAAGTATGGACGCAAATGAAATTTCCATTACAATCTTTTTCGGTTGAAATACCAGTAAATCCTAAGGAAGCAAAAGATGTAGTTTCAGAAGAAGGAAAAACTGTTTATACCTGGCAGGCATACGATATCCAGGACCAGGTTTTTTATGGTATGCGGGCGGCGCTCATGAAAGAAGGAATGTACGATGCAGGCGATGATACTGCTTATTTCATAAATGTAAAAGAGAACCTTAAAGCAAGCTTTGAAAATGTTAAACTGAGCGATTCTGTTTTTTTTTCCATAAATAATTATCCTGCTTATACCGTTACACTTAGCGGAAAGGCTGAAGGGGATTTTATTGAAACGAAAATGATTACAGTGGTTCGGGGAGGGGTAAGTTATTATTTGTATGCATTATATATCCCAACTGAAACCGGAAAAAATGCTGCAAAAAGATTTTTGAATTCTTTTCGCCTGTTACCATACAATCAGCCGGAATGGAAAACAGTTGATTCTCCTGATAAATCATTTACTACTGTATCGCCTTTTCCATTAAGCAAAGTTGATAATGCTGAAGAAGATATTCTTCCTGGTGTAGAACGATTCATGCTGTATGATTCATTAGCTGCCGTTACTACTTATATCGATAAAACCAAATTGCCTGATTGGTATTGGTTTAGTTCTGATACTGGTTTCTTAAGAAGAAGATCTGATCAGTATGTAACCTATGGGGATTCATTGGCGGATTACAAATATTTCAAAACAGGTAATCTTACCGGAGCAGGCTTTACGGTAATAAAGCCAGGTGAACATCTAGTAAAAAAAGTACAACTGGTGTTAAATGGGGATGAACTTTTTGAATTATATGGTCATTTTGCACAACAGGATATGGCCGATATGTTCAACCGTCCTTTTAATGAGTTTAAAATAAGAAATGAGAAAAAATGGGACGGAATAGGGCGATCAAAAATGAGTGATTTAACTGCGACCTTAAAAGGAGCTGATAAAAAAAAGATTGAAGAAATAAAATTATGGTGGGATAATGTAGAGTTTACTGCTGCTGATATACCGGCATTGCAAAAACTGGCCTTTACAATTTACCCGGACTTTGATACAACCTATTCCAGGAACTTGAATAGTTTAATATTTCAACGGATTGAAGCATTGGACAGTAACAATTCAACAATTGATTTTATTAAGAACCACTACTCCTCTATTCAGCCGAAAGATGAATATGTTAAACCATTGGTGGTTTCTTATTTGTCCGGAATAAAGACCATAACCTCATTTACGATTTTAAAAGAAAGCCTGTTAAAAAATTCTTTTGCAGTAGGGAATGCGCCTTATTATTATCATACTTTATATGATTCGTTGGAACTTACAGCCACTTTATTTCCGGAGTTGATGCAGGTGGCAGGTAGAGAATCAATGTGGGAACTTGTAAGTGGCCTAACCACTTCATTGCTGGATGATAGTTTAATTGAAAAAAGTTTAATCAGACAGTATAGCAAGCCATTTATAGAAGCAACTAACAGGATACTGGCAAGTGATAAAAAAAATATAGAAGAAAGCCTTTATAATTATGCCGATCTGATCCGTATACTTGGCATTATTAATTCAGCCGAGACAAACAATCTGCTGGCAAAATTTGCCAAATTTAATAATCGTGGAATACGATTCCAGGCATCAATTGCTCTTCTGGAAAATAACCAGCCGGTTGATACAAAAACAATTATGACACTGGCTACTACTGATGAGTTCAGGCATGAATTGTATGACCAATTAAAAAAAATGAACAAACTGAAACTTTTTCCCCCTGCTTATCTAACACAGAAAGAACTTGGCAAAAGCAAATTGTATAGTTATGCTACGGATGAGGAAGCTCCCAGTATGATTACTGATGCAGGGGCGAGGACAATTTTATATAAAGGGAAACAACAAAAATTTTATCTATACAAGGTCGCATTCTCAGAAGACGAGCCAGTTTACTATTTAGGAGTAGCTGGTCCATATCCACTCAACAGCAAAGATGTTACAAGCATACATTCTATTACCGGCGTCTATTGGGATAAAGAGTTTGGAGATGAATCAATTGACAAACTCTTTAATGAGTATATGGCGACTTTAGAAGCATACGAGGAAGAAAACAACAAGCTAGATCCGCCACCCATTGAACAGGAACGTAAAAACTAAATGGATAAGAACCTATGTAAGGACTGCTATAAACAAAAGTTACAGGAGCGGATATAATAAAAAGGGATTCGCAAATTGATTTTCGGATTTTTTTATAAATTAGTCTATTCGTAAACCAAAAATTAAACGCAACATGAAGAAAATTTTCTTAGCTCTTTTGAGCCTTGTATTTTTAACCAGCACATTCGCTACAGTAAATGTTAGCCGCCCCAACCCAAAAGCTTCTGAAATATTCTTACCGCTAGGTGTAGATGGATCTAAGATTTCCTTATTGGAACTTTCGAGGCTAAAAGTGAAAGAAGTGGAACAAATTTCTGGTAAGAAATTGAGTTTTAGTGACAGGCTGGCTTTTAAAATTGCACAGAAAAAATTAAGAGATAATATTTCACCCGATGGAACTTTTGATACAAAAAGACTGGAAAAAGCGTTTAAGCAACAGCAAAAAGGTGGTGAAACAGGCTTTCATTTTGGAGGGTTCGCATTAGGATTTTTTTTAGGGCTAATTGGTTTGATTATTTCATTTTTTATTAATGATGATTATAAACGCAATAGGGTAAAATGGGCATGGATTGGATTTGGTATCCAATTAATTTTAGGGCTAATAAGCATATTAGCTTAGATTTAATTTATTAAATATTTGTCTATACTAATAAGGTCATTTTTATATTGACCTTATTAGTATACCAGAAAACCTAGTTTGACGTCCAACGATTCCAATCATTTTTATCTTATATCAATATTCAATACAAGAGAATAAAATTATAAATCCTCCTCTTCTACTTCCACAATCATTTCAATCTCAACCGCCATATTCACCGGTAACGAACACATACCCACGGCCGATCTTGCATGTTTTCCTTTTTCGCCAAATACTTCTACCATCAGATCAGAGAAGCCGTTGATCACTTTTGGATGGTCTTTAAAATCGCTTTCGCAATTTACCATGCCTAATACTTTTACAATTCGTTTTACTTTATTAAGACTACCCAGTTCTGTTTTTAAAACGGCCAGTTGATTGATAGCTGTTAATCTTGCAGCTGCTTTTCCTTCTTCAATCGTCAAATCTTTTCCTACTTTACCAGTAGTATAAACACCAGCAGCATTTGTAGGCCCTTTACCAGCCAGAAATAAAAGGTTACCTGTTCTTACAACATGTACATAATTGGCCATTGGGGTGCTGATAACAGGCAATTCAATTTTTAATTCTTTTAATTTGTCTTCTGCAGTCTGGCTCATAAGAAACATGGTTGTGTTTAGTAATAAAAGAAGAAAGATAAACTTTTTCATAGTGAAAGTTTTATTGTCAATTAGGCTTTTCGCAAAATGCTCATCCGTGTTACCTCAGTACAAGTGTGAGACGCAACCAAAGACGATAGTAGCAATTAGCTGGTAACAAAATTATCTATTACAATAAGCTAAAGGCCCATGCTCCTAATAACGCACCCACAATTGGCCCTACTACCGGTATCCAGCTATAACTCCAGTCACTATTTCTTTTTCCTGGGATAGGTAAAATAAAATGTGCAATCCGTGGTCCTAAATCTCTCGCTGGATTAATAGCATAGCCGGTTGGGCCTCCTAATGATAAACCAATGCCTAATACTAATAACGCAACAGGCAATGCATCTAATGTTCCCATTGTTGCAGCTGGTTTCGACATGGCCAATGCTCCAAATGTTAATATAAAAGTACCAATGCACTCTGTAATAAGATTGTAACCCACATTACGAATGGCAGGTGCATTACAGAACACCGCCATTTTTAAATCAGCATCCGTTGTTACATCAAAATGTTGTTTATACGCCAGCCATGCAATACATGCTCCAACAAAAGCACCACCAAACTGTGCAAGGATATAGGTAGGCATTAAAGAAGCATCAAAATCACCAAATACGGTGAGTGCAATGGTAATAGCCGGGTTCAGGTGGCCACTACCACCCAAACTAGTAGAAGCATATACGCCAAGAAAAACGGCCATGGCCCATCCAAACGTAATAACGATCCATCCGCTATTTTGACCTTTTGTATTGGTAAGAAGAACATTGGCTACTACACCAGCACCCATAATGATGAGTAAAGCTGTTCCTGCAAATTCACCGATAAATGGAGACATAAAAAATTGTTTTTAGTTTAGTGTTTTGGGTTTATCGTTTCATTACTATTTCTTTTTTATAGTAAATTTTTCTCACTCCCCTTTAGGGGCTGGGGGTTTTATTCCTCCGTCCATGCCTGCGCAGCTTTTACTGCTTTTTTCCAGTTCTTTTGCAAGTCATTTCTTTTTTCGTCTGTCATGGTTGGAGTAAAGGCTTTATCTTTTTGCCAGTACTGTTGCAATTCATTGATGTCTTTCCAAAATCCTACTGCAAGTCCGGCTAAATAAGCGGCACCGAGTGCAGTTGTTTCTGTTACCTGTGGTCGTACAACATTTGTATTGATAATGTCTGCCTGAAATTGCATCAATTGATTATTTACTGTAGCACCACCATCTACTCTCACTTCTTTAATTGGCAAGCCGGCATCTGCTTCCATGGATTGCATTAAGTCCATCGATTGAAATGCGATGCTTTCAATAGCGGCTCTTGCAATATGGGCATCACTACTTCCTCTTGTTAATCCCACCATTGTTCCTCTGGCATGTTGATTCCAGTACGGTGCCCCTAAACCGGTAAATGCGGGAACAAGATACACACCGCCATTGTCTTCTACTTTAGAAGCGAGGGCTTCTACATCTCCTGATTTTTGAATGATCTTTAATCCATCTCTTAACCATTGTACAACGGCGCCGCCGATAAATACACTTCCTTCTAACGCATAATGTACTTCGCCATTTACTTTCCAGGCAATAGTGGTCAGCAAATTATTTTTTGAAGCAACAGGTTTTGTTCCGGTATTCATCAGCATAAAACAACCAGTGCCATAAGTATTCTTTACCATGCCGGGTTGTGTACACATTTGTCCGAACAGGGCTGATTGCTGATCACCTGCAATACCACTCACCGGAACTGGTGTTGCCGTTAATATATTTTCAGTATACCCATATACTTCGCTGCTGCTGCGAACTTCCGGTAGCATACTATCAGGAATACCAAATAGCGACAACAATTCTTCATCCCACTTCAAATCATGGATATTATATAGTAATGTTCTTGAAGCATTCGACATATCTGTTGCATGCACTTTACCATTGGTTAATTTCCAAAGCAACCAGCTATCAATAGTGCCGAAACATAATTCGCCTTTTTGTGCTTTGTCTCTGGCGCCTTCTACATTATCTAAGATCCATTTTACTTTGGTGCCGGAGAAGTAGGCATCTGTAACCAATCCTGTTTTTGCCTGGATGGTTGGCGCATGGCCGTCTTTCTTCAATGAATCGCAATAGTCTGCAGTTCTTCTGTCCTGCCAAACAATGGCATTATAAATGGGAAGATGTGTATCTCTGTCCCACACCACGGTAGTTTCCCGTTGATTGGTAATGCCAATAGCTGCAATATCAGTAATATTTAATCCGGCTTTTAGTACCGCTTCAGTTGCCACGCCTAATTGTGTGCTCCATATTTCATTGGCATCATGCTCTACCCAACCGGGCTGCGGAAAAATTTGGGTGAATTCTTTTTGTGCTGTAGCAACAATACTTCCTTTCTTGTCGAACACAATAGCTCTTGAACTGGTAGTTCCCTGATCGAGGGACAAAATGTAATCGGGCATAGCAATCGTTTATTATTATGACTAAATATAGTTTGAAATCTTTAAAAGAAATTAGGTTGGTTTATATAGAGAAATTTTATTTTTTTAGCCAACTTCATTTCCCTGAGCATCGTCTGTTGCATCCGCCAATGGCGGATAGTTCGCAACCTTTCTTTCAGTGAAAGAAAAGGTGAGAGCCACTCTTGTACTGTAGGAATTCTATTCACCATTTTGCAAGCGGTTGTGGTTATTTGTAATCTATGCAAAATACATTAGCTACTCAACTTTTGAAACACCAAGTCACGGAGACACCAAGACACTAAGGTTTTTAATCAACTCTCTTCTCCGTGCCTTTGTGTCTTGGGGCCTCCGTGTTTCAAAACAATACAGCTCTTAATCTTTTAAAAATGGTTTCAACAACTCAGCCCATAATTTATATCCTGCTGCATTTAAATGCAGTCCATCATAGGTATACTTTTTATCTAATTTTTTATCGGCATCCAAAAATTTAGGATGAATGTCGATTGCCGTTACTTTTTCAGTACTGCACAATTGAATTAAAGCATTATTTACAAAAGCGATCTGCCCGTCTCGGCCAAAATGATTTTTTGCAGGGAATGTATTATTTACCGGAAGCAGCGTATTGAAATAGATTCTTGTTTTAGGAGATTCCTTTTTTATCCGGGTGATCATTTTCTTATAATTATCTACCAGTACACTGTCAGGAATATTACGGGCAATATCGTTAATGCCGATCAGGATAAAGACTTTTGCTGGTTTACCTTCTGTTATTTCATCCAATCTTTCCAGTATACCAAAACTTATATCCCCGGAGATGCCACGATTCCTTGCTTCTTTTATTTCTAATAATTCATTCCAGTCTGTATAATCAGTAATACTATTGCCCAAAAAAATAATATCCTTGTCGCTATTGGGATAACTGCGAAAATATTCTACCCGTTGCACATAGTTGTTGGGACGAAAAGTACTATCCCATTTTGCCGTTTGTGAAATAGCAGAAATACTACAACCCACCATCAGTAGTGACAGAATAGTTTTCTTCATCAATTATGCTTTATATGTTTCAACGAATTTTTTACCAAAGCGATCGGTGGCTACCACTTTTACTTCTTTTGTATTAGCCGGGATCATTGCTTTGAACATATGTTCTGTTTTTCTCGGTTCAGCAAATCCTCTTGGCTTTGGAAGATCTGGTCCTAATAATGTTTTGTAAGCAACCGGATCAAAGCCAGTGAATTGTTCTAAAGAACCTTTGGAAACACCATCCACGATATATTCAGTTTTCCAGGCTTCATCATGGTTCCAGATATTTACCAGCAATTCTTTTTTCGAATCAGGTTTATCTTCTATAAATATTTTCATCTGGTGATTAGCATCTTCGCCAGTTGATTGATAACGCCACTCTAATTGATTTCCTTTTACATTATATACTCCATAACCGCAAGGTGTGCCGTCACCACAGATAGCTCCAGTCCACCAGGCGCCGCAAACCGTACCATGGTTATGTTCGTAAACATTATCTGTAATTACATTGCGATGATAGTGTGTATGCCCCGACATGATATGAACATTTCTGCCGGCGAGTAATGGATACAATTCTTTATTATTTTTTATACCATTATGTACAGGTATATGAACGCAAAGAATTATCAAATTTTCTTTTGGTACAAATGCAAGATCTTTTTGTAACCAATCTAATTGTTGTTGCGAAATATGGCCATCATATTCCCTGTCTTTTCCAAGATAACGAACATCATCCATCACAATATAGTGGGCTTTACCTCTGTTGAAGGAGTAATAGGTAGGCCCATAAGTTTTTTGAAAGGTATCATCCGATTTTTCATCGCCGCCTTTATTATAATCCATATCATGATTACCTATGCATTGGAAAAATGGTATCCCCATTTGTTCTACCGCCCTATTATAATCCTGGAACAAGTGTAATTCATCCCACACAATATCACCAACAGTTATTCCATGTAATAGAGCTCCGCTGCCAGCTGCTGTTACCCATTTCTGTACATCGGGTACCGATTGCTTCATCATCTTTTCTACATCACTTGCATTTTTTACTTGAGGGTCAGCCCAAATTACAAAGCTGTGGTCGTTGTCATTTTTGTCAAGTGGCGTAAGTGAAAAGTCGCCACCTTTTTTTCCTTTAATATTTTCAATGAATTTATAATGACTGGCAACGCCTTTCTCCTGTAAAAATTCATAAGCGGCAGGGGTGCTAATGAAAATAGTTGTAGCATCAGGATGTGGTTCCAATTCATATTTTCCATTATTGTCTGTTATCACTACAGAATAACCATCGCTAACTACTACAGATTTTATTCCAGTGCCTTTGGCTGAAACTCTTCCTTTTATTTTTTTACCACCAGTTATCGCAGGTAATGAACCTATAACTATTAATCCACCGGTAAGCCATGCAGTATGTTGTATAAACTTTCTTCGTTGCATAATTTATTCTTCAATAGTTGTGGCTCCTTCAATTTCAGCAACAGTTGAAGCAGCGGTTAATGCAATTGCGTTTAATGTACGGGCTGTTGTCCACCTGCCAGTTATTATATTATAAGTGCCTCCAAGCCTTACAAAATTGGTAGCGGGAGGGAAAGCTAATTTGCCTGTATTAGATCCCTGGTTAAAATAGGGTTGCACTTGTAAGGTTGATGGATTTTTGATATCGTAGTAATCAGTGTTAGTAATCTTATAACCTCTTTCGGGTGGGCCGGCTGTGTAGAGACTGCCGCCACCGCCATAAAACAATACATCAACTGGAATTGTATCATTGGTAACATTAGTAAGATCGAATACCGCTATACCACCTGCATTTCCACTATTGGCCAGCAAATTAGTAGTGGCAGTGCCAAAGCCATCACCTGCGACAGAGGCATACATTTTACTTATCCAAAAAGAAGCACTGATATTAGTAGAGCCAGCACCCCAAATATTCTTATTGGCTCCTACATAAATATATTGGCCTTTTGTAACTGTACCTGAAGTGATATTTATTTTGTACGTTCTGGCACTACCGGTAGCCCATCCATTTGCCGGAAAACCGGTTGGTATATTTGCTCCGGCATTATTTGTAGTTACTAACGAAAAATTATTAATGGCAAAATCAATATTTTTTGTAGCCATTAACTGTACATATTCATAGTTAGCATCTGTTCCAGTCGGGTCAACTAAATAACCAGTAATTACTAAAGGAGCAATTTTAGGTGCAGTAGCACTAAGAATAACGATGTCTGCAATTGTTCTTGGCCACAATTGCGGAGCTGTTGTTTCGTTTTTGAAAATTATTCCTGTAAAGTTTGAAAGAAATGGGATAACATTATTTGCATAACTGGCAGTTGGTTCGGTATGCAATATCAGGTTTCCAAAACCATCATTGATGATTTTGTCTCCTAAATAAGTAGTTCCTGCAGGATAGGAAGCATCAAATCCAACTCTTGTAACCGTTATTAATGTACTTTCAAAACCATCAGGGTTGGCCAATACTGCATTAGCTTTTACAATTAAAGGCGTTACAGTATTACCAGATGAAATTTTTGTGATGTCGCTGCTTTCAATACCCGTTACCTGAAGTATGCCATTTATTCTTTTTAATACAGCACCAACCATGTTAATTACTAAAGAATCACCCGGCTGGTAATTGGCTGCATCAGCACCTATTGCTATGGAAATTCCACGAGCCTGTGATAGACGACGACTATCTTGTAAAATCAACAAACCTGCAGGCAAATTTCCACCTGAATGATCTGAAGTTACAATACCGGTGATTTTATCAGAGCCAAACATATTGTCTATGCCCAGAGTAACGTCAGCTCCTTTATATAAATCCCGAATATCAAAAATGGAAATATAGGGACTGATTTTCCCTCCCGGATAATTTTCTTTTTTGCATCCTACCAAACCAATCATGGCTGTTAAAATGAATAAGTATATTATATTTTTTTTCATTGCTGTTATTTTAAAAAGTGTATTTAAACATTTTTATCATTATGGTTTTTGCCACCAAACCTGTGTTGATATTACATCTGGTCCCTGTGCTGCAACAGCTAATTGATAATTGGTTGGATTCGTTGATTGCACATAAACAGGATAGGTCATTCTTGCGGGCATTACACCATTGTTTCTTAAGCCAGCTCCAACTGGCAAAACAGGGTGGCCGGTACGACGATACTCAAACCATTGTTGATGATCCGCCAGAAACAGTGCATAATATTTTTGCAAATGAATTTGTTCCATTTTATCATTTAATGTTCCTGTATTGTCCCAGGCAATATCTGCTGCTGCTAAATAAGTTGCAATTGGAACAGACCAGCCGGGAACCCATAACGTAATGCTATTTAAAACACCATCGTTGTAATGACTTTCTGCTGAACTGTTAATCCAACCTTTTACAGCAGCTTCCGCCATTATGAATTTTAACTCCGCATAGTTCATCATCATACCTGTTAACGGATCAGTTTGCAAGCTGACAGCGGAAGTATTGGAATAGAAATAAGACTTTTTAATCGGATCTGCTCCGGGAGAGTAACCACTGGGTACACCACTAAAAGCACCTTGATACGGAGCTATACGCCACCTGTTAATTCCACTTGTTCCCAAGCTTATATCAATGCGTGGGTCATTCCATACTACCAGGTTGTCAATAAAAAAACTGGCAATACCCGGCGCTCTAAAATCTTGTTCTCTTACATTATTATAAGGAGAAGTATAAGGCCCGGCGCCTGTCCATCTTAAAATAGCCGATTCGTCGTTGTTAGCCATTACCGGATATTCAGCAGGACGATCTTGCAAAATGTCTTTAATTTTTGCAGCACATAAACTGGTTACTTCCGCTTTTCCGGAAATTCTCAAAAGTAAGCGTAGGTATAAAGAGTTTCCAAACTTCCGCCAGCGGGAAACATTACCACTATAAACAGGATCGCTGGTGCCAATGATTGCTCTGTTGAGACTTAGTAAACTATTAGCTTCTTCCAGCTTTTGAAAAATATCAAGATAAATATCTCGTTGTCTGTCAAATCTTGGTTCAAAGATGCTGCTGTCACGGGCAAGATTTGATTGAGAATAAGGTATATCACCATACGTATCGGTAAGTATCGAGTATATCCATGATTGACAAATAAGAGAAATGCCCATATAGGATTCATTGCGGTTAAGATCTCCGCTTGCAATCGTATATACATCCTTAAAATTGGTCAGTTCGGAATATAATCCATTATATAGGTAATCTGCCCAACTTGCCCGGTAGTCATACCGGAATACTTTCCCTTCTCCATCACCAAGATCCACAGAAACCTGCATCAATTCGTTATTAAAATTCCTATTACGAATCATATTATAGGTTAGTGTATTTACAAGAGCAGGAGGCAGCAATTGTTGCGGTAGTGCCACCGGGTTGGCATTGGGGTCAGTATTTATTTCTTCGAAATTTTTTGTGCAGGATGCCAATACGATACTGAATAGTATTGCAACGTATGATAATTTATATAACATTAGTTTCATTGTTTCTAAATTTATAGTCCAACAATAAGATTAAATCCTAAAGTCCTTGTAGATGGGAATTGGCCAATTTCAAAGCCTGTTACAATATCTGTTCCGGCCAGGGTTCCAAACTCCGGATCAAACATGGGCCACGGTGACCAGATAAAAAGATTGCGTCCGTATATACCAAACGTTAATCGTTGTACTCCCAGTTTCTTTGTAAGTTTTGCATTTAAGCTATAATCGAGACGGGCTTCTCTGAATTTTATAAAGTCAGTACTAAAAGTGCTGCCTTCAGCATTATCAATTCCCCAATGCGAACGATAGTATTCATCTATATCTGTTGCAATGGTAGTATTCGGAATATATTTTCCATCTACATCCAATACAACTCCATTACCTATGATACCATTATACCGGCCGGGTAAGGTCTTTGTTAATTTTCCCTGCTCCGCCATTTTATAATGCATAAGAGAGTGTCCAACAGCACCAAATTGTGCATCAAACAAAACGTTCAGCGTAAATCCTTTTAATGAAAATTCATTACCTAAACTTACTTTACCCTTAGGTATAGTGTTGCCCAGGTAAACAACATCTTGCGAAATTTGTGCAAAACCTGTTGTTGCATCATATACTACTTGTCCATCAGGGGCTCTTACATATCCTCTTCCATAAAGGTCACCCATACTGCCACCTACTTTAGCTACAATCTGCCCACCGCCAACTGGTCCGGTACGAAGAACTACCGAACTATCTGCAAGCTCTGCTACTTTATTGCGGTTAGTTGAGAAAAGTATACTAGATGTCCAGGTAAGTCCTTTGGTCGATTTTATTGGAGTGCCAAGAAGTGCTATTTCCAGTCCTTGATTATTTACCCTACCAGCATTTATTATTGCCCTGGAAAAACCAGCCGAACGATCAATAACTCTTTCCAATATTTGATTCTTTGTATTTCCTGTATACACAGCAAAGTCAAAGCTCAAACGGTTTTTAAACATTTTTATATTGGTTCCTGCTTCATAGGTTATTGTTTTAAGCGGCTTTAAATCTGGATTGGCTAATGTAGCCGGATTTTGCAGACCTCCATTGTATAAACTTCCTGCAGTTGCAAAATTAAATGCTGTACGATAAGGTACTGTTCCACCTCCACCAACTCCGGAAATGGAAAATCTGAACTTTGCAAAGTCAATTGATTTTGGTAAGCTGAAAATTTCCGAAGCAATAAAACTTACGTTGGCTGAGGGATAAAAGAAGCCGGCGTTAGTAGTTCGTAGTGGAGTAGCTAATACGCTATTCCAATCCTGGCGACCTGTTAAATCCAGGAATAGAAAATTTTTGTAAGCTGATGTAATTACGCCATAAAAACTATTGATACCATATTCACTTTTCCAGGGAATAGTAACTAATGGACCGGCACTGTTTGACATAGAATACACTCCCGGATAAGTAAGTGAGTCTGCACGGTTTTCATCCCTGTTATAATTGTTACGTAAAATGCTACCACCGCCAGTTATAGAGAAATCAAAATCATTATTTATTTTTTTACTGTATTTCAACAAAAAGTCGCTGCTGGCTTCTTGTGAGAAAATGTTCTGTGTTCTATAACTTCCTTTTTGAAATCTTGAACCTGCATCGTATGGACGTTCTTGTGATCTTTGCTCATAGCTCATATCCATCGATGTTCTTACTTGTAAGCTCAGGTCTTTTGTAAAATTATAGGTGGCCTGAAGGCTTCCCGTAACGCCATGCCTGTTAGAGCGGTTAAGAAATTCGTAAGCAACAGCGTAAGGGTTTTCTGGAAATGTACTGTAAGGATATAATATTCTTCTTCCTTCTTGCCCGTTAACCCAATAGTTTTTCAGCCAATCAAGGTCGGCATTTGGTTGCCAGAAAATAAACCAGTACATGATGGATTGGTTGCCATAACCATTTCCGGGTAGGTTCTCACTCCATTTGTTTGTATAATTTATTTTGGCTGCTATTTGTAGTTTATCACTGATTTTTGAGTTTACTGACAATGCTACTGTATTACGCTTATAACCTGTGTTAGGCATAATCCAATTATTAGAAACATTAGTTAGTGAGAAACGGGCTGTTGTTTTTTCAGTTCCACCACTTAAACTTATGCTATTGGTGATAGTATTACCTTCTTCAAAATAATCCCGCAGCTTATTTTCATAGCCTACCCATGGAGTTCTTTCTACACCCCGGGCTTGTGTAACCGGATCAAACTGATAAAACGATTGGCCATTAAATCGTGGGCCATATGCAGAACTTGTTGCACTGGTACTTGCACCATCCGCAGACGCTCCGAAAGAATAATAAGGGGTACCATCAAGTCCCTGGCCATATTCAAATTGCATATCAGGCCATCTGTTTATTTGCTCTATTGAGGCATTGGAATTAAAAGTGATGCCGATACCTTTTTTCTTGCTATTACTTCCGCCAGATTTAGTTGTAATAACTATGGCACCATTGGCAGCTCTTTCACCATACAACGCAGCAGCGCCAGGTCCTTTTAGTACAGTAACAGATTCAATGTCTTCTGGGTTTATATCATTCAAGCTGCTTCCATAATCAGCAGGCATATTATCACTACCCGTGCCATACGGCGTTTCACCATTAATACTGCTACGGCGGCCGCTACCTTGGTTTATAATTACTCCATCTACCACTATCAGTGCTTCGTTATCGCCAGTAAGATTATTTTCTCCCCGCAAAATTATTTTGTTCGAACCTGCAGGGCCACCATTGGAACGAACAAGATTTAAACCAGCTACTTTTCCGGATAATGCATCCGTCCAGTTGCTGGATAAGGCGTTGGTAAGCTCTTCTCCTTTTACAGTAGTAGTGGCATAGCCTAATGCTTTTTCCTCTCTTTTTATACCGAGTGCTGTAACTACAACACCTTCCATCTCCTGATTATTATTTATTAAATCAATATTGATAACAGTGCGATTGCCTACTCTTGTTTCAAAATTTTTATAACCAACAGCTGAAATAATCAGGGTTTGATTATCACTTACTTTTAATGAGTAAGCTCCTTTGTCATCGGTGAGTGTACCTGATCTGGTGCCTTTTATCTGCACTGATGCATTCGCAATCGGCGAACCATCTTCAGGGTTTTTAACTACACCACTAACTGTTTTTTCCTGTGCCAATGCAGCAAAGCTGATGGTAAGGAGCAAACAAGCCAGCAACAAGCGGGGACCTGCAAGTAATTTTTTTGCAGCAGTTGTTAGCGATCTCATAATGATTAAATTATTAGGGATGAAAAAATAAAAAATTGGGGCAGGCAATGCAGTAGAGAGTCGGAAAAAAGAATCGACAGCTTTTGAACTGTTATACAGTTCATTCTTTTTTCTTTTTTTCTGCCCGCAAAGAAATGACAGCTTCATATGCACAATCGTTATTGGTTGTTATGAAATAATTAAGTTCTGTCCGTGCTATTGTACAATTCAGAAATTATTTTAATATATACTGTTCTGCTAATTGATTGAAACTGGTAACCTGCTCATCTATCCACTCCTGGTTTCTTCCTAATGCTTTTGCCATTACCACAGCTACTTCGGCCGCAATGCGACGGCTCTCTCTGGCATCCAATAAAAGTGCTCTTGTTCTTCTTGATAAAAAGTCTTCTATTGTTCTGGCCATTTCATGTTCTACTGCCCAGGTAATTTGTGTTTTATGAATTTTTAATTCCTCACTGATCCATTCATTAGCATCGCCATTCATTTGCTGGCGGATTAATTTTGCATCACTTCCATAGAAGTACAAGGGATCTTTCCAGTTAATATTATTTTCATAGCCGTGAATATGTAAACTGGCGGTGGTAGGTTCGTTATGTTGCCATTGTAAATCTTTTTCAACCCGGTTTACCATGTCTTCTCCCATTTTTCGATATGTCGTCCACTTGCCGCCAAGAATAGTAAACAAGTGAGAGGGAGAAACAATTATTTTATGGCTGCGGGAAATTTCTTTTGTTTTTTGTTCTCCATTTTGTGGAGCCGCCAATGGTCGCAAACCAGCGAATACACTCAACACATCACTACGCTGCGGTTTTCTTTTCAGGTAGCTACCTGCTGTTTCCAATATAAAAGAGATCTCTTTTTCCAATGCCTGCGGCTCAAGTGATGCTTCTTCAACAGGGGTATCAGTAGTACCCACTACTATTTTACCATGCCAGGGCACCGCAAATAATACACGGCCATCACTTGTTTTTGGTATCATTAATGCATCACTGCTAGGATAAAACTCTTTATCCAGTACAATATGGACACCCTGGCTTACGCAAATAGTTTTTGCACTGCCAGGCTTATCCATCATCAGTATATCATCTACAAAAACACCGGTAGCATTTACAACAGCTTTAGTTTTCAGTTGAAATGATTTTTTTGTTTCGGTATCTTCTGCCACTACTGTGGCGATGTTTCCTTTATCATTCTTCAAGAGGTTCACCACTTTTACATAGTTAATAGCCGTGCCCCCGGCTTCTAAAATGCTTTGAGCAAGGTTAATAGCTAAACGGGAATCATCAAATTGCCCATCGTGATAGAGCACTCCTCCTTTTAACCCTTTCTCATTTATACCCGGCATTTTTTCCAATGCCTCTTTGCGGGAAATAAAATTGGATGGGCCCAGTCGAAGTTTACCTGCAATTCGATCATATAGCTTAAGACCGATTGTGTATTTGAGTTTATCCCAAAGACTATATACCGGAACAATAAAAGTTTGATTTTTTACCAGGTGTGGGGCATTTTGGTGCAGCAGCCCCCGTTCAATGCTGGCTTCCCGAACCAGCTTTACATCTCCTTGTGCCAGATAGCGAACACCGCCATGCACCAATTTGGTGCTGCGGCTGGATGTGCCTTTTGCAAAGTCGGACTGCTCCAATAGCAAAGTTTTGTATCCCCTGGAAACTGCATCCAGCGCAATTCCTAATCCCGTAGCACCTCCTCCAATTACAATAATATCCCATTCCATTTGAGGGTTTGACAGCCTTTCTAATTGTTGGCTGCGGTTGGTAATATTGGCTGAATTAGAGAATTTGTTCATTTTCTATTCCTTCATTAAGTTTCACTTAATCTTAAAACGAAAGTGATTGATAAGAAAATGAAAGTAAAGAAAAATTTAACTAAACAATTAAAAATATTTCGAAATAACAATGATTTTTTATTGTTTCGTATCGGGAAATGGCTTTAGACTTATTTTATCTTTTGAAATTCAATAACATCTGGTTAAATTGACGCATGGCTGTCGCTAAAAATATAGTTGTTCATTCGCTGGCCGAACGGCACCAGCATATTCTTGACACCTTAAAGAAGGAAGGAAAAGTAAATGTGCTTGACCTTTGTAATGATTTAAATGTTTCATCGGTTACCATTCGAAAGGATTTAAAACTGCTGGAGACCAAAAACCTTTTATTCCGCACACATGGTGGCGGCACACTCAGCAATCCTTATACTGCGGACAGGCATGTAAGCGAGAAAGAAAAAATAAAAGCAAAAGAAAAAGCAGACATCGGTACTGTTGCAGCAGATTTAATAGAACAAGATGATTGTATAATAATTGCATCTGGCACCACCGTTCTTTCATTGGCAAAAAGTATAAAACCCAAAGGTCATCTTACTGTTATTACAGCAGCACTCAATGTAGCTACCGAATTAAATCATGATTCCGATATTGAAGTATTGGTATTGGGTGGTATCCTCAGAAAAAGTTCTTCTTCCGGTACAGGTTTGTATGCAGAAAAAATGCTCGAAGATTTTTCGTGCAGCAAATTATTTTTAGGGGTGGATGGAATTGATATTGAATTTGGCCTTACTACTACGCATGTAATGGAAGCACAACTCAATCGCAAGATGATTGAAGCTGCACAAAAAACAATTGTACTCACCGACTCCAGCAAATTTGGCAAACGGGGCTTTGGCAGAATTTGCGGATTAGAAGAAGTGGACCAGATCATTACCGATAGCGGTATCTCCGAACATTTGCAAGAAAAATTAAGGGGGATGGGGATTGAAGTGACGATTGTTTAAAACGCCACCCTAAAACTTCCAAACACTCCAAAGTTTTTATCATTCACTCTTGTAAGTGTCGTTGGTAGTACCCTCCAGATAAAATCGATCCTGAATACACGGAAAATATTATCAACGCCGGTTCCTAATTCTAAATAAGGTTTACCATCCAATGTTTGAAAACTATGGCCCTGTTTAAAATTTAATTCTTTATTTTTTTCAGAAAGACTTCCCACTAAAACTTTAGCCGTCCAGAATTGCCGGAAGCGAAGTTTGGGAAATAAGCGGAAGATGCCATTGCCAATATTATGTTCGATGTTGGCCCCTGCATACTGATCATGAATGAACTCCCAGCGATTCATCATATTAAATGCATACTTATTATAGTAGTACATTTCATTGCCCGGTGCAATATCAAGCAAAGTGTAAGGCAAAGTGCCAAAAGTTTTTCCTCCATATACATACCAGGAAATATTACCGAATGGTGGAATTTTAAAGTAATCAGAAACGCTGGCGGATACTTTTGTGTAGCTGTAGTTGCTTCTAAATACTCCTGCAAAACCTCTGCTGATATTTATTTCACCAATTGGATATATGCTACCAAGGCTGGTGCGGTAGAAATGACTTTCTAAAAAACGTTCGAGGTAGGCAAAACGAAAACGTACCGCCACTTCAAAATTGGTAAGTGGTTTATTATTGCCTGTTGCTTTAAAAGAATCCAGCGGTATTAAATTTCTTAGAGGGAGGTGCGATTTATGCGTTATCGCAACAAGATTTGACATCCATGGTATTACTTCTTTAAAAAACTCAAACCTTTTTTCATTCACTTTAATATTTTTAACAACAATACCTTTCTTTCGAACAGCAAGGGCAAAAACATTATCCTGCGATATTTCTCCATAATAGTTTTGCCCCCAGTCCAAATCGTTGGTAAAGGATGCATATAAATAAGTACGGGGGTCCTTGTTGGGCAGAAAAAACATTTCTCCCATACCTTTTAATTTTTTATCGCCAAATCCATAGGCTAAATAAGTATGAAAACGGAATCGTTTATCAAAGTGCTTATTAGTGCCAAAGTCAAATCGAACCCGGAAGCCTTCCCAACCATTAGTGGTTATCCAGTTCATCCATGGTCCTAATTGAAAATTACCTACATCTAAATAACCGGTACCAATAAAGCCCATTGTTTTAGTAAACTTTTGAAACACCGGGGCATTGGTCAATGTATCGATCATTTTAATGATGCCGCTTTCTATTTTGCTCAATGGCTCATGTCGGGCAACTGCCCAAAATGATTTTTCTTTTTCAGCAGCACCGGGCAACGTAATTATTTCTTCCTGTATTTTATTTTTATTTAACTCGGTAATTACTGATGAATCATTGACAACAATATTTCTATAGGTAGTTGTTTTTCTTCCAATAAAACCCGGTCTGTCTTTTCCGGCGGGAGAGAGGTCGATCACAAATTTATCTTTTGATAAAAACCAGGTAGAATCATCAATCATTTTATACTCCTGTATCAGGCTCAGATTCTCTACAAAATTTACATTCGCTTCTTTGCCCAATCGAAGGTTCATTCGTTGAATGGCGAATGTGCCAACATGTACCCAACAATCGCCTTCAAAAGTATCACCGCCCTTTCTGCGTGGCGTAAACACTAAATGAAAATAACGTTGGTTGGCAATAAGCTGTGTATCTATTACCTGGTAATTATAATAGTAATCGCCATTATCGCTGGCCGGGCTTACAAATTGTTTATCAAAAACAGGAATGAAGTTGTTGTATATATTCACTACCTGGTCCATGCCTCCTAAAAGTTTCAAAACACTTTCATTTTTTACACCGTTGGTGTTGGCCGCTTTTATTATTTCTCTTCTTTTCTTGGGTGATTTTTGATAATAGTAATCAGAGATAGCTTCTGTTAAATAGGCTGGCAAATATCTTAGTCCTTCGGATGTATCAATGTTTTGATTGATCAGGTTGGTGATAGACTTAAGTGGTTTTAACTTGCCAAATTTTTCGAAGTTGATATTCTTTAAATCAAGTTCAAGTTTATTGTATAACTCATAAGAGAAGTTGGCAAAACGATAACGATCATTATTCGGTTTGTTTTGAACGATCTTTCGCCAAACGAGTAATCCTTTATTCACTTTTACTTTTAATTGGGCACCTTCATTAAAAGTGCCTCTCTCCATAATAATGTTAAGAAGAATGGAGTCTCTGCCTTTTTCTATGAGGTAACGAAATGGCTGATAGCCTACGCAGGTAATCTCCAGGGTATCCGAAGGCCAATCGTTAAAATAAAAAGTAAAACTACCGGCTGAGTCGGTTAGTTTACCCATGGTGGTGTTTTTGAAACTAACAGAAGCAAAAGGAATTGTTTCTTCGCTATGCGAATCTTTTACCACGCCACTGATGATTTTTCGCTGCGCCAGTACCGGCTGCAGAAAAAGTATAAATAGAACTGAAAAGCTAAAGGCTTTGTATAGTTTCAGGATAGGCATTATTGCGTAAAAATACAGTCAATACATGGATTTTGGATTGTTAAATCATTGATAAGAGGGTAGGAAACGGAAAAAACTATTTGGAGGAGTGGGAAATTAATTTGTACTTTGTAGTACAAAGTGCTTTTTATGGAAGAAAGAAACCAACAACCCACCGAAACCTTAAAGGATATTAAACAATTGATGGAGCGAAGCAGTCGCTTTATCAGTCTGAGTGGGTTGAGCGGCATTGCGGCAGGAATCTGTGCATTGGTAGGTGCATGGATTGCGAATGATATACTTGCTGAACCAGGGTGGAGGTTTCCTGCTGAGCCATTTCGCAACATAACAACTGATTTGATTACGTTGCGTTTGCTACTCTTAGGTGCAGCCGTTTTTATTCTAGCTCTTTTACTTTCCTTTTTGCTTACCTATCAACGGTCCAGAAAATTAAATCTTCCACTTTGGGATCATACTTCACGTCGTTTATTATGGAACCTTTTAGTTCCTATTGTTGCCGGCGGATTATTTGTATTGGGAATGCTACAATATGGTGAATGGAGGTTTGTAGCACCTGCCTGTTTGATATTTTATGGGCTTGGTTTAATTAACGGAAGCAAATACACCTGGACAGATATACGTTACCTCGGCTACCTGGAAATAGTTCTTGGTGCAATTAATATGTGTTGGATTGGCTATGGCCTCTATTTCTGGGCAATAGGTTTTGGAGTGCTGCATATTTTTTATGGAGCTATTATGTGGTACAAGTATGAAAGAAACGCATAACCAGTATGAAGAACCCCATAACAGGTTTAAATAAAATTTTTGAAAGCCGCATTCGACTGGGTGTGATGAGCATTCTGATAGTGAATGAAGAAATCAACTTCAATGATCTTAAACAACTACTTGAAGTGACTGACGGTAACCTTGCAACACACCTGGTAAACCTAGAGGAGAATGGCTTTATCAAAGTACACAAAGGGTTTATTGGTAGAAAAACAAACACCACTTATTCTATAACAAAATCCGGCGAAAAAGCTTTTGCAGAGCATATCACCGCATTAGAAAATATGATCAAAGGAGTAAAATAAAAGTTATGCAAAAATATTTTAAACGTATTCGATCATCCATACTCGTATTTCTTACACATAATATTGCGTTGCCACTCTTGCGTCAAGTAAGAAAACCAGCCACATTCAACTATTCAGAATTGGAATTGTATATGTTGCCAGAAGGTACATTGGGTAATGATCTTTTTCACTTTCTTGAAAAAAGAGATCTTCCTCTGTTAAAACATTATGCCCGGCATGATCTTAAACATGTATTACTGGGCTACGATACTACTGATGAAGGCGAAGTCTGTCTGCAAAGTTTTATGCTGGGCAATGGTCGTATTTCATTTCCTGTTTTGGCAACAGTAGCGTATGGATTTATCACAATGCCAGAACATTGGAAAGCGATGCGTTCAGCTTTTCGGCAAGGAAGAAAATGTACTTCTATTCATGGTTGGAAATGGAATGAGTTGATGGTAGAGCAAACAGACTTGTTGAGAAATAAAGTATTTGGTAAAATCTAATTTTCTCTGGCTATGAAAAACACTAATTTATTTTCACTTCGGGCAAGAGGCCAAAGTTTTAAGTATGCTTTTGAAGGTATTAAAGCTTTTTTCAAAGAAGAGCATAATGCCCTTATTCATCTTGCTTCAACTGTTATGGTAGTTATCTTATCAATTGCTCTTTCTGTTACAATTATGGAAATTATTGCGTTGACTCTCTCCATTGGGTTTGTTTGGGTAGCTGAAATAATTAATACGGCTATTGAAAAAACAATGGATTTTATATCAACTGAAAGAAATAATCACATAAAAGTGATTAAAGATCTATCTGCAGCCGCCGTGTTAATCGCAGCTGTCGTTGCTTTAGTTACAGGCCTATTGGTTTTTATTCCTAAAATTCTAGCATGTATAAATTAAAAAATATAGAGCTTACGAAACTTTCTGTTTCCAGTACCATTCAGGATTGGTTGCTTTTATCTTCTGCTTTTAGCTGCCTGCTATTATTTGCCAGGATGATAGTAACCGGCTCCATAGAATATGTTTTTCTCCCGTGGAACTTATTCCTGGCTTTTGTGCCTTATTGGATTACTCAATGGATGACAACCAATGTTTCAATTATTGAAAACAAATGGAAACTCATTATTGTGGCTTCAGCCTGGTTGCTTTTTATTCCCAATTCATTTTATATCATTACAGATCTTTTTCATCTTACACATGTTGATTCGGCACCCAAGTGGTTTGATTTATTATTAATTTTTTCCTTTGCCTGGAACGGTATTATTGCTGGTGTTTTATCACTCAGAAGGATTGAACAGATTGCTGCTTTACTAAAAGGAAAGAAATTTTCTATTGCCTTGGTGTTTGGAGTAATGTGGTTAAGTGCTTTTGGAATTTATATAGGCAGATTTCTGCGCTTTAATAGTTGGGATGTGGTAACCGACCCATTTTCATTAGCCGCAGAAATTTTTGCTATGCTTATTAATCCTTTTGAAAACGGTTTTGCGTGGGGGATGACAATTTGTTATTCTGTATTTATGACCTTGCTATATTTTACTATGCAAAAAATGGGTGAGGCATTATCTAAATCGTAAATAAAAAACCCTTCATAACGAAGGGTTTTACTATTGCAAAAAATCTATTGTTTAAAAGTCTAGTCCCATTG
>CAZXMP010000006.1:0-66521 GCA_964641575.1 uncultured Chitinophaga sp. | reverse complement strand
CAAAGAACTGCATTGCAAGGTTCACCAACTACGATAACAGCAATCACTAATGTTTATCAACCGAATGCTATTGGTAAAAAAACAGACAAGCATCCGTTTAAAAAATATTTTGAAGAGCTGCAAATTGGCGAACAGATCATTACGGAGAAAAGAGTTATTACCTCAGAGGATATAGATAAGTTTGCTGACTTAAGCGGCGACCACTTTTATGCGCATATCAAAACAACGGATTTTACAGGGACCATGTTTGAGCAACAGGTGGCACATGGCTATTTCATCATGAGTTTGGCAGCAGGTTTATTTGTTGATAGCTATGATAAAAACCCTGTACTGTTAAATTATGGTATAGATGAGTTACGGTTTACCAAACCCGTTTATCCCGACGCAGAAGTGTACATACGATTCACCTGCAAAGAAAAATTGCCCAACGATAAACGTATCATTGAAAAGCCGGAAGATTTTAAGCGAGGTGATGATATTGATAAAGGCATTGTAAAATGGCTGGTGGAATTCTTGGATGAAACAGACGAAATAACCGGTGTGGCAACAATACTAACAATGGTAGCAATGAAAAATCAATCAGTATAAAATGTATTACGTTTCAGCATTGTATATCTATCCTGTAAAATCACTTGGCGGTTTTAGTGTGGACGAAGCAACGGTAACAGCTACCGGCTTTGAACATGACAGAAGATGGATGCTGGTTGACAGAAATGGAAAGTTTTTGACACAACGGGATGCTGCAGCCATGGCATTATTACAAACAGCCATTATTCCGGAAGGACTATATATTGCACATAAACATTTCCCTGAAAAAAATATTACTATTCCTTTTATAACATCCGGGCACTGTACAAAAAATGTACAAATATGGGATGATACTTGTGATGCCTGGTGTTATGATGATCGGGAAATGGATGCCTGGTTCAATGAAATGCTGGGGATTGATTGCGAACTGGTTTATATGCCGGACACTACCAAAAGAATGGTAGAGCTTCCATATGCAAAAAATAATGAGGTAACCTCTTTCTCAGATGGCTATCCTTTTCTAATCATCGGGCAATCATCGTTAGATGAGTTAAATAATAAACTGGAAGAACCAATTCCTGTTAATCGTTTTAGACCGAATATTGTTTTTACAGAAGCCGCTCCTTTTATTGAAGACAGCTGGAGGCATTTTACTATTAATACAATTGATTTCTTTGGAGTAAAAACTTGTGGCCGCTGTGTAGTAACAACTATTGACCAGGAAACCACTGTTGCCGGAAAGGAGCCATTAAAGACATTAGCCACTTATCGTACAATTGACAAAAAAATAAAATTCGGTATGAACCTGTTACACAAGGGCAATGGAATAATAAAAGTAGGTCAGGAAATTAAAGTTCATAACGACTAAAATATTTTTTATGGAAGCATATGTAAAGTCAACCACACACAACGGAATAACAAGTATTGAGTTTTTTCATTCACAGAGTAATTCGTTGCCGGCTCATGTATTAGCTGATTTAGCAACAACAATTCGCCGTGCAGGAGAAGACCCCAATACTGTTGTTATTATACTTCGTTCTGCAGGTGAAAAAGCATTTTGTGCCGGTGCATCCTTTGATGAATTAGTGGCCATACAAAATGAAGAAGAAGGCTTAAAGTTCTTTAGTGGCTTTGCGAATGTTATTAATGCCATGAGGACTTGTCCAAAATTTATTATTGGTCGTATACATGGTAAATGTGTAGGGGGCGGTGTGGGTGTTGCAGCGGCAGTTGATTATGCAATTGCAGCGGAAGGTGCCGATGTAAAATTGAGCGAATTGGCTGTAGGTATCGGTCCGTTTGTTGTTGGCCCGGCGGTGGAAAGAAAAATAGGATTATCTGAATTTTCTCAATTAGCTATTGATGCTACAATGTGGCGCAATGCGGATTGGGCAAGAAGAAAAGGATTGTTTGCAGAGCTGCATCCTGATATACAAGGTATGGATGAATCAATAATGAAACTTGCTAATGCATTATCGCATTCAAGTCCGGCAGCAATGGCAGATATGAAAAAAATATTCTGGCAGGGAACGGAGCATTGGAATGATTTTTTGATGGAGAGAGCAAAAATAAGCGGTCGTTTAGTGCTGAGTGATTTTACAAAAAAGGCAATTGCAAAGTTTAAAACAAAGTAGAGCTATTATTTATTCTCTTTCGTCTTTTAATTTAGCTTTTAGCTCAAACGACACTACCTTTTTATTAAGCAGGTAAAATACCATGGTGTAAGCATCTTCCCCATATTGCCCGACACTTGCAACATCATCTAAAATACTTAGCGTACTTTTTCCTTTCCCTTTTTCGGTTTCATAATAAGTTACATAGCCGGGTTCAATCCTCACATGAAAACTGTCGTAGGCCGCAATAATTTTTAGCATATCTGTGCCAATACCAATGCCTGATGCTGTTTTACATAGCGGGCTGCTGGCCCTGATTCCAATTAGCCGCATTCGAAATTTATAAGGAGCAAAATAGCTTCGGTCAAACTCAAGTTGTACATTAATGTTTTTGTATTTTAGTTTCGCTGTATCCTGGTAGTTATGATTGATTGTATCCAGGGAATTTGGAAGGAGAATTTTTGTTTTCAGCAATTTTTCTACATTGGCCTGCGACATGCCAAGCTGTAATGAACCAAGCCCTTTCATACTAAAAGTATAATCATTTTTTTGTGCAGCCGCACAAGAGGCTACAGCAATAAAAAAGAGTAAGAATATTCTTTTCATAATAAAATATATTAGCAAGCTACTCTTCATCATCGTAGATAGGAAGTACTACAAACGATACTACTTTTTTATTTACCAGGGTAAACACAATAGCATAACCTTCTCTATCTTCTTTTATAGTTACAGTACTTTTTGTTTTGTTTTTTCGGGGTTGGTCATCGCTGTCATAATCATAATAAGGCTTTGCATCAATATGGTAGCCATCATAGGCTGCAATGATTTGCAACTTAGTAGAGCCGATCCCAATGCCTGATTTTGTTTTACATAAAGAGCTGCTGGAGCTTATCCCATCAAGAACAATAATATTATCCTGTCTTTTGAACAGGTCTATTTCAACATCGATGCCCTTGTATTTAGCGTTGACTGTTTCAGTAAGTCTCACGGAGTCAGTATCAATTACTTTTAATGTAATTTTCGTTTGTAGTTGTTTTTGCAACTCAGCTAAGGGCATTCCTATTTTTAGTGAACCAATGCCATCCAAACTGAGTAGATAATCCTTATTTTGGGCAACAACTGATGTTGCAAGCATGATGAAAAGAAAGGGGAGTATCTTCTTCATAGCAGAAAGGTTTAAGGTCTATACGTAAGTTAAACAATAATTTTAATGACATCATCATATCTTGTTTTTAATGAAACCAATTTTGCAGGAATTTGCCGAAAGCTGGCAAAAAAAGATGCTGACCTAGCCGGCATTATTAAGCAGCATGGACTTCCACCCATGTGGACAAGGCCCAATACGTTTCAAACATTGATTCTTACGATTTTGGAGCAACAGGTTTCTTTAGCAGCTGCATATGCGGCATTTAAAAAACTGAAAGACAAGATTGGATATGTAACGCCGCCAAAAATTTTAAAGCTCACCGACGAAGAAATGCGGGCCTGCTATTTTACCCGGCAAAAGATGGGTTATGCAAGAGGATTAGCTGAAGCAATTCATTCTAAAAAAATTGTGTTGAGAAAGTTGGCTGCTGCAAAAGATGAAGAAGTGAGAAATATTCTTATTCAATTAAAAGGTATCGGCCATTGGACTATTGATGTGTACCTGATGCATGCACTACAACGAACTGATCTGTTTCCATTGGGAGATATTGCCTTAGTAAATAGTTTGAAGGAAATAAAACAATTGCCAAAAGATATAAGTAAAGAGGAGATGCTAACAATAGCTGAACCCTGGCGACCATACCGAACTGTTGCTTCAATGATATTATGGCATTCGTATATTAAAAAACGTGGTATAAAGTTAAAAGGATAAAAAGGCAATTGATATAACCGCCTTTATAGTTTTGTAGTCTTTTCTTTACATATTTAATCCTCCGCAAACACTCAGGGTTTGTCCTGTAATGTACGACGACATATCAGAAGCAAGGAATAGTGTGGCATTAGCAATATCCTCAGCACTGGCAAATTTTCCTAACGGTATTCCTGCTTTGTATTTATCTGCTGCTTCCCCTTCTTTTAAGTAACTGGTCATATCTGTTTCTACAAAACCTGGCGCAATGGCATTGCAACGAATGTTTCGGCTTCCCAATTCTTTAGCTACTGATTTTGTAAAACCAATAATGCCGGCTTTACTGGCTGCATAACTGCTTTGGCCAGCATTGCCAATTTCGCCAATGATAGAGCTCATATTAATGATAGAGCCAGATTTTGCTTTCATCATCGGGCGGATGACTTGTTTCGTCATATAGAACACACTGTTCAGGTTTACCTGTATCACATCATTCCATTGCTCCGGTGTCATGCGGAGTAATAAATTATCTTTAGAAATACCTGCATTGTTAACGCATACATCCACACTTCCAAATTCTTTCAATACATCATTTACAAATGCTTCACATTGGGCAAAATCACCTGCATTACTTTTATAGGCTTTTGCTTTTACACCCATTCCAGTTAGTTTGCTTTCCAGGGCGGCCGCTTTTTCTGCACTGCTATCGCTTACATATGTAAATGCAAGGTTGGCTCCATGCTCCGCAAATTTTATAGCGATGCCTTCGCCAATTCCACGGGCTGCGCCGGTTACGATGGCAACTTTTCCTTCTAATAATTTCATTGTTTTGGTATTTGTATTAGCAAATGTAATTTTTATCGATCAATAGAATTTCTTCTACTAATGTTCTTTCATTACTAAGACGTGGTACTTTATGCTGTCCGCCCAATTTCCCTTTGCTGCGAAGCCACTCTGCAAAAGTTCCCTTTTTTATTGCATGAATAATGGGCATACGAAGAGCAATACTCTTATGTCTTTTAGCTTCGTAATCGCTGTTGATGTTTTTTAAAGCAGTATCCAACTCTTTGGTAAAGTCTTCAAGGCTGGCAGGAGCTTTCTCAAATTCAACCAGCCATTCATGAGCACCGTTTGAACTTTCCGAAAAATAAACTGGTGCTGCTGTATAATCATTAACTACGGCACCGGTTTTTTCTGATGCGATGGCAATAGCTTTGTCTGAATTGTCAACGATCACCTCTTCGCCAAATGCATTTATATAATGTTTTAGTCTGCCGGATACTTTAATACGGAACGGTTTTAAAGAAGTGAACTGTACAGTATCGCCGAGCATATATCTCCATAACCCGCCATTGGTACTTATGATCAGCGCATAATTTCTACCAATTTCTACTTCCTGCAATCCAATAGTTTGCGGATCTTTTTTTCCGTATTCATTGACCGGCATAAATTCCATAAAGCTACCATGGTCGGTAAACAGCAACATGCCTTCTTCGCCCGGCACATCTTGGGCTGCAAAGAAACCTTCGCTGGCATTGTACATCTCCAGGTAATTGATTTCTTTTCCAATCAATTTTTGAAACTGTTCTTTGTAGGGTGCAAATGAAACTCCGCCGTGCATATATAATTCAAGCGATGGCCATACTTCGCTCATGGTTTTTTTACCGGTGAGTTCTAATATGCGACGGAAAAGAACCAGTGTCCAGGTAGGTACTCCGGATATAGAAGTTACATTTTCTTTAATGGTACTTTCTGCCAGTTTTTCAATCTTACTTTCCCATTCATCCATCAACGCAATACTTAAGTCAGGTGTTCTTAGCCAATGTCCCCAGAAAGGAGTGTTCTGCAACAATACCGCACTTAGATCGCCGTACTGTGCTTCATTATTCATTGGATTGATATTATGACTGCCGCCTAACACCAAACCTTTGCCGGTCAATAATTCAGAATCGGGTTTGAATTGATAATACATTGACAATACATCTTTGGATGCTTTGAAATGCCCATCCTCCAAACTCTCATCGCTTACCGGAATGAATTTGCTTTTATCGCTGGTGGTGCCGCTGCTTTTGGCAAACCAATAGATAGGAGTGTTCCATAAAATATTCTGTTCGCCATTCATGATGCGTTCTATGTATGGCTTCAGATCATTGTATTCATGAATAGGAACAGCATTTTTAAAATCCCGGATAGTAAACAGATTGGAGAAATTATATTTTCGGCCAAACTCAGTGTATTGGGCTGATGTAACAAGATCCTGCAAAACTTCCCGTTGTGCATCCAACGGATTATTTTTCCAGGCTTCTATACGCCAGAGACGCATGCGGGCAAGGGATGATATGGCAGGGCTAAGAAGTTTCATTTTATGATACCCTACAAAGTAATTGGAATTATTTTAATTCCTTTATTTTTTCTAAAACTATCAGTGAAAGTGCTTTTGCATCACTAACGGTGACCGAAAAAGAACTTGCAATCTCCTGCTTTGAAGTATGAATAATTTTTATAGTACCAATTATTTGACCATTGATAGCTTTATATCTTCCTAAAACCTGGTAAGAGTCAGGAAATTCATTAACCGGGAAAAAAACAAAATCAGCCTTCGTGTTGGCGGATGAAGTTTCATAGAGGTGGTTATCAATAAGCCGGCCAATTGAAAGAATATCGACATATTTTTCTTCTTCCTGAAAACTACTTTTAATAAAAACGGATTTACCTTGGGTCAGAGGGATCAGCTTTTTTTCTTCTTCATTTAATTCTGCCACATCAAAACTTTCATTTCCTGCAGGACTATATACTTGTGGCGTTTGAATACCACCTAAACCAGTAGCCAATTGTGGCACCCTTTCTCTGGCATATTGAAACCATTGTGCAATGTCAAGAAATTTATTGTCACGGAGAGAAGCACCCTTTATTCCTTCCAATAAGCTGTAGGTAAGCAACCCTTGTCTAAACCTTGAAGCTTCGTAACTAACAGCATCTGCTGTACAACCTGTAATTATATGTGTGCCTGTTCTATCTTTTAGTCTGTCTAAAGCCTTCAATGTACTGTATGGAACATCACGATGTGTAACAAGATTCTCCACTATTTTTCCTGAAGCACAGGCGTCTATAATTAAAACCTGCTTTTGCGCCGTAATTTTTTTTAAATATTCGGTAAACTCATTGCTGCTAATAGCAACAGCTTTTAATATTTCTTTAAAAGTGTATGCGGATGAATTGGTAGTGTAAGCATCTTTTGTAAGGTAGAAAAAATCGCCACTTGCATTTATTCCGTGGCCACTCAGGTAAAGAATAACAATATCTTTTGCAGTAGCCTTTTTACTTATTTCCAGAAAAATTCTTTCTATATTATACTTGGAAGGAAGGTAAGTAGAATCCGTGGCATCGCTAGTAAGCGAATAAATGAAAGTGCTATCCGCACTGAATAATTTTTGCGCACCTGTTTTTAAAGCAATACTAATGTCAATTGCATCTTTAGAAGAATATTGAAGATCCATCTCTTCACCTTTGTAATTACTGGTTCCAATACTGATGACAAACAATTTGGGATTAGCCTGCTTGCCGGTTTTGCTGGAAGAAACTATAAGCCCACGGGATGTTAAGCTACTATCAGTGTTAGAAGAAAAGACCTGTATGGTATTATTATTACTGCCAAAATATTTTTTGTATGGCTGCAGATCAACAGCAAGCAACATCTTTTTAGTGGAAATAGCTTTTCCATTCCTTGCATCAGCAATTATTTCTTTTCCATTTACCACAATTCTTACAGCGCCTATTCCACCTCCTTTATCAAGCAAAGTGATTTTATATGGTTTTGTAAATGAATAAGCGGTGTCGGCAATTATTTCGGGTGCAAGGGATATGCTTTTAATACTTTCCACATCAGGCAAATCGCTGGAGTCACCTGCCATTAGTTTATCCCATAGGCCAGGTATATAATACTTAGCTTTTAATTGTGTGAGGTCAATTGTTTTCCAAGGCTTGCTTTTGTCTTCTGCATCATTGATTAGGAGATAAAGGTTTTCAATAGCTTTTTCAGTTCCATCAAACAGCCCATTACTAGTAGTTACAACATAATCTGTTTTAGAAAAGGGAGTTATAGTTGAAACGTACTGGTAGTTTTTATTACTATATACGTAGTAATTGCCAAAAGCTGCATCTTCTAACACCAGCAAGTCGGCGGGTTGCCTGATCAGCGGGTTATAATATCCATTTAAGTGAGCGATAATTTTTCCACCTACTACATCCACTATATAGCAGGTATTTTGTTCTTTAAGCGAAACAATTAAATATTTATTATGGTCTTGTATAAACATGGAAGATTTTAAATTCCAGTATACAGAACTGGTGGGGCAATCAATTTTTTTGATAACACTATCTTTCTTTAAAGAATAAATCAACAATTTGTTTTGTCTCGTCATAATAATGTAGCAACTGTCATCCCAGTACCTTACTTGCAGCACAGAGAGTTTTTCAATTTCATCTGATAAAGAATTATATCTGTCATTGGTCATATCAAGGGATTCATATCGTAAATACGATTCTCTAATCATTGCCTGGTAAGAAATAATTTCTCCGTCAGTACCGTATACGGCTACTGTATCAACTCTGTCTGTGAAAAACGGGTATTTCCAGACAATTCCATTGGTATAATCATAATCATTTATTTCAGCACTACTGAAATTATATCCCTCCAAACGCCGGGAATAATTATTTTCCTTGTAAGGTTGGAGTAGCGAACCCGGAAAAATAAGGGCCGTATCGGTGATTTTTTTCTGCCGGATATTGTATTTATAATTTTCAATGAGGATGTCATAACCAGCCTTCATAAGATTTTCGATCTTCATACCTTTAAAGGTGTTGCTGTCACTTATTGTCAGGCGGGAAAGATCTAGCACATAAAATGTAGAATCAGCAGACCAGAAAAGACTCTCTGCATTAAAATAGGGCCTTATGAGTTGATGATACATAAAGCGGAAACTATCAGTAACAGCATTATCAGTTCGCCTGTAAATAATACCCGTGTACAAGTTGCTGTTGATATCGGCGGTATCTGTTGTCACCAGCTTCATGGAATCATTAATAGCCACTTCATTCGAAAATAAAAAGCTGAATTGGGTACTATTTGTTTTGTATGGACTTTTAGAAATATTAATTGAAAGGTCATTGTATTTTTTTATTCCCCCGGGCTCATCAGTGCTGATTATACCATCCCGGTAAATAACCGGAAGCAGCATGTCTTTATTGAAGGCGGCAATCTTATTGGAGTTATTCGCACAGGCAAATTTTGATTTTACTGCATGAGTGGCAGGTTTTCCAGATACTTGCAAACGAGTGTTCCGTAAAAAATCATATTGAAAGAAAACCTGGTACGAGTAGTCGGGTTTGTATTCGGCTACCATGCTTCTACTGGAGATATTCAAGTCCATTTCCCCGATAGTAGAAACATATTCGCTTCCCAGTTTCATAAGCTCCTTTCCAGTCTTTAGCGAATAAAGCGATGGGGCTTCAAAAAATACTGTACCTTCTATAGCCTCTTCGTCTGGCAGCTTCGTTAGAATAACTTGTTGTGGGTTTGTAGTAAATGCACAGTCGAGACTCCCGATCTTACTTTTTATCTGGATTGTTCCGTTTGTGCTACGGTTTTTTATGCCGATACTAATAATCGATGCAGCGGTAGTAGTTTTATTGACACATAGCAGATGCCCGGATGGGTGGTAGTCTAATAAGTTTAGTAATTGAAGTCCAGGAGATGTTACTTTCCAGAAAGTACCTGTATTGATATTAATGACAAGTATCCCATTTTTTTTGTCATCAATCGCAATTTCTGAAGACGACAAAGCGAAGATCTTTGTTGGATCTAATGATTTCTTATACCCGGTCTTTTCAGCTGAAAAAGTTGGGGCAGAACATCTATTCAGTTGCCCACCCTTAGTAACAAATAAAACAGAGCCATCTGTTTTATTCATACTAAAGACATTAATGTTATTAAAACGGGCCTTCACTTTTAATTGTATGAAATCAATAATATACAACTGGCCAGAATCGGTTAGGGCAGCAATGACGGATCCTGCATTGTTCATTTCGATTTTATTAAAGGAAGCAGCGCTGTCCCGCAAAGTGAAAAGTTGCCTTCCGTCATCTCCATCCCATATGCACAGGACATGATCGTCATCTATCGATACTAAATACTTATCGTTGGGGGTAAAGAAGCAGTTCCGGACAATATTCTTGTGTCCCCGGGGAACCGTAAGGGATGGCGAAATTTGTCCTTCAGAAAAAAGGGAAATAAAGATGGTGGCGAACACAAAAAAGTATTTCATTTATTTCTGTGTTTAACTATATCTGAAAGTAAACTGTTTAGAGTCTTAATCCGATGGCACGGAATATTTATGCTACCGCAAGTATAGCTAAAGAATAATACATCCAGCATCCGGTCTATTGGGTATTTGTGTTTTTTGAAGAAGCAACATAGCTATTAAAAAACAGAAAGTTGATTATTCCTCACCTCTTGCTTCTTCATGCAAATAATCCTTGCGTTTCAACTCGAAATTTCTACCGAGATATAGTTTTCGTACTTGCTCATCTTCTGCCAACTCCTCGGCAGTACCATGTTTGAAAATTTTTCCTTCAATCAACAGATAAGCTCTGTCGCAAATAGATAAGGTTTCGGTTACATTATGGTCGGTTATCAAAATTCCAATGTTCTTATACTTTAGTTTCGCTACGATGGCCTGAATATCTTCTACCGCAATCGGATCAATACCCGCAAAAGGTTCGTCCAGTAAAATAAATTTTGGATCAACGGATAAGGCCCTTGCAATTTCAGTTCGTCTTCTTTCACCGCCACTTAATACATCACCATTGCTTTTGCGTACATGCTGCAGACGGAATTCATTGAGCAACGATTCCAATTTGTCCCTTTGCTGCTGCTTCGTAAGCTTTGTCATTTCCAGTATGGCACTAATATTATCTTCCACACTCAATTTGCGAAAAATGGATGCTTCCTGCGGCAGGTAACCAATCCCCATTTGCGCCCTTTTATACATGGGTAATTTGGTAATATTTTGATCATTCAAAAAAACATCTCCCTGGTCGGGCTTTATTAACCCCACCACCTGGTAAAAAGAAGTCGTTTTACCGGCACCGTTTGGCCCTAGCAGCCCAACGATCTCTCCCTGTTTCACTTCTAGGGATACATCATTAACAACCGTACGGCTGCCGTATTTTTTTACCAGGTTTTTGGTGCTGATGGTAACTGCCATAAGTAGCAAAAATAAGGGATCATACACAGAAGCCTAGTATCAACAATTGATTTAACAAACTCATTTTTTAAACAACTTCTTGCTGTGATATTATATTCATGACACAATAAACCAATTTGATACCCAACGATAATAAAAGAGTATATTAGATTACTAAAAGTTAAACTATTAGCATGAAAAAAGTAATCCTGTTTTTAAGTTTTTTACCCCTTTTTACCGGGGTTAAAGCACAAAGTGAAGATAAGCCTGCATTCGATAAATCATTTATCATTAAATGGTCTCCCGCCAGTCTTGCCTTTGGTAAAATAGGGTTAGGCTCAGAGTTTAACTTCAAGCAAAAAAAATCTATCACATTCAATGTGGGCATTCCTTTTGAAAAAACACTCAGAGCTGAAGTGGATGGTGAGGATCGTAGCCTTACTATGAAAACCATGTCTGTAATGGCGGGCTATCGTATGTATTTTGGCAAAAAACCAATGAGAGGTTTGTATTTAGAGCCGTACTTGAAATATTTGAAGAATGAAGCCACTACTAATACTGATTTTGAAATTGACGGAACGGAACGACCTTTTCTGGTAACAAGTGATTACAATGGTTTTGGTGTAGGAGCCCAGTTTGGTGTTCAATTTTTGATTGCAAAAAGAGTAGCGATTGACTTCTATTTTTTAGGTCCCGAAGCAAATAGTGCTAAACATGATTTCATGGCACAGGAAACAGGGGCTGGTTTACCCTGGAGCAATGCCGAAGCACAGGATGCTGAGAATGAAATAAATGATTTTGTCAATGATATTCCGTTACTAAAAAATAATCTTGATGTTACAGTGAATGCTGCCAACCGAAATGTAAAGACCAGCTACAATGGTTTTTTGCCGGGTATTCGTTTTGGTCTTTCGATTGGAATAAGATTCTAATAAAGCTTATATAATCTGGTCTTGCGTCTTTTGCATATTGCTTTTGATATGTTTAGCTTCCAGCGTATGTTTGCACGAATTTTGACGAGCAATGAAAGTAACAGACCATATAGCACAAGCGAAAGATACTCTGATTTCTTTTGAAGTTTTACCCCCCTTAAAAGGTAAAGGCATTGAAGCACTTTACAAGCATCTTGACCCCTTAATGGAGTTCAAGCCCTCTTTTATTAATGTTACCTACCACCGTAGCGAGCATGTATTTAAGAAAACAGCGGATGGTAATTTCCAAAAAGTAGTCATTCGCAAACGACCGGGTACGGAAAGTATTTGTGCTGCTATCATGAATAAATACAATGTTGATACTGTGCCGCATCTTATCTGCGGCGGCTTTAGTATTAATGATACAGAAGATGCGTTGATCAATTTGCGTTATCTCGGCATTGACAATGTGCTGGTGCTGCGGGGCGATGCAGCAAAAAATGAAACAACATTTGAACCAGAACCGGGCGGTCATAAATATGCAAGTGATTTGCTGAAACAGGTGGCTAATCTTAATGCAGGTATTTATTTAGAAGATGAATTAAAAGGAACACATAAAACAGAATTCTGTATTGGTGTAGCCGGCTACCCGGAAAAACATTTTGAAGCACCTAACATGGATACCGACCTGCAATATTTAAAAGCTAAAGTAGATGCAGGTGCAGATTATATAATTACACAGATGTTTTTTGACAATGCAAAATTCTTTGCTTTTGAAAAAGCTTGCCGGGATATTGGTATCACGGTTCCTATTATTCCGGGTTTAAAACCAATTTATACAAGAAAACAATTAACGGTGTTGCCCAAAACATTTTCTATTGAACTACCATCTGATCTTAGCACAGCAGTTATGCAATGCAAATCAGATGAGGATGTGGAGAAAGTAGGGACTGAGTGGTTGTTAAATCAATCAAGAGAATTAAAGAAAGCCGGTGTACCTGTCCTTCATTATTATACATTGGGCCGACCGTTAATGGTGGCAGAGGTTGTAAAAGGGTTACTGTAAACTAGTTATTGAAACTGGTAGTTAATGTTGCTGTTACTGCAGTTGCTGCTGGTACAAAGCGGCAAATACCCCCTACACAAAACAATCCGGCTCGCTGCCGCCCATAGCTCAATGAGAACCGGCTTCCTTTATTGGTGTAGCTGCCACCAAGTGTAGGGTAATGTGTTTTGGTGATTCCATAATTATACAAATCACTTGCATAAAATGACCAGTTTGGTGCAAAGCCAAACTCGGTAACAGCGGCAAACCAATTACCATTATCCTGTTTGGTGAATAAACTTTGTAATTCGAAACGAAGCGATTTCAGGGGGCTATATTTATACAGTGCGTTCAGTACAATAGTATTTGCTTTTATATTTTCATAAATACCACCTTCTACTACCGATTTGTTATAAAATATGTTGTGATAAGCTAAAGTGGTATGCCATTTACTACTCCATTTTTTCTTCCAATCCACACTAAAGTCCTGAAAATATTTATTATTGCTAACGCTGATTATTGCATCGGGGTTACTGGGGCTTCGGTATTGCGACAAATTAAGAGAGAAACGGGACGGTTTGTTATTATTTCCTTTCAGGTTGTAAAATAGATCTACCTGCCCGCCGATTTCGCCTAATGCTTGTGCGTTGTACACATAAATATTAGTGGTTAGATAGTCGTGTTGTTTTGTCAGCGCCGGAATAAAGTTTACGGGTACTTCTGTTCCTATAGCATCTCTTTCGCCCCGAAAATCCATATTATTAATACTTCGTACGCTTAGCGTTATTCCCACATTTTTTTTGGCATATGAGCCGTTAATTAACAAGGCCCTTCCTGTTGCCATGTTCATAAAATTTAGTGCCGAGGGATCTTTGCCTTTATGTACATATTCAATTGCCAACGATGCTGCTTGTCCATTAATATCAATTCTTGCAGCAGCAGCTTTTACGGTAGATGGAAAATCAGGCTCGGGGCCTGTGTATTGTTGATAGCGGGTAACATAGCTAAAACCTGCTGCTATTCTTGTTTTTGGTGAAGCATCTTTTTTAATACCTGATAAATCAAATTCAATATCAGCACCTCTTACAGTTGAATTGGCATGTGAAAAAATTTTTCGTTGCCGCCCTGCTATTGCTTTTATTTTTATAAAGTGAAGAGGCGAAGCTTGTATATTAACTCCTTCAATGGCATTGTTAATTCCAATTTGCCGATTTTCCCAGGAACGAAAAACAAGTCCGCTGCCAAACTGCTCATAAAAATCACCCACCTGCACAGAAAATTTTTTGGCCGTGTATTTAAAATACCGGTTTATCAGTTTGCTTTCATTAATATTGAAAGGGAAACCTGCAATGCTAGGTAAATAACTTTCAAATTGTACGCCGGCAGAAAAGTTTTTATTACTATAATCTAATTTTAAAAAATTGTTAGCACCAACTCTATCCTGCGGCAGTATAGCATTGATCTTCATATCGGGCTGATAGAACTGTGTGTAGGATTCAAAACTGCCGCTCAAATGGCCGCCGATAGCAGGCAACTGAGCAGCAGTGATCTGCAATAAGCAAGCGGATACAATAACAGCGATAATTTTTTTCATAGCGTTTTTATTTTTTCAAACAACTCCACTTCATTGCCCGGTACATATCCATTTTGCTGATAAACGATTTTTCCATTTTTGATAATAAGTAAGTGAGGCACATCATTTACATTCAGTGCTCTTTTTAAATCACTGTTTATATCCAGGTAAATTTCAAAATCCCAGCCTTTGCCAGCTGCAAATGAACGAACCCTTGCAGCAGTTCTTGTGTCATCTATTGATATAGCAATAAGTTTAAAGAGGCTTTCTTTTTGTCGCTCGGTGTATTGGTCATTTATAGTTTCTAATTCCTGTAGACAGGGAATGCACCAGGTGGCCCAAAAGCTTACTACTACTATAGTGTCCTTGCTACCTGCTATTTCATTAAAATTTTTTGCTTCTCCGGCCAGTGTTTTTATGGTTATAGCAGGTAGTTCATTCTGGCAATAGGCTGCTATATTGGCTGTTAGTACCACGAGAGTAACGATTAGTTTATACATGGGTATTTGTTAATTTTTTAGAGATGTCTGCTGAGTGACGAAAAAAGGAAATAACATTTTAAACATTTGATTATTCAAAAACCTATACAAATACAATTCATTTTTCTAAAACTATTTGTCATGAAGAATACATTTCTACTTTTAACAGTATTTAGTTTATCTGTAATTATTGAATCCTGCTCAAAGGGTGGTGCCAACACTCCACCTGATATTGTTAATCCACCAGGGGGTACTAATCCAACATTGGTTGTAAATCTTAGTCAGAGCCAGATATCGGCTGATGGATTTGATGAAACAACTATAACTGTGAAAGATGCCAATAACATGGATATAACAAGTTCATCAATGATTATGGTAAATAATTCAGTTATCGCTGGTAATAAGTTTTATACAGCTGTAGCTGGTAGCTATCAGGTAAAAGCAATAAGGGGAGCAGAGATGTCTCCTGCAGTTACGCTAACAGCAACAAGTCCCGGGCCATCTCCTTTTTCACAAAAAGTATTGGCCGAAAGTTTTAGTGGAACCTGGTGTGGCATTTGTCCGGGTACTATTATTCCATTAGAAAATTATACAAACACAAATCCAAATGTTATTTCGGTAGGAGTGCATGGCCCAAGCGGCAGCAGTGATCCCTTTCAGTATATTTTCGACCCACAATTAAGAACGGCACTAGGAGTTAATGGTGTGCCTACAGTTGTTTTGAACAGAGATGGTAAATGGGCAGGTAACAACACCACTACCTTAGATAATTTGATGCAAAAGAGAGCTCCTCTCGGAATTGCTTTCGAAACAAGTTTTGTTGGAAACACTATAAATGTAAAAGCAAAAGTAAAGTTTGATGTTACTACTTCTTTGCCATTAAAAATTGTAGTAATGCTGGCAGAAGATAATTTAAAATATAATCAGGCAAACTATGGCCATTTCGGTTTGCCTAATCCTATTGTCAATTTTAATCATCGAAATGTATTACGGTCTGCTGCAACGGATATTTTTGGAGATGCAATTCCTGTAGCTCAACAAATGAAAGGAAATGTATGGGAAAAAAATTACAGTTTTAATGCTGCCAATTTTGTGCAAAGCAATTGTAAAATCATCGCTTTTGTATTGTATGGCGATAATACTATTGGCAGAAAAGGAATACTAAATGTACAAATGGTATCAGCCGGACAGAACAAAATATTTGATTAGGGTTGATTATTGGTGAGAGTAAAACGCTGACCAGGTTAGGGTCAGCGTTTTTTTATTTCGATATACTTGCTAATATATTTTTATCTATCATCACTGGGTATTTCTTTTTCAACGCTTCATCCCATTGCTCTTCTATGATAGTTTGATAGTCATTTACAATCAATCCCCTTGCTTCGGCAAATGTTCGTTGTATGGGTTGGGGGTACACATTTACGATGTAAGCAAAGGAAGCAGTATTGTCATTTGTATTTATCAGTGGTGCAGTAACCATCCCTGCTTTAGGTATGGTTGTTCCAAGATTAGGAATCTGATCCCAGGTATATTTTGAAGAATCAGTTACTACTTTCTCACTTAACCCAATAATAATTTTTCTCCAATCGGCTGGTGTCTTTTTTAATTCGTTGTAAATATTGGTAGCTACAATCTGATCGGAGCAGAAAAATACAACTGCGTCAGCACTTTGTTTCCAGGTATAATTCTTTTTGTTTTTCCTATACATTTCAAGCAGCGCAGTTGAATCACTTTGTGCTTTATCCCAAACTTCCCGCTGCATTATTTCAAAAAACAGGTTGCCATCTGCGAACTCTGTCATTTGCTCTTTAAAATCAGCATTAAAATCTTCCAGGTGATTACGATAATAATCTTTCATTGCTGATTTTTGGTATTCATCCAGCACCTGGGTATGTGCTTTGGCACCGCTGCCATCTTCATTAAAGCGGTTAGTGCGGCCATAGCCAATCCAGTTGCCAACGGTATAAGCAGAATCACCAATAG
Source organism: uncultured Chitinophaga sp. (assembly GCA_964641575.1). Lineage (GTDB taxonomy): Bacteria > Bacteroidota > Bacteroidia > Chitinophagales > Chitinophagaceae > JJ008. The sequence goes on along the minus strand of CAZXMP010000006.1, from coordinate 49,311 downwards.
AAAACAAGGGAGTTGTTTCGCTTATTAATTTACCAGCCTCTCTCATCGGCTGAAAATTAAACATACTATCTGCCACAGCCCACAAAGCATCATTATTGAATGAATGCTTTTTGTAAAGCCCCCGGCTGTTTATCCGCTCATAAATAAAATCGGTAGAAGTTTTCCATCTTTTATCGGCCATTACTTTCTGCTCAATATCTTTTAGGTTGGCTTTATTTTGGGCGTCAGTAACAATAGGTTTTCTTGAAACTCTTTTTACAATATGCCAGCCATGTGATGTTAGGAAAGGCTTTCCAATTGCTCCATCTTTTGGCAACGACCACAACATATTTTCAAAAGCAGGATCATATTGGCCAACACTTATGTCCGGAATGTTTCCGCCCGTAGCTGCACTTACATAATCATTACTGAATTGTGTGGCCAGCGTAGAAAAATCACTTCCTGCAAGCAGACGTTTGTATATAGAATCAGCCAGTAAAGCAATTTGTTTTTTTGACGGCTCATCAGAACCCGGAGGAATGGCTAACAATATTTGCTGCACTTTAATTTTACCTGCCGCTTTTCTTTCGCCTAAATTTTTAAATAGATGAAAGCCAGCTTTGGAACGATACAACACAGAATGTTTTCCAGCCGCTGTATTGTAAACTAGATTTTCAAATTCATAGGGAAGGGTAAAGGCAGTTATATATCCCAGATCGCCTTTGTTTGTTTTTGCTGCCGGGTCGTCTGAATATTGCTGCGCCACAGTTAAAAAATCTGCTCCTTCATTTAATTGTTTTAATGCTGCTTCTTTCTTTTGCCACGCAGTGGCGGTATCAACCGCACCATAGGTGTTTTTAAAGGAAATAAAAATATGCGCCACATGAATATCTTTCAGGCTTCGCTGAAAAGCTTCTTTTGACAAACGATCCATGATAGTTGGGTCCGTCATGTAATTATCTGCAATCTGTGCCCGGAGATTTTTTATTTCGTTTGATACCTGGGGTAATGTATCATATCTTCTTTCATAAGCTTCCCGAACTTTTAATCTTGAGCTGATGTACAGGTCAAGATAGTCACTGATTGATTTAGCTTTATTGGCCGTGGTAGCGGTATTATTTTTTTTGTAAGCTTTTAAAAACTCTTTGGCATCAACAGTTTGGTTGCCATAGGTAAAAAGTGTTTGGGAAGAAGCGGCCGACATTACGCAACAGGTAACGGCGGCAAAGATGATTTTTTTCATAGTATATAATATTCAGAAAGTCGATTGCTTATTGTCCCTTCATCTTTAATTGCAGCACCTCGTCAATTTGCTGGTAACTCAGTTTCTTGGCAATAATCCGCTTGTCTTTGTCCAGCAAATATAATGTAGGGAACGACTGTATATCGTATAACTGTGAGTAGCCGGGAATGCCTGCAGTAATTCTTGCCTTGTCATCTGCCTTCGAGTAATAAACATGTGCCCACTCCTGCAAATGATATTCGTTTACAAAAGCCATCCAATCTTTTTTAGGCGCATCGGTTTCTTTGGCTACTGCAAATATTTTAAGTCCCGCAGCTTTCCATTTTGCATGATAAAAAGAATCTAGTTTTGGAAGTACTTCTTTACAATGACCACAGGCCGGATCCCAAAAAGCTACCACTGTATAAGCAGCCTCCATGTCATACATAGAAATTGTTTTGCCGCTTGAATCGGGTAAAGCAATTTCTGCAGCAGGAGTGCCCATAATATTTGCCATCAGGCTATAAGCTCTGTCGGTAATTGTTTTCTTGCCTTGCTCATTAAGCCATGAATAGTTTTTATTCGCAAAATATTTTTCAAACAGGTGAACAAACACCTGGTCTTCCCACATGTATTTTTGATTCAGGTAACGGTTCACAAATTTTATCAGCAAAAAGCGGCTCATCTCTTCGTTTATGGATGCGGGACCGAGCATAAAGTCTAATTCTTTAATAACGGAATCTGGTTGGGGAACTACTAATTGCTCAAAATATTTATCGACCTTATCCTCAAAAAAAGGAGTGTAGGATAAACGGCCATCCCAAAAATTTACACCATCCCAAAAATGACCTTTATAATATGCATAGGCCGCCAGTGAATCTTCTTTGGTAGCAGGGTCCTTTAACTTACCTGTAAGCACTGGCTCCTGCATAGATGCTAAGAGTGTGCTGAGAATAGTACCCTGATTTTTAGTGATAATATTTTCACGATAAGCTGCTACGGCACTATCTTCTTTAATAAGTTGGGCAGTAAGGATAACAGAATCTGCTTTAGAAGCTGTCTTTATCTGCTGTTGTAAGCTTGCGATTTTTTGTCCTTTTGCAGACATGTATTGCTGGTAAGCTGCAAACATTACATTATCGGGTGAGTTTTGAAACTGCACTCCATTTTTTATAGTGGTAGTGTCTGCAACGATGGAGAATTTTTGTTGCTTATCAATTAATATTTCAAAAAAGCCGGTTTTGTTGGGATAGCCTACTAAATAAATTCCACCGGGTAATTTTTTGGAGCCTTTAAAAACAGCTTCGCTATTCTCATTGAGCAAAGCAGAATCAATTATGGGATATGTTTTACCAAAATAGTGACCCAGGTAAATGTATTGCTTCTTAAATGGCTTAAACGTTACTTTAATTTCGTAAGCATTTTGAGCAAAAACAGCAGTAGAGCAAAGTAGGGTCAGTAGAAATAATCCTTTTTTCATACGTATGAATAAATCGGGTAAAGTTATCTAAAAACTCCAAGCCGCTGAAGCGTAAAAGTGAAAAGTTCTCTAAAGAGGCGGTAGGGGGCGATTTCGTTGCTTTTAAAAAGGGGAAAGACGATGTTTATTCCCTTTAACGGTTAGGGGTATATTTGCGCCGTGAAAAGAAAAAAGAAAAACATACTGCTGGAGAAAGTGCTGGTAGAAGATTATGCTGCTGAAGGCAAAAGCCTGGCCCGGTTAGATGGAAAAGTTGTTTTTATAGAAGGGGCGGTGCCGGGAGATCTGGTAGATGTACAGCTTTCCAAAAGCAAAAAGGACTGGGCGGAAGGAAGGGCAGTACAGATTCACTCATTTTCTGCTGATAGAGTTACTCCGTTTTGCTCCCATTTTGGTGTATGTGGCGGCTGCCAATGGCAAATGCTTCCGTATGAAAAGCAATTGCAATATAAAACGAAGCAGGTTACAGATGTATTGACACGGATAGGCAAAGTAGCATTACCTGCAATAGAACCTATTATTGGTGGAGCTGAGACAAGGTATTACCGGAATAAACTGGAATACACTTTTGGGAATAAAGAGTTTACAAAACAAAAACCACCTAGTAGAGAAGAAAGAATTCGCAATGCAGAAAGCAAGACCTCCCCAAACCCCTCCGAAGGAGGGGCTTTAGACTCTAACAATTTGGAAACGACAATTGAGTTTATAAACTCTAAGAACCCTCCTTCGGAGGGCAGGGAGGCCGGGACTGTTGCCGGTTTTCATGCCAAAGGTTTTTTTGATAAAGTGGTAGATATTCAAACCTGTTATTTACAAGCCGAACCGACCAATGAAATAAGATTGGCAGTCAAGGAATTTGCCATTCAGCAAGGCTGGCCTTTTTATGATATTCGTAATCATGTAGGTTTTTTAAGAACCATGCAGGTGCGACTTTGTACTACCGGTGAACTAATGGTAAATATCATGGTAAGTGAAGATGATCCAGCTAAAATAAAATTGCTGATGGAATATGTCGCCAATAAGTTCCCATCCATTACCACATTGCTTTATACGGTTAACTTAAAATGGAATGATAGTTTGTTTGATCTTGAGCCGGTAACTTATTCAGGCAAAGGATATGTGATTGAAAAATTAGAAGATTTTCAATTTAAGATCGGACCGAAATCTTTTTTTCAAACCAATACAAAGCAAGGCGAAAGATTGTACCAGGTAACAAGAGATTTTGCAGAGTTGACTGGTAATGAAATTGTGTACGATCTGTATTGCGGCACGGGAAGCATCGGCATTTTTGTAAGTGATAAAGCCAAAAAAATTATTGGGGTAGAAATGATCGCTGCCGCAATAAACGATGCCAAAGAAAACGCAGCGTTGAATAATTTAACGGCGGCGGCTTTTTTTGCCGGCGATGTAATTGATATTTGCAATGATGAATTTTTTGCGACACATGGACGGCCAGATGTAATCATCACCGACCCGCCAAGAGCCGGTATGCATGATAAACTGGTGCAGAAAATTTTGGATATCGCCGCACCAACCGTTGTATATGTAAGTTGCAACCCGGCTACCCAGGCAAGAGATCTGCAATTGCTGGATGCAAAATACGCCGTAACAAAAGTGCAACCCGTTGATATGTTTCCGCATACACACCATATAGAAAATGTAGTGCAGTTGAAGTTGAAATAACAGTTAAAATAAATTTTTATACAAAACCGCCAATTAATTAAAACTACTTTTGCCCTATGAGTAATTTTCGACCAACCCGTGTAGATAGATTTCCGCCGATAGTAAAAAATCTTATCATTATTAATGTATTGGTTTTTGTAGCACAGCTGCTACTACAAGATTATGAATTGACAGAAAAGGTGATGATGTGGCCTCTAATGCCAGAGAAGTTACATGCTTTTTTAGTTGAGCATGGGGGACTGGAAAGCTCTCAAAAATTTCAGCCTTATCAGGTTGCCACGCACATGTTTGCGCATTCTCCTTCCATAATTTTTCACATATTTTTTAACATGTTTGCTTTGTTTATGTTTGGAAGAGTGTTAGAAAATGTATGGGGTCCCAAACGATTTTTATTCTTTTATCTTGCTTGTGGTGTTGGTGCTGCTGCACTTCACCTTGCTATTCAATACTTTCGTTGTGAGCAATTGTTACAACTAGCTGAAGCTAACGACATGGTAGGAGTGCAGGCCAAAATTGGAGCTGCAGCTCCAGCATTAGGTGCTTCCGGAGCCGTAATGGGGGTGATGGCAGCTTTTGCACTCACTTTTCCGAACACAGAATTATATATAATGTTTATTCCAGTGCCTGTAAAAGCCAAATGGGCTATTCTGGGATTTGTAGCCCTTGATTTATTTGGAGGCGTTGCACAAGTAACAGGTGACAATATTGCCCACTTTGCTCACCTTGGTGGTGCCTTAACAGGTTTTATTATTGTAATGATCTGGAACAAAACCAACAGAAAGACGTTGTATTAAATAAGAATAAAAAGTCAAAATATAGCGACCTTTGTAATTGACTTTTCACCATTGCCAATTGACCAATGTACTCCGAGAAAAAATACAAACAGAAAATAACACTGGGACAAAGCGATAATGCACTGATGCTGCTGATTGCAATTTGTCTTATTGCATATGTGGGGCTGGCCTTTATGAAGGCCGTATCGTACTTCACTTACCAGAAAGATCTGGCACTACCATTTTTTAATAAGAATGTATTGGGCTTATTTGTGTTGCCGGCAGATACAGATAAATTATTAAGCAAGCCCTGGACCATCATCACTCATATGTTTGTGCATGATAATGTTTGGAAAGTGTTCACCAATATGATCTGGCTCTGGGCTTTTGGCTACATTATGCAGGATATAACCGGCAATAAAAAAATCATTCCTGTCTTTATTTATGGAGCTTTAGGCGGTGCTATAGCTTTTCTGGTGGCTGCTAACCTGATGCCATCGCTAAAAGAACAGCTTCCTTTTGTTACCACCATGGGAGCTTCCGCAGGTGTGATGGCAGTAGCTATCACTACCACAATGATTGCACCGGGCTATAAAATTTTCCCTTTACTAAGCGGTGGTATGCCGTTATGGGTATTAACAGCTTTTTACGTTGTTACCAGCTTACTGACCATTTCTTTTAGCGATACGATCAACATTATAATAAATGTAGCAGGTGCCTTAACGGGTTTCTTATTTATATTCTTTCTGCGTCGTGGGTATGATTGGAGCAACTGGATGAGTAATTTCTTTGATTGGTTTGGCAATCTTTTTAATCCTGAAAAACAAAGTAAGAACAGGAACCTGAAAGAAGAACTCTTTTATAAATCCACATCGGCTCCGTACATAAAAACTCCCAATGTAACAGCCCAACGGGTTGATGAAGTATTGGAGAAAGTGCATCAAATGGGCTACGATCATCTTTCAGAAGAAGAGAAAGATCTATTGCGGAGAGCTAGTGAAGATGAAATAAATTGATAGGCTCAAGTTTTTTGAGCTGATATTCCTTTGTACTTAATTGCGTTTCAACATTTGAAATATGCCTCTTGTCAAGAACTCTGGTTTAGCGGATGGCTATTCTTCTCTTTTTCTTAAATTGCATCAATGGCCAATAAGTTTGCAATCTTTACCAGGCGGTTTTTTATTTACACTAACATAGCGGTTGTAATTTTCTTTTTACTGTCTTGTTTGGCATCATCTCTTAATCCCGGTAAGTGGTGGTTCATTTCATTTTTAAGTTTGGCTTTTCCTTTTTTACTGGTGGCCGTTATTGTATTTGCTATAACCTGGTTAATGGTATTAAAGCCCCGGTTAGCTATAATTTCAGGGGTGGCATTAGTATTGGGTATTAAAAGCATCATAGTTTTTTTTGCTTTTCATGCTCCGACTTCATTTAAATCTAAAAAGGAACAAGGGAACCTACGGGTAGTAAGCTGGAATGTGGCCCGGTTTATTGAATTAAAACGTAACACCAATAAAGGAAGCCAGACAAGATTAAAAATGCTGGACTTGCTCCGTGAGCAAAATGCAGATGTGCTTTGTTTGCAGGAATTTCATACATCTCTAGACTCTTCTTATTACAACAATATAAAAGCTGTTCAGGATCTAGGCTATCCGCATTTTTATTTTTCGTTTGATGCGGATGGCGACAATCACTTTTACAGCTCTATTATTTTTTCCCGCTACCCGATTATTGACAATGGTAAAATTCGTTATCCCCGGCCTAGTTTACCGGATGCACTGATCCATGCAGACATTAAAATAGGTGCTGATACTATCCGTATTTATACAACCCACCTGCAATCATTACAGCTTGGCAAAAATGATTATGATAGAATTGGAAAAATAAAAAGTGGGGAAGACAGCCTGGTGGCCAATTCGAGAAATATTTTATCAAAAATTAAACGGGGCTTTACTAACCGCAGCCTGCAGGCAGATGTGGTGAGTGAGGTAATTGGCGATAGCCCACATCCTGTTTTGTTTGCTGCTGATTTGAATGATGTGCCTAATTCGTATACCTATGCAACGGTGCGGGGTAGCCTGCAGGATGCTTTTTTGAAAAAAGGATTTGGCATTGGCCGCACTTTTTCTGCATTATCACCCACACTTCGTATTGATTATATTTTTGCCGATAAAAATTTTAAGATCAACCAGTTTAACCGCATTGTTCGAAGATATTCCGATCATTATATGATAGTGGCAGATGTTGAGTTGAAGAAGTGAGAAAAGTTTGGAGTTCGGAGTTATAAGTTCGGAGTTTGGCGTGGTGTTTTTTAAGTCAATGCTTAAAGTGCGGAAGTTCTGCCGGGTTAAAATTTGTCACTGAAAACACTATCTTTGAAACAATGAAACACATTGTATTTCATACCTCTTATTGCTGTTGTCCCTGTTGACAGCATAATTGCTACTTTTGCCGTGCCGGCACAATACCTATTTCAATTTTTCAATTTTAGCCAATCAGTATTATGAGTGAACTGAAGATTTATAACACTTTATCAAGAACAAAAGAGCCTTTTGAACCACTAACACCCAACCATGTTGGTTTATATGTTTGCGGCCCTACTGTTTACAGCGATGTACATTTAGGAAATTGCCGCACTTTTATTTCATTCGATATTATTTATCGCTACCTGAAATATGTTGGGTACAAAGTGAGGTATGTTCGCAACATTACAGATGCGGGTCACCTTGAAGGCGACAGAGATGAAGGTGATGATAAATTTTCTAAGAAAGCAAGACTGGAACAACTGGAGCCAATGGAAATCGTACAACGCTACACGGTAGGCTTTCATAAAGTGATGGAGTTGTTCAATACATTACCGCCAACGATTGAACCAACAGCTACCGGCCACATTACCGAACAAATCAAAATGGCGCAGCAGATCATTGACAATGGTTATGCCTATGTGGTGGATGGTACCGTTTATTTTGATGTAGAAAAATATAATACGGAAAAGCCTTACGGTATTTTGACCAATAGAAAACTCGAAGATCTGTTAGAAGGCACAAGAGAACTTGGCGGGCAAGATGAGAAAAAAGGACGACTGGATTTTGCACTTTGGATAAAAGCAGGTCCGGAGCATTTAATGCAATGGCCTTCTCCCTGGGGCATGGGTTTTCCCGGCTGGCATATTGAATGTTCGGCCATGAGTGAAAAGTATTTGGGAAAACAATTTGATATACACGGAGGCGGAATGGATCTGGCGGCCACACATCACACCAATGAAATTGCACAATCGCAGGCTTGCTATAAAGTATCGCCGGTAAAATACTGGATGCATACCAACATGCTTACAGTAAATGGTGTGCGGATGAGTAAGAGTGCAGGCAATGGTTTTTTGCCGGAAGAATTATTCAGTGGGTCACATCCATTATTAGAAAAAGCATATTCGCCAATGAATGTCCGATTTTTTATGTTGCAGACACATTACCGCAGTACATTGGATTTTAGCAATGAAGCATTGCAAGCGGCAGAGAAGGGATTGAAAAGATTGTGGGATGCTTATGAAAAGTTGGGAGTTATGAGCCATGTGTCGGGAGCAGAGTCTCTAGATGCGGAGCTTGATGCAAAGGTTAGAGGTCTTGTTGCAGAGTTTGATGAACACATGAATGATGATTTTAATACAGCGAGAGTATTGGCAAGTATGTTTGAGTTGGTGCCGGTCATCAATTCAATAAAAGATAAAACGATACCGTTGTCGGCATTGTCAAAAGAAACTCTGACGCTGCTGCAAACAAAATTCAAAAGCTACCTGGAAGATGTATTTGGATTAAAGCCTTCTAATGAAGCAGACAATGCCAAACTGCAAGGCGTAATGCAATTGCTGATCGACATTCGCAAAGAAGCCAAGACAAAAAAGGATTTTGCTACCTCTGATAAAATAAGAAACCAGCTTGCAGAATTAGGAATTACGTTGAAGGATGAAAAAGGTGGGGATATGAGCTGGTCTGCTGAGTAACTACTACTTTATTTTAATATGATGCCCGTTCTTTTCGTAGAACGGGTATTTTTTTACCAGCCGTTAAACACAATTCACTCCGTTTAAACTACAATTCACTCCATCCAACTGTTTATTCATTCCTCCCTGCACATCCCCGGCCATTTGGTTTTGTTAATCTATTAAACAAAAATTAATCAATTATGAAACCAAATCAGTTTTTTAAAAAAGCAGGTCTTATGTTGGCCTTAGGCTTACCACTAGTATTTACCAGTTGCGATAAAGATGATGATGATACAACTGTTCCACCAAAAACAATTACGGAAACAGTAGTAGAGGGTGCCAATTTCACCTTGCTGGAAGCAGCGGTGGTAAAGGCAGGGTATGCAGGTTTACTCGGAACAACAGCTAATCTTACCGTTTTTGCTCCGAATGATGATGCTTTTCGCCAGTTAGATATTACTGGTGATGGAGTACCGGATTTGGATACAGAAGCAAAAATTAATGCATTAACAGGTGCTGGCTTAGATCTATTGAGAGCTGTTCTTAACTATCATGTGCTTACATCAAGAGTACCTGCCAGTGCAATTACTACTGCCGGAATTTCATCTCCTACATATGCAACTGCCGGAGCAGGGCCTACACTATATGCAAAAATAAATGGGGGCAAAGCGTATATAAATGGAGTTGAGGTAGTGCAGGCGGATGTTTCTGCAAGCAATGGTATCATTCATGTAATTAATAGAGTATTGGTGCCACCAGCTACTACCATTACAGGAACTGTAGCGGCTAATCCTAATTTCTCAAGATTGCTATATGCTATTAACCGGGTAAAAAATAATGGCGGTGCTGATATTGCAGCGGCTTTAAGCGGTGCTGGTCCGTTCACTGTTTTTGCACCAACCAATGCGGCCTTTACGGCTAGTGGTTTTGCTACTGATGCCTCATTGGATGCGGTTCCGGTTGCAACTTTACAAAGCATCTTACTACATCATGCAGTAGGAGCAAGAGTATTCTCTTCAGACCTCGCTGCTGGTACGGTGAACAGTCTTCTTACTGCAACAGATGCTACTAAAACATTGACCATTAATTTAACAGGTCCTGCGGTGTATGGTGCCGGAAACGGAGCCGCTTCAGCAACCTGGCCAAAGATTACCGGTGTTAACCTGATGCAAACCAATGGTGTTGTACATGTTATTGACCGGGTGATACTCCCATAAAAAATTACCCCTATCATGGAAAACCATTATCAGTCCTGTTCGTTATTTATAGCGGGCAGGACTGATTAAATATGGGCACTATGTTATTTAACCATAAATACCGCTACCTCTTTATTGCCATTCTATCTGCATACACTTTTTTAAATACAGTGTTGTGCGATGTCTATTATTATTTCAATATTGAAATTGAATGGTATTATGCACTGTTGACTATTTCCGGTATAACCTTTCTCACATGGGAAGGTAATCGTCTTATTAAACCCTATTTTAAAAGAAAATTTTTAGCACAAAAAGGAAAAATTCATTTTTTAGGTTTCTTTTTCCTGGCAGGAAATGTAGTAGCACCGCTATCTGCTTTACTGGTAGTTTTTTTGGTGGGTAATATTTTTCACGGCTATACCTGGGAGCAAAACAGCAATCCACTTAAATTAAATATTATCTATGCCAGCCTCATTAATCTTTTCTTTCATTTACTAAATGCCATTTTATTTTTCTTCCGGGAGTATAAAAGGCATTGGATGGAAGTGGAAGACCTGCGAAAAAAAACTACACAAGCACAGGTGCAATTAGTTAAAAGTCAAATTAACCCACATTTTTTATTCAATAATCTTAATGTACTATCGGGGATGGTTATAAAAAATAACCCGGAGGCCAATCATTTTATTGAAGAGTTTTCAAAAGTGTACCGGTACATATTAAGTAACCAGGATAAAGAATTGGTAGAATTAAAATCAGAGTTGGAATTTATCACACCGTATCTTTTTCTTTTACAAAAAAGATTTGATGAAGGCCTTGTAATTAGTATAAACATACCGGAGCATTATAAAACCTGGCATGTGGTACCCGCTGCCTTACAAATGTTGATTGAAAATGCCATCAAGCATAACATAGTAAGCAGGAATAAGCCCTTGCATATTGATATACATGCCAATGGCAGCCAAACATTGGTAGTAAAGAATAACCTGCAGCCCCGCCAAATGGTGGAGCCCTCTACCAAAATTGGATTACAGAATATTAAAAAAAGATATGAGCTTATAAGCGGTAGAGATATTGATATTAAAAAAACAGCAACCGAATTTGAAGTAAGCCTGCCGTTGCTTAACTTAAACTGATAGGTATGAAAATAGTAATAGTAGAAGATGAGAAATTGGCTGCTGAAAGGCTCCAAACCATATTAAAAGAATATGATAAGGACGCAGAAGTAGTTGCCTGTTTGGAAAGCATTGAAGAAACGGTTCAATATTTTAAACTGCATCCGCATCCGGATTTATTATTGCTGGATATTCATTTATCCGACGGCCCAAGTTTTGAAATTTTTAAACAAGTTAACTATAACAAGCCAATAATATTTACAACGGCTTACGATCAGTATGCATTGGAAGCTTTTAAACTTTTCAGTATCGATTATATTTTAAAACCCGTTACACTGGAGGCATTGGCTGCAGCTATCAATAAATTAAAATTATTAGAGGGTACTTTCACTGCTGTTGATTTCAGGCAACTGGCACCAGCACTTGCCGCAGAAAAATACAAAAAACGTTTTTTAGGAAAAGTAGGGCAACGACTTTTTTTCTTAGAATCCAGCAACATCGCTTTTTTCCAGGCGGATAATAAAATTGTTCATGTAGTAGATAAGGAAGGCAACCGATATGTGGTGGATTATACCATGGAGCAATTAGAAGATGTATTGAACCCGCAACATTTCTTCCGGCTTAACCGCAGCTTTATTGTACATATAGATGCTATACAACAAGTAAAACCGTATTACAATAGCCGGCTAAAACTTTCTGTAAAAGGAAGTACGCAGCAAGATGAAATGATCATAAGCCGGGAACGGGTAGCACATTTTCGGGCCTGGGCAGAGGCATGAAAGTAAACTCCCAGCCAAAACAAAAACATTGATTGAGGCCTGCTGCCAATTTAAAATACTGTAATTTGTTCCTCACAAAACAGTAGCACATGCCAGGCAAAATCTTTCATTTTATTACTGCATTATTTTTTCCCATCTCCCTTGTAGCACAAATACCCAAGGCCCCTGAAAAAAAAGAAGGCGAAGGTCAATTTGCACAACTCATCATTCGAGGGGTAACATTAATAAATGGTAATGGAGCACCACCTATTGGTCCGGTAGATATTGTAATTGAAAAAAATCGTATTGTACAAGTAGCCAGTGCTGGTAGTCCGGGTATGCCACCCAGTAAAAGCCGACCTAAATTAAAAGAAGGCGGCAAAGAATTGAATTGCGAAGGTATGTATGCATTGCCGGGCTTTGTAGATATGCATGGACATATTGGAGGTAGCGGACAAGGTACACCAGCAGAATATGTTTTTAAATTATGGATGGCACATGGCATTACTACTGTAAGAGATCCATCAGCAGGCAATGGATTAGATTGGACACTGGATGAAAAAAGATTAAGTGCCGAAAATAAAATTACTGCTCCCAGACTATTGGCCTATACTGCTTTTGGTGCTGGTGCCAAACAACCGATCAATACTCCTGAACTGGCTATTGAATGGGTTAGAGAAAATGCAAAGAAAGGGGCTGATGGAATAAAATTTTTTGGTGCAGCACCGGAGATCATGGATGCGGCATTACGGGAAAATAAAAAACTGGGTCTTCGTTCCTGCTGTCATCATGCACAAATGTCGGTAGCAAGATGGAATGTAGTGAACAGTGCCAAAGCAGGCCTTACCTCAATGGAGCATTGGTATGGTTTGCCCGAAGCATTGTTTACAGACAGAACTGTTCAAAACTATCCGGCTGATTATAATTATGCGAATGAATCACACCGTTTTGAAGAAGCTGGTAAATTATGGAAGCAAGCGGCAGCACCTTACAGCGAACATTGGAATAAAGTGATGAATGAATTATTGGCACTTGATTTTACACTCGATCCCACCTTTAATATTTACGATGCCAACCGTGACCTGCACCGTGCAAGAAGGGCCGAGTGGCATGAGCATTATACATTACCATCACTCTGGAAATTTTTTGAACCCAGCCGGGAGTCGCATGGATCCTATTGGTTCAATTGGGGAACGGAGCAGGAAATTGCCTGGAAGGAAAATTATCGGTTGTGGATGACGTTTGTAAATGAATATAAAAATCGTGGTGGTAGAGTAACTACTGGTTCTGACAATGGATTTATTTATCAAACCTATGGCTTTGGGTATGTGCGGGAATTGGAATTGTTGCGGGAAGGCGGCTTTCATCCGTTGGAAGTAATTCGCAGTGCCACACTCAGTGGTGCGCAGGCATTGGGAATGGATAAAGAAATTGGAACGGTGGAAGCAGGCAAGCTGGCCGATATTGTAATTGTGGATGCCAATCCATTGGAAAATTTTCAATATCTCTATGGCACAGGTGCTATTTACATGAACGATAAAAACGAAGTAGTACGAAAAGGCGGAGTAAAGTATACGATCAAAGACGGAATTATTTATGACGCTAAAAAATTACTGGATGATGTAAAGAAAATGGTGGATACGGAAAAAGCAAAAACTGGATGGAAGTTGTTGCAGCCGGGAGTGAAGTGAGTCGGGAGAGTTGAGTCGTGAGTCATGAGTCGTGAGTCGGCGTGTATTTTTTTCTGTGTTGCCATGCTTCTTTGGTATTTTTATTTTACGACTGTATTGCGACTTAGCTTTGTGAAAAAAAGTTAAACCAAGGAGGGTAAGTGACACAGCGGTACGTTGATTTTTTCTCCGTGAATCTCCGTGAGCTTTGTGTCTCCGTGGTTCAGTTTATATTCAAATTGATTATTTAATAACAATGCAATACATCTCTCACTTAGCAAAGGACAAGAAGCTTAAAAAACTTGTTGAGAATGGTCAAACACACAAACTAATAAAAAGAAAAAATATCTGCATCTATCTCTGCGCTTCCATCATGAGTCAGCAGTTATCCACCAAAGTTGCTGATGTAATTTATAAACGGTTCCTTACTTTATATGGCGACAAAGAACCAACTGCACAACAAATACTCGACACCCCTTTTGAAAAATTACGAGCCATTGGTTTATCTAACAACAAGGTGAGTTATGTAAAAAATGTAGCCCAGTTTGAAAAAGCGTTTGGTATGGATGCCAAGAAGCTGGCTAAAATGACCAATGATGAAGTGATAGAATACCTCATCGTAATAAAAGGAGTGGGAAGATGGACAATAGAAATGCTGCTGATGTTTGCTCTCGGAAGAGAAGATGTATTCGCCGTAGATGATCTCGGTATTCAAAACGCCATGATCAAATTATACAAGCTCGACAATACCGATAAAAAGAAACTAAAAGAAGATATGCTCCGCCTCTCCAAAAAATGGAGTCCTTACCGCACTTATGCCTGTGTGCATTTATGGCGTTGGAAAGATAATGCGCCGATTGTGAAAGAAAAAAGGCCGAAGGAAAAGATCAGATAGTCCCTGCGACTTTTATCATTACGTATTATACATTGAAGCTGATTATTCCTCCCACAAAATTTTTGTATATAAGCTTTGTTGCAAAAGGGTTTACTATAAAAATGGCAGAGCTGATATTTTTTTTCTTCTCCTTGTAATTTTTAATGAGGTGTTGCTACTAATTATCCGTTAACAGTCCGGACAATTAAAAACGTTTAATAAACATTATTAAAATGACTACTTATCATTCAACAAAATTTATAAAAGAAAGAATTTATACGGTACGAATTGCAGCTACACTGTTGCTATTTATTTTTGGAATCGGATCTGGCTTTACAACTAATGCCCAGAAGGCCAGCCAACAAAGTAATTTTTATGCTATTACAGGAAATGGATTAAAAGACACTTCCTGGTTGTTTGGAACTTATCATTTAGTAAAAAGTAGTTATTTGAGTGAAGTGCCTGAAGTGCTGCGTGCCTTTAATAAAGCAAAAGCAGTAGCTGTGGAATTAGTGCTCGACTCCGCAAAAACAGTTGCTGGCAGATCAATGGGAATGCTTCAAAACAAAACACTTTCGGATTTGCTGGATAAGCCTTTTAAAGATAGCCTGGATAAAGAACTGAGAACTACATTAGGCGTTGGGATAGAACAGATAAACCAATTAAAACCTATAAATGTTGCACTTACTCTATCTATGGCTTACCTGATATCAGATTTGAATTCGCCATTACAAAAATATTCGGGTGCTATGCTGGATGGTTATTTTGCCGAAGCAGGTAAGCAGGCAGGTAAAACAGTAACGGAATTTGAAACTATTGAAGAACAGATGAATTTATTATTTAACAGTGCTACTAATGAAGAACAGGTTGATCAGCTAAAACTTTTTTTGCGTAATAAGAATGATATGATCAACCAGGTAAATGAACTGATAGATAACTGGTTTAAGCATGACCTTGAAAAAATGTATGCCGTTTCTGAAAGGGGACTAGCCGTATTTGGCAATGAAAATGATTTTTTAACGAATCGAAATAACAAGTGGATGAAAACACTGCCCGGGTTGCTGAAAAAAGAATCGCAGTTTATTGCAGTGGGTGCATTGCACCTGGCGGGTTCATCTGGATTGATAAAACAATTGCAGTTGCTTGGATATACCCTTACTCCAATAAAACTTTAGAACTTGAGCGAAGCAGCATTTTTAGAACAGGTACGGCAAAACCAGGGCATTATTTATAAACTGGTAGGCTTGTATGCGAATGATACAGAGGAAAAAAAAGATCTGTACCAGGAAATATTGCTACAGGCCTGGAAAGGGTGGCCCAGTTTCCGCAAGGAAGCTAAGTTTAGCACCTGGCTCTACCGTATCTGTTTAAATACCATCTTAACACAAAAACGAAAACCCCAACGGGTTGACTACAAAGATTCGTTGGAAAGTATTTCTCCTGCTGTACAAAACAGTGTGGTGCAAAATGAGGATGTTGTACGATTGAGAATGGCCATCCGGCAATTACCTGAAACAGACCGGGCCATCATTTCTATGAATATTGATGGATATGAAAATGCAGAAGTGGCAGAAATGCTGGGTATTTCTAACAATCATGTGGCAGTGAAATTGCATCGGATCAAACAACAATTGGGTAATCTTTTAACAACATAAAAATGAGTACCAATAAAACATGGAACGAAATAAATGAGCCGCAGGATGATGATCTGTCCTCACTATTGAAATCATCCAGGCTTTTAACTATTTCTTCGCATAACCCATTGGAAAAAATAAAAAAGAATTTACTGCTCAATATGATCTGGGGTGTATTGATCTGTCTTTTATATGTGGTAGCTATCTTTTATTTCCGGATATGGCAGGTACAGCTATGTATTTTTTTGGTACTCCTCTTTTCAATATGGGCTTTATATACGGCCTTTTTGCAATACAAAAATATCAATGCTGTTATTTCGCCTACTAACCCGGTGCTGCATGAACTGAAAAGGCATTATCAATCCATTACCAACTGGATGAATACGCAGCAGCGGGTGGCCTTGTTCATTTACCCGATAAGTGCAACCGGTGGTTTTATGCTGGGTGGTGTTTCCGGCTCCGGAAAATCAGTTGCTGTTTTGATGAGCAAGCCGGTGATGTGGATCACATTACTAATAGCACTTGCTGTACTGGTACCTGCCTGTTGGTATGTAACCAAATGGATGTTCAAATACAGCTTTGGCAAGCATATGAAAACATTAAAAGAAAATATTGAGGCGTTGGAAGAGGAAAAATAATGTACGGCTTCTGTAATAATGAGCAGGAAGCTGCAACTAATAAATAAAAATAGGCGATGGAAACAAAAATAAACCCGGCAGTACGAAATTTTAATAAACCAGCTTATGTTGTTTTTATTTTGGTGGGCAGTTGGTTTTTAATTCAAAAAGATATTTCACAGGCCGTTATTTTTTGGGGATTGGCCCTGGTGTTTGATCCGTTTGATTTACAGAGGCCTTTTAATAAGCGTCCGGTGTATCAGCAAGTTTGGTTAGTGTTGCATTTATCAATTACCCTTGCATTGTTTGTCTTAGATATAATGGGGAAATAAATCAACTTAGGCCTTAAAGTACGTATGGTTGTTGTGTGTATTTATGGCTTCAGAAAGACAAGGCACTAATTGTTAAAGAGAAAAGCCGGGAGAGGAGAACAAGTTGTGGTTACGTAATTCACAATAAGTATAAACTTTCTTTTATAAGCTATTTACTTTTTTCGTCCTACAAATCTTATTACAGATCCAGTCCCATTATGAAAAATCCCTTCGCTTAACTCAATTTCTTTTTCTGCTAATTCTATAATTTCATAATTCGGAAAGTCCGCCTGTATTTCTTCTATTGAGAATAAACTTTCTATGTCTTTAGGTCCACCCACTTTTTCATTTGCCGTTACATAATCAATATGTTTTTTGCTGAATGCTTCAAAAATAATTACTCCCCCCTTTTTCAAATAGGAGTCAAATGTTTTGTGGTAAAGCGATTTAATGGATGCAGGGAAGTGAGCATAGATTAAGGCGATCGCATCAAACTGTTCAGCTTTAAAGTTCAATGTTTGCAATTCGCCAACCTGGTAATCAATTACTACTTTGTTTTTTTCGGCAAGTTTAATAGCCTTATTTTTTCCCTCGTTGCTAATATCGAATGCAGCAACCTTCCAGCCAAGTTTGGCGGCAAAAACTGCATTACGTCCTTCCCCTTCTGCGGGAAAAAGTATGGTACCGGGAGCTAACTTCTCCAATTGCTCTTTTAGATAGTTATTAGGCTGCTCGCCATATGCAAATTCGTCTTTACTATATCTTTCATTCCATCTTTCTATCCAGGGATCTGTCATACTATTTTTGGTTGTAGGTGTTATAGCGGTTCGGGTATTGCCGAATACAGAGAATTTCAGCTCTTCCACTTTATAGACTTACTGGTGCTTATATTCCGAATAAGTAATAAATGTATTTCCATCATAAAGGTACAGACCTGTTTCCCTGGTACCCACCCAAATATTTCCAGTTTTATCTTCCAAAATTGACCAAATACTGTAATTGAGTAGGCCATCTTTTGATGTAAAACGAGTGAAAGACTTGCCATCGTAACGGCTAAGTCCGGCATTAGCATCACCGCCAAACCAAAGGTTTCCCTTTTTGTCTTCTATAATCCGTGTAACACCACCGTGTAAGCCATCTTTTTTTGTAAAACTTGTAAATGATTTGCCATCATACCGGTAGGCCCCACCCCAATTGCTGAACCAAATATTCCCGTTTTTATCTTGTAATTGAGGCCATGCCCAATTATGAGGTTTTGGCTTTGGCCCGTCTTGAAATAATTCCTTTAGTTTAAGGTTGGTTATAGTTTTACCATCGTAACGATACACACCTTCATTGGCTCGTAATCCAAACCAAATGTTACCTGCTTTATCTTCTAAAATACGTTCAACGTTATTGTTACTATTAAGAAAGCCGCCTGCGCCTTCATTAACTATAAAAGGAGTAAAGCCTGCCTGTCCGGTAGGCAGGGATTTGCCCTGCCCGACTTCGTCATTCAGGCGGGCATCGTAGATATAAACACCATCTATTGTAGCGAACCATAGTTTTCCGCTTTTTGCCTGCATGATGCTGAATACCCAATGCGAGTTGCGATATAACTCATTCTTGTTGGGGGGGAGGTTTTTGGGTAAAGGGATCTCGATTTCAGCAAATGTTTTACCACCAGTACTGGGTGAAGTTGAAGGGTCGTAAAGACAAAGTCCTGCACCAGTACCTATCCAAATTTTACCCTCTTTATCTTCCAAAATGCAAGAAACATTATTACTGTTTAGACCATCAGCCACTAAAAATTGGGTAAACGATTTACCGTCATATTTATACAAACCATTTTCTGTGGTGCCGAACCAAAGGTTACCGGCTTTGTCCTGCAGAGCACATTGAACATTACCATATTTAGGCGAGCCAATGGTTTTTATAAGTTTTGGATGTGTATCAGCTATTTTATTTGATTCACTTAGCTTTTCTTTTGACAAGTCTTTTTTAACGGGTCCGTTACAGGCAGTGGCAAAAAGTACTATTGTCAGAAAAGTAAAAGCCTGCGTTGGTGAGAAATATTTTTTCATTGTTCAAATTGTCATTGAGGTTTTTATCTATTTGTTGGTTTGAATGTAGCTCTGCAATTACCATAAACGTACAGGTTGTGCAGCAGGCCGGATATTTCTGATGTCCATTTTGGTTGATTTACTGTCAACCTATTTCAGGAAAAGACACACTGCCGATGATTGCTGCAACATCATGCCCCAATTGCACAAAACCTTTTGTTAGCAGCCGTTAATTTTCCTCAAAGTAGTCTGTGTCAATTTTTTTTATTTGATACTCATTTGTTGTTGATAATCCGACATTGTTTTCAATCATAAAATAAGCCAGTTGGGCGCCGTCAATTAGAACAATTTTATATTCAACTTGAGTTACAAATTCATAAACACTTTGAGGGAATGATGATGTTGTGATGAATATTCCTTTCCTTGCCTTTTTTGACGCTAATGCTCCTGTAAAATCTCTAATTTCTTTTACTGGGACACTGTTTTCCCATTTTTTTGCTTGAATGTAAATAGTATCAAGACCGAGTTTATCTTCTTTGATAATTCCATCAATTCCACCATCCCCAGATTTACCAAGTGCCTGTCCTGCATCTTTTCTAGAACCGCCATATCCCATTTTAATTAATAGGTCAACAACTAGTTTTTCAAAAAAAGCCGGAGAACAACTTTTTACTACATCTAAAACATCTTTGGCTAATTCGGATCGTAATTTTTGAAAAGCATACTCCAAAGTTTCTTCAGGGGTTATATTGCTTTCAATTTCTTTATATTCTGCAGGTGGATTGAAATCTATAGAAGCATTGTCATCCTTAGGCTTGCGAAATAATTTAAATTCTACAAATTCCGGATATCTATAAAGATATTCGGCTGTTATTTCTAATGGGTTTTCATTTAGTAAAGAAAGGCCTCGGTCGGTAATTTTAAAATGAGCTCTTTTGGTTGATTCAAGCAAACAGGCTTTACTCATATATGTTCTCGCCCAACCAAGTCTATTTCTAAATATTGGCTGTTGACCACTAGGTAATAATTCCCTTTGTTCATCCTCTGTTAAACTAAATTGATTGGCTAAAATATCATGCGCCTCCTGGAGTGAATGTTCTTGCTTGTCACTTAAGAACTTCAAAAGAGGTAACATTATTTGTTCGTAGGTTGGTATCATTGTAATGCTGTTTAATGGCTGCTAACGTATGTATTTTCGAATATACGAAGCTTTTAATTTTTGAGTAATGCAGTACTGTCAACTTGATTTACAATTTGTTAACTGTATTTATGCAAGGATTGTAACCACACCCAAAAGTTGCGACAATACAAATCAGTCAACAGGTGTTTAAACAACCACTTTCTCCATCTTACTCAACCACCCTTCATCAATAGTAGCACCAAGCCCGGCTACTTCCGGTACTTCTATCACACCATTAGCTTTATATTGTATGCCACCGGTTACGGGGTCTTCTCTGAACATAAGTGCCGTATCAAAATCAAAATGTTCTATTAAGGGGCTGCATAAAGAGAAATGTGCAAAAGCGGTCATTGCTAACCGGGATTCGATCATCGCACCAACCTGCAAATGAATATTAGCAGCTTCTGCCATCCGCACCATTTTTAATCCTTTAAAAATACCGCCGGACTTTCCGAGTTTTATATTAAAATAATCACAAGCCCCTAATTCAATCAATCGTTCGGCATCATGCTCATCACCACAACATTCATCTGCCATAATAGGAATAGGACTGTTCTTCTTTACTTTTTTCAACTTCATAAATTTCCAGCGGGCAATCGGTTCTTCGCAATGTTGTATGTCAAACTCCTGCAAAGCCTTTAATGTTTCAATCGCTTCATTAACTTTCCATCCCTGGTTAGCATCAATACGTAATGGTATTTCATTGCCTACTGCTTTGCGGATAGCTCTTATTCTTTCTACATCCTTCTTTCCGTTTTTACCCAACTTAATTTTTATAGCAGGGTAGCCCTGGTTTTTTATTTTAACTGCATCCGCCGCCATTTTTTCTGGTTCGCCAATGCTAACGGTATAATCTGTAATGATCGTTTTAGTATTATCGCCACCTAAAAATTTATACAGTGGCATTCCCGCATGTTGCGAAGCAATATCATACAAAGCCATATCAAATGCACTTTTGATACTGGTATTGGCGTATATGATTGAGTCCATCAATTCAATACAGCCTTCAATATCCAATGCATTTTTTCCTTTTAATGCTTTGGCAAAATATTGGCCTGTAATAAAACAACTGGCCTGGCTCTCCCCGTTGATCGGCATATACGGACTGCATTCGCCAAAACCTATAATGCCTTCGTTGGTAAATATTTTTACTACAACATTCTCGGCGGCTTCATCTGTACCTAATGAAGTAATAAAAGGCTCAATAAGCGGAATAGATAATTTATATAACTCTACTGATTGAATGGTAACTGTTTTGCTCATGTGGTGATAATAAGACGTTAAAGATAATACCAAACTTAATAACTGTCAGACTGTTGAATGAGCTTTTACCCTATTCTGGCCTTGTTTTTGACAATTAGCCTTGGTTATACGAAAAGCTCAAAAAAATCGTTTATATATTCTGATACCATCGAATCCATTATTATGAAAAATTTTCTTACCGCTTGCTTATCCATTTTTTTGTTTGCCTCCTGTAATAAAGAAGTAGAAGAATTGCCCGCCGCCACACAAACGGGTGCTAATACCTTTGGAGCAAATGTAGATGGAACGTTTTGGGTGCCGAAAGCATTTGGTCCTATTAATGCCAATAGCATAACGGAAGTAAGAATACTGGGCGGACAAGATTATTATATACATGCCCGCAACTTTGCAACTTCTCCAACTGAAACGGAATTTGAATTTTTTCTGAAAGGTGTAACGGCACCAGGCACTTATCTTTTAAATACCAATGTGTCGTATCCTTCTACTACAGCCAGCTATGGCTATTATATAAAAAGAAGATTGACGCCACTTAATCAATGGATCACCTCAACTACTCATACCGGTTCTGTTACCATTACTAAAGTTGATTTAGTAACAAGAATAATAGCAGGAACTTTTCAGTTTACGGCTGCTGATATTGCAAACCCATCCAACCAAATTACGGTAAGCGAAGGTCGCTTTGATTTAAAAATTCCTTAAGCCGGTTAATTGAAAAATATGCGAAGCCCCAGGTTTAACATGCCAACAAAGGGAGCATTTTCATTTACAAAAATATAGTTGCTTGGGTAGTCAGTAGTAGGTACCCACACTCTTCCTTCAGTATAAAAAAAGAAATCGCCGCCCATAGGTATTTCCCAGCCTACTGCAAGGTCAAGTGTTAGTCTTTTAAAATTGGCTCTGCCGCTATAAACAGGCACATTGTATAAAGAAGTATCTATAGTAACAGAGTGAGTGTTTTCAATTCGGCCCAATATTATTCCAAGTCCTGCATTGGCATACACATTCCAGTCTTTTTCTGCATCCGCACTGCCTTTTAAATATTTTCTATAGCCAATAGAAAAATGCTTCAACCGCATCTTTCCACTGTTCACATAATTTATTTGCTGCGGAATAGTAAGGAGTGATTTTGCAGTAGCTGTTACATCATTTTTAAACTTGCCATTAGAGTAGTAATTGAAGTTGGTATACACCGCATCTTTACCGGTAAGGTGTAAAATGGCATTGATGGTTTGCCCGATAGAAGTGTATTGTTGTTCTTTCTTAAAATTGCGTTGCAGGCTTACATCTGTAGCAATGCTGACTTGCGGAAACTGGGCGAAAGCATTTCCAATGATCAGAACAAGTATAACAGATATGGTGATTTGTTTTTTCAAAAAAGAAACTGTTCTGCAATGTTAAGCAAATAATTTATGGGTAAAATAAGAAAGCCACCCTGATTTGTACAGGATGGCTTTCAGTAACGATGACTTATTTATTTCACCAACTTCAATTCTTTAATAATATTAGAACCGCCGCCTAATTTGTCAATACACCATAATACATAGCGAATGTCAACACAGATAGTACGGTTAAGGTCTTTATCAAAAGCTAATTTATGGCTAAGGGCTTCGTAGTTGCCATCGAAAGCTAATCCAATCAACTCGCCTTTACCATTTATAACCGGTGAACCAGAATTGCCACCCGTAATATCATTGGTGGTAATAAAGCCAATCACCAGGTCTTTTCTTGTTGGGTCCATATACTGGCCGAAATCTTTTTTCTTCAGCAACTCAATTTGTTTGGCTGGCAGATCAAATTCATAGTCGCCGGCCTTGTATTTTTCCAGCAATCCTTTAGAAGTGGTTACGTAATCATAAAACACCGCATCCCTGGGACGATATGATTTTACGGCACCATAACTTACCCGCATCGTAAATGTAGCATCCGGGTACATCATCTTTGCTTTGGCAGGATCCATTTCCATAATGCCTTTTAAATATAATCTTCCAAACTCTGCATTCTTTGCATTGAACTGCTGAAAATAAGTGGCATACTTACTATTATAGCTGGTAAAAAATGTGCTGGCATGTGCAAAGGCCGGGTCGCCTTGTAAGGTTAATGCATCCGGGTTAGCTACAAAAGCCTTCCATTTGGCATCATCAAAAATCATTGTTTTGCTGAACATATCCGCTGCATATTTCTTATAAGTAGCATCATCATCCAACGGACCGTATATATTTTTTAAAGTACCATAAAAACCAACGGGATGCTGGTCCTTATTTACATCATCATAAAACATTTTTGTAACGGCCGCCACAATATTTTGATCGGACACTTTATTTTCTCCTTCTAAAAAAGCCATCCGTTGTTTATCAGCCGCATCAACTGCTTTTCTTACATCAGCCTGGGTGCTGCCTGTTTTTACCATAGCAGCTTCTACTTGTAATAAGGAAGCAGCAAATGAAAGTAGCGGAGAACCAGCTACCCCTTCATTCATGTACTGGCGCAATTTTGCATAGGGTTTCCAGGCATCATATGCTTTGCCCCAGTCTGCAAAAAGATTTTTGTATTCTGGTTTATTAGCGGCCCATGCATTGAATTTTTCTTCTGCTTTTTTCTTTTGACCCAACACATCATATTTTAATAACTGTTTGGTTTCGCCGTCAAAAAATTTCCAGTAGTTAGCAATGCCTGCATAGGAAGATGATAATTGTAATTTCACTGCCGGATCTTTCTTCATTTCTTCAAACATATATTTCAACCGGGCATCACGCAATTTTACCAATGTGGGATTATTAATATCAGTTGCTAACGCAATGCCGTAAGAACTTTCATAACGGTTTGTACCGCCTGGGTAACCCCATATCATAGCGAAGTCACCATCTTTTAACGGCTTTAATGAGACAGGTAAATACCATTTTGGTTTCATTGGTACATTGGCAGCTGCATATTTTGCTGGTTTACCATTGGCATCAGCATATACACGGAACACAGAAAAATCACCAGTGTGACGTGGCCATTCCCAGTTGTCTGTATCACCACCAAATTTTCCTACACTTTCCGGAGGGGTTCCAACTAAACGAACATCAGTATAACGCTGATAAACAAATGCCAGAAATTGGTTGCCTTTAAATAATGAACTTACTCTTGTTTCAATATTCAGATTCGCATCACTCAATCTTTTATTAATGGCCGCTAAAACAGCGGCTTGTTTTTGTAATCTTTCAGTTCCACTCAATCCTTGTAAAGAATCAAGTACTTCTTTGGTTACATCATCAATGCGTAACAGAAATTGAACAGAAAGAGTAGTAGGAATTTCTTCTCCTTTGTTTTTAGCATAAAAACCATTTTGCAAATAGTTTTGTTCTACCGTGCTTGCATTGGCAATGGCATCATAGCCGCAGTGGTGATTGGTAAATATCAAACCTTCTGCACTTACAATTTCGCCGGTGCAGCCGCCACCAAAAATAATGATCGCATCTTTCAACGATGCTTTGTTAATATTATACAACTGGTCTTTGGTGAGCTTTAATCCTTTTTTCACCATGTCATTATACACTTGCTGGCCGAGCAGCAAAGGAAGCCACATACCTTCATCGGCAAAAGATTTAAAGAATAATCCTACCGAGAGAACAATCATTAGCAAAAACTTCTTCATACAAAAAAATTTAGGCGACAAACCTACTGTAAAAAATAAGTGTAGCCAAAATGAATACAATGGTTGGGTTTAGTATATTGTTGCTTCAATCAGCTGTATGAGTCGTACCAAAATTATCCTGTACCTGTTAGTTATAGCTTTAGTTATTAACTCTTGTAGTAAAAATGGTGGTACTACTGCTCCTCCGCCACCACCGCCTCCGCCTTTGCCGGGTTGTGCAAGCAATACTGCTCCTGCAAATGGTAGTTTTGCTACGAATACTTCCGTAACACTTTCATGGAGCACAGTAAGCGGGGCTACCGGTTATGATGTATATCTGGGTACTACAAGTACTCCAACAGTTGTTGTTGCGGCTAATCATAGTGGAACTACATTAAACTATACCATACCTGCTACAGCAAATGCTACGTACTACTGGTATGTACAACCCAAAAATGCAGCGGGTAATGCTACCGGATGTGCTACTACAGTTACATCATTTACATATATAGTTATACAGGCGCCTGCACCATTTGGCTATTATGTTGTTGGCTATTTTCCTTCGTACAGAAATCCTGCAGATGTGCCGGATGTAAAATTCAGAATGACGAATGTTATAGTGTATGCTTTCTTTGGCGTTAATACCGCTGGTACGTTGACGGTAAACAGCCCGGCTACTTTGGATGCAGTGATAACAAAGGCAAGAGCCAATAATGCAAAAGTATTTGTAGGAATTAATGATGGCAGTGGTGATGGAAAAACAAATTTTAAAGCTATGGCTGCCACAGCAGCAGGAAGAAATACTTTTATAAAAGATGTGATGGCCAAAGTGCGGCAATATAATTTTGATGGAGTGGATATGGATTGGGAATTTCCAACTACTACGGATGGTACAGACCTGACATTTACCTTATTGATGAAAGAATTGTCTGATTCACTGCACCGGGATGCAAAATATTATTTATCATCTGCAATTACTGCCGGTAAGTATGCAGGAGGTATAAGGGATGCAGTACGCAATGAAATTTTTCCTTATGTAGATTTCTTTAATATCATGGCTTATGATGATTTTAATACAACAGTTCCTTACAAACACCATAGTGATTATGCATTAGCTACAACCTGTTTAAACTATTGGTTAACCACCAGAGGAATGCCTGCCTCCAAAGCAGTACTTGGCTTACCTGCTTATGGACGACCATCGGGTATTACACAAAGCGGCACTGTACTAACCTATAAATCTATTTTAGCACAGGGTGCCAATCCGCAATATGATTCGGCGGTTGTAACAGCCGGAGCATTTACCAGCTATACTATTTATTATAACGGACAGTATACCATTAAGCGAAAAGCAAAATTGGCAAAAGATATTGCTAATGGGGTTATGCTTTGGGAAAAATGGCAGGATGCTACGGATGTAAACTCATTATTGAAAGCCGCTTGCGATACAGTAGGAAGAGCTTATTAAAAGTTACTGTTTATGTTCTTTGTCAGACACATGATTTGTTTCTAACAAATTATTTGTTTCGCAATTGTCGCCATCACAACAGGGTAAACAATTCGTATAACAAACAGGACATTGGTAATGGCCATGTACATGTACCATTTCAACCGTATGACCGCAGAATAAACAGGTTTGTGATTGCATGAGTTTACTCAACAGGTTGGTTCAACACTTTCCATAACAGGTCTTTTAATTCTGTCAATCCTTTATTGGTCAATGACGAAATGAAAAGATGCGGAATGTTTTCTGGCAACTCAGCTTCAATAGCTGCTTTCAACTCATCATCCAGCATATCGCTTTTACTGATCGCAATAATAAATTGCTTATTCAATAATTCAGGATTGAACTGCTCCAGTTCATTCAACAATATGTCAAATTCTTTTTTATGATTGTCGCTGTCAGCCGGAATAAGAAATAACAATATTGAATTTCGTTCTATATGACGAAGAAAACGATGGCCTAAACCTTTGCCTTCTGCGGCACCTTCTATAATACCCGGTAAATCGGCAATACAAAAACTTTTACCTTCTCTGTATTCTACAATACCAAGATTAGGAGTAATGGTAGTAAATGCATAGTCAGCAATTTTTGGCTTAGCTGCAGTAATAACTGATAGCAATGTTGATTTACCCGCATTTGGAAATCCAACTAATCCCACATCCGCCAATACTTTTAATTCCAATACTTTCCAACCTTCCAATCCCGGTTCACCGGGTTGTGCATGTTCAGGAGCCTGATTAGTGGAAGTTGCAAAATTAGCATTGCCAAGACCGCCTCTTCCACCAGGAATCCAAACTACTTCTTGCCCGTCTTCTAATATTTCTACTTCCTGGTTGCCGGTTTCTTCATCTCTTGCAATTGTACCCAGCGGTACATCTATAATAACATCTTTACCGGCACGGCCACTGCTATTGTTGCTGCTGCCGCCTTCACCGTTTTCGGCCAATACATTTTTATAATAACGGAGATGAAGTAATGTCCAAAGGTTACTGTTACCTCTTAAAATAATATGTGCACCTCTTCCACCATCACCACCATCAGGGCCACCCATGGCGGTAAATTTATTGCGTACAAAATGCTTGCTGCCTGCACCACCATGACCACTGCGGCAAAAAATTCTTATCTGGTCAACAAAGTTACTTTTCTCCAAAACTGAAATTTATAAAATGGTTATCCGCTCATAAAACAGGGCGGAAAATGCAAATATACCTAATCGGAGGCCGATTGTCCTTTTAAGCAATGGTGCAAAAAAACCCGCTTTACTTTCGCAAAACGGGTTGTTGTTGTGACGGGACATTGTTTATTGTACAACAATCTTTGTGTTAAACACTATTTTACTTTGTGCATCTGCAATCTTTACTAAATAAACTCCTTTTGAAGTAGCAGCAGAAAGGTTGATACGCTGAGCCTGGTTATCACCATTAATGCTAATACTTTGTTGTAATACCTGGCGGCCTGTTACATCGGTTACTTGTAACATATAATTACCTGCTTCCAATTTGTTGAAACGAACAGTAAACTGGTTATCGGTAACCGGGTTAGGGAAGATGCTTACTTTACCATCCGCAACAATTGCATCCGCCATTTTTAAATCTGTAATTGCTAGATCTGAAACTGGTTTTTTACTGCTTGTTATTAGTAAATTACTATTCGCTAAATCTGAACTTTGCCAAACAGTACCTGCTATTTGATAAGGAACAGCTTCTAATGTTTTATAATCAAACGCAAAGTAAGAAGCCGATTGAGTAGCAGAGCCAATAATGATTTTGTTATCATCATTAACTGCTGCACCATTGGTAGTAAAATTAGCAGGTAATCCTTTTATAGTACCAAGATGAGTTGCTACTTTAGTTTCAATATTTACCTGGAACACCTGGTTACGGGCAGATAAAACAAAGAGATTGCCATTATCATCAGCAATCATATCTCCACCAAAGCTGCTGCAGGAACTATGAATGGAAGCTGAGTTAGCAGGATCATCCACCAACGAACCAAGGTCAGTTATTTCCATTTTCTTTCCGGTAGTAAAACGAATGAGTTGTCTTCCGTCATTCGTCATAGCATAACCATTACCATCAGATGCTATTACCATGCGGGTGACAATATTTCCCTGGTCGGGAGATTTTTGTGGCTTGCCGGTAAAAGAACGATCGGTTACATAAAACACCTTCATTGTTTTTAGATCCAGGTAACGTAACTGGTCTACCAGCATGGGGGTATAGTAAAGACGGTTATTTTTCTTATCATATGCCATGGCGGCAACACCAGTACCAAAAGCAGCATTAGCGGCACTACCATAAATGGCATCCGTAACCGGGGCAGTTAATTGTTTTTTGGTGGATGCATTATAGGCCAGCAGTGAAGCATCGTTACCATTTAGTAATACAGGGCTATACTCGCCGGTTTGCAGATTTAATTTTCGTAAAAAACTCCAGTTGCCACCCTGCTGTTGCATATCCGTAACAGCATAAGCAAAACGATCAGTTTGCTGAGCGTTGATAGAAGAAGAAGCTAATAAAGTGGCAGAAAGGAGAGATAGAATAGGTAAACTTTTTCTCATATACTAAGGTTTTAGATTATTAAGCAACAATTAAATTACAACTATTTGGCGGCTGCAAAAAGAAATTTTTATGGGTGGTTTTGGTGGGTGAAACTAGCCGTTGGAGCCCGGAGGATAAGTTGCCCTCGTAGGGGTTTTGGGTAATTTGGCTTCGGTAAGGCTTGGGCGGGTAAATAAAAAAAACCCCTCCGCATGGGCCAGAGGGGTTCAAGGTCTAAAAACCCTGAGCATGATCGTCTGATTTACTAATCATAATATTATTCGTCTGTTAGCAACTCCCTACTTTATTATAAGAACAGGGTACTATGTTGAGGCTGGAAAAGAGGGGATGACACAAGGCCATCCCCATATTAGTGTATTTTAAAAAAGTATTATTTAGCTACTACGAACTTAGCTGTTTGTATTGCAATACCATCGTTCATTTGCAATACGTAAGTGCCCGGTTGTAGTTTATCAAGACTGGTGATAGCAACACTGTTAGCTCCTTCAGCTACATTACTGCGCTGCGTTGCTACTATGCGACCAGACATATCAATTACTTTAAAGTCAACCGTATTCTTTTTTGGAGAATTAAATACAACTGAAACCTGGCCACCTCTTACTAATGGGTTCGGGTTAATTCTGATACCCGGTGTAGCACCTTCATCCCTCTTGAGTACAATTACATTGCTGTATTTGAAAGTACCATCTACATCAACCATTTTAAGGCGATAGAGGAATATATTAGAATGTTCCGCAGAAAGGTCTTCAGTAAATTGGTATTGCTCTCTGCTTGTATTGGTACCCAGACCGGCTTGTGTACCTACATTTTTAAAGTCAACACCGTTTATGCTACGCTCAATTGAATAGAACGAGAAATTGATTTGATTTTCTGCGCTCCAATCAAGTTGTGCAGTATTGTTATTTAAGTTGCCACCAAAACTTAACAAGGTTACCGGAAGTGTAATGTTCGGGCAGAAAGTAATTACCGTAGCATCATCCGGAGGAATGGAAGTCGGGTCGTTCGATAAATCGTTACCACCAAACACAGGATCTAGCCCGGTAATTTCAGATTGAATAGGAACAGGAAGATAGGTGCCTCCCAATGTTGCTACAGCTACCTGTAATACGGCGCTTAAAGTTGCATCAGCTCCACCAGTTTGAAAACCTGTAATAACCAATTTATTGATTGGATCGCCAGGGGTGGCCGATGAAAGTGTTACTGTTGAGGCAACAGTAGCAAGTCCGGCTGTAATAAAATTTGCTTTTATGGTAGCACTGCTTTCTGTAAACACAAGTCTTTTAGCAGGGTCGGAAATATCAAGGGTATATGTAAGACCAGTTTGTTGACTGCTTGATTCATTCGTTACAGAAACAGTTAGCGGGAACGGGAATGTAGGGTTCATTTGGCTGGGACAAATTTGGTTGCTCGGATTCAGCGTAAAATCCAGGTCATGAAACACACGGCCAAAGCTACAGCTACAGCCATCGGCTCCGGAATAAGCGGCACCACTTCCTGCTGCAGAAAGAGCCGCTGTGGTTTTATTGATTTGGAAGAAGGAGCCGTTCGCCCTGTAACCATACAATTCGCCCACTTCATCAAAGAACAGGCCTGCAAAGAAATTACCTCCTGCATTACCACCAGCTATGGTCGTAATTGCGCCAGTTGCTTTGTTTACAGTAGCAAGGAAATTTGCACCGGTACTTGAATTAGTGGCATACATCTGTCCATTAACAGGATTGATTGCGATATCATATATACTAGTGAAACCGCTGGCTGCAATCTGTGTAGCGGTTCTTGCTGCAAGATTGGCATTTGTTATTCTCATCAATCTTCCAGAACCAGTGCCTGAGTTTGTAGTAAAATAGTAATCCCCGTTTTCATCAAAACAACCTGAGTAAGAAATCTCACCTGTGTTGAGTGCTGCTATTTCACCCAAATCAACCTGATTTGGTAATCCATTGCCAATTCTTATTAAGCGGGATTTGCCTCCACCAGCTGGATAGCGTACAGCGTAAATATATCCGTCAATTGGATTTAAGCCCATTGAATTAAAGCCCATGCTTCCTGGATTAACCGGGAAAGAAGATGCTGATAAATTGCTACCAGCAAATGTAAGTTTATTCAGAAGTGTGTTACCGTTTGCACCAGAAGTTGGCCCATAGCTAACATAAAACTGGCCGTTACAACCGATAGGAGTAAGTGGTACAGGTGCTACCACATTTATGGTAATATTGTTCCCTGTGCTAGTAGTATGGGTCTCGCCACCGCCATTTTCATTCACCGTACAGCTTATAACATAAGTACCAATAATTGAGAAAGTAGCCGTTGTTGTTGCTTCTTCAATATTATTTCCTGAAATAGGATCAGGAGAAAGGCTTACCCCACCTACTGGTCCTGAAACAACATTAAAATTAAAAGTCCAGTTGCTGTTTCCGCCGTTCCAACTCGCAGTAGTTCTTTCAGCTGTTATAGAAAGATTGCTACCGTTAGTAACATTTGTTGTTGAACCCGATACAGGGGAAGTAAAAGTAATTGTTTGCGAAAACAACAGATTTGCTATTATAGCAAATAGTAAGGAAAGAAATCCTTTTAAATAAATAATTTTTTTCATGCTCAATGGTTTATAATTAAAAAATAAATAACTCCGTAACCGTGGTGGTTTTAGCGGATGGATAATAAACCGTTGGCTTTATGCAGGATTGGACCCGATATGGGTAATTAAAAAATAAAAACTCTTAAGGGGTTTTACAGTAGAAAGGGTGGATGCGTACTAAGGACGCTGATTAAATGTGGCTCTTGTATAGGTACGAATTCTGAAGTGATGTAAAAGTAAAAACCCAACGTAATACCTGCAAGGTAGATTTACGATTTTTTAAAAAAAGTTTAATCTTTTTTTTGAATCGC
Source organism: uncultured Chitinophaga sp. (assembly GCA_964641575.1). GTDB lineage: Bacteria > Bacteroidota > Bacteroidia > Chitinophagales > Chitinophagaceae > JJ008. The sequence goes on along the minus strand of CAZXMP010000006.1, from coordinate 16,971 downwards.
TATAAAAGGGTGAACAAAAAACTTCTGGCTAAAGTTTCATGGGGTAAACCTACTTTGTTAAGGCTTCGGAAAATCCGAATTCGCTAAGGCAACTACGCCTCCGGTATGGCTATACGGGTAAATAAAAAAACCCCTCCGCATGGGCCAGAGGGGTTCAAGGTATAAAAACCCTGAGCATGTATCATCTATCAGTCTTTCATTTATCCATATATAACTGAATCTTCGATAAGGTTATCCCCTAAGGGCAGTGCTATAAATAAAAATGAAAAGAAAAAAAGGGATGGAGAAACCCATCCCTTTTATATTGAAATATTATTGTGCTACGATGAACTTGGTTGATTGTATTGCCGTACCATCATTCATTTGCAAGATGTATGTACCAGGTTGCAAACGATCAAGGCTGTTAACCGGAACGCTGTTGATACCTTCTGCAACATTATTCTGCTGCCTCAACACTATGCGACCCGCCATATCAACTATTCGGAATTCTACAACGCCTTTAGCACTTGCTTCAAAACGTAAAGTAGCAACACCACCCGTTACAACCGGGTTCGGGTTGATGCGGATACCCTTTACGTTACTTTCTTTACGTACCAATATTACATTGCTGTATTTGAACTGTCCGTTCAGGTCTATCATTTTAAGACGATAGTAGAATACAGTACCATTTACAGCAGATAAATCATCTGTATGTAAGTAAGTAGTTCTTGCTGCAGTTTGTACCGGAGCTTTTGTACCTACAGTAATATAATTATTTCCGTCTGTGCTGCGCTCAACTTCAAAACGATCAAAGTCCTGTAAGTTTTCAGTTACCCAGTTAAGGTTTGTTTTCTGGTTGCTGTATGCACCGGCAAAGCTGATCAGGTCAACAGGTAAAGTTGTTTGAGTTGGGAATCTATCGGAGCCAAGGTCAGTTAATGACAAGCCACCTGTGTTAGCAACTAAAGTTGCCTGAACTGTACCCGAAGCAGTGTTTGCAGTAAACTGGTCGATAAAATATATACCTGTGCTGGTAGAAAAATGCAATGAACCTGATTGTGTCCACGCTAAACCATTTACACTACCGGAGAAAGTGTTACCACCTTGTTGTACTGTCCACTTGCGGGAAAGAGTAGTTGGGGTGTTAAGAGAGTTCAATACATACACATAAGTTTCTCCATCTGTTACGTTAGCAACAGCGTACATGGTACCATTAGCAGTAATAGCTAAATCACCATTTTGGAAATCTGTAGCCTGACCGGGAGCTGCAACATTTAAAGTAGCATTTCCGAAAGTATTTACACCGCTGATTGCATTTACACCATTACCCTGGAATGAGGCAATGTAGATAGTGCCACCAGTACCAGCTAAAATCCATCCTCTGCCCAACGCATCAAAACCAAGGCGTACAAAACTAAAGTCGCTAGTATTTGCGGCACCGTTCATATCGATAGTGCCTCTGCTACCATGGCCGGTACCATCAGGACGTAAAGAATAAATAGTAACTACACCATTTTTTGTGTCATCATCGTCTCTGTCAAGATAGTATATACAACCATTAACATCACTAGGTGTAATTTGATTTTTGGCTACAGCGGCAGTAGAAGTTAACGGAGTAACAACCGTTGCAGGACCAGCTAACAAAGTACCTGCTATTGGATCCATGGTATATTTTCTAAGATCACCTGTGCCTGATACTGACCATAAGTTTGGATTTGGAACAGGATCTATAAAGGGTCTTAAAGCAATCAATAAAGACCCATTAGCATAGTTTCCAGCTAGTGTAGCTGTACCTGTTGGACCTGTAGTCCCGGTACTTGCTTTTGTAGCCCAAGCAGCTCCTACACCTCTTCCTCTTGTAGCGGTTGCACCAAAGTCAACAAGTTCAGTTAAGGCACCTGGACTTGTGGTATTCCAACCGCTAAAAATATTAGCGGATCCTGTATTTAAACCAACAAAACCAAGCATTACTACAGCAGTATTGGCCGATATCGGCGAAATTGCAGAAGGAGATAAACTATTATCTGTATTTACGCCTGCAAGCGAGGCGCTTGGTGTTATGTCAAAAGGAGTAGTGTTATTAACTCCCCTAAAAGCAATAATACTTCCAGACGCTGCATTATTAGAACCATCCAGATCAAAAGTATAATCACTGGTCGTTACATCTGCTAAAACAGCAATTTTATAAAACGCATAGCCATAAAATTCTGGATTGGTTCCAGCTAATGTTCCTTCGCTCATTAAAGTCCAACCAGTTAAGCCATTTGAACTACCAAGGTCAGTTCCGCCAGAAGCTTCACTTTCCACAATGGATGCAATCATTAAATCACCAACTTGTATGCCCGTTGGTTTGCTAATTGTAATTGAACCAGTTGTTGAGGAAGCAGTTGTTGCAGTCCCAACGGTTGTAATCTGGCCAAAGGCTGTTCCCGAAAATAATATCGCTGCAAAAGCGATCAGTAAAGAATAAGTAAATTTTTTCATGCTCTGAGATTTTTATGTTATAAATAGTAAATCCTAAACCGTTGGGCTTTAGAAGAATTGGAACGGCATATCAATAGGATTTGAGACTCAGAGTTTCAACTAGAGGAATAGATTTTTAGTAAGGTGTATCAACAGGATGTAAGACTCAGTGGTTCAACGAGGAATAAGTTTGGAACTTAATTCTATGGTCTTTTTGGAGGAGTGGAATTTGTAATTGGGAGAACGAAAGTAACTCCGTGTTTTTACTTCTGCAAGCTTTTGTAGATTTTTTTTAAAAAATTTGTAGTTGTCTCGCTACAATAAGCTGATTGACAGATCGTATTATTGACCTTTTTTCCAGCTTTTATAGGCTGATTCAGAGGCTTTTCTGTTTAAAATGGTATCAGTAGGTAACGGCTCGCAAATTTTTAATGAGTTGCGGCATTCTGCGGGTAACTGCTGGTATAGCTTTGTTCCTTCTGTTTTCCAATTCAGCATTTCATTGCTGACTTCTTTAATAATTTTTCCGGGATTACCGGCTACTACACTTCTGGCAGGAATTATTTCACCTTCTTTAACCAGGGTTAATGCCCCTATGATACTTTCATCACCTAACTGCACATTATCCATTATTACAGCATTCATACCGACCAGGCAATTTTTACCAATTGTGGCACCATGTATTATAGCACCATGACCAATATGTGCACCTTCTTTTAATAATACAGTAATGCCTGGAAACATATGTATGGTACAATTTTCCTGCACATTGCATCCGTCTTCTAAAATAATTTGACCCCAATCTCCCCGCAATGCTGCGCCGGGGCCGATATAGCAATCCTTACCAATTATTACATTGCCTGTTACAGCAGCTTGTGGATGTACGAAAGATGATTCATGAACAACGGGTTTGATTCCTTTGAATTCGTAGAACATATATAAGTATATAAAGTAAAAAGTGGATAAGGTTAATAGGGTATATAAAGTGATGTATATAGTTGCTGTACCTGCTATACCCTATTTACCTGCCTTTGGTTCATCTCTTTTTTTCCGTAGAAATATGAGATAGCCATTTAAAATTCGTTCTAATTCTTTTCCTTTTTGTTTCATCTCATTTAATTGCTCTGCTGTAATGTATCCTTCATCAAAAGCATCAATCAGATGATTAATTGTTTCAGTTAGTGAGCCCCTCGCTTGTACACAATAATGTATCTGGTCGGGGTAAGTAAATCTTCCGTGCCCTTCTGTAATCAGCGCATTAATAGAACGAGAGCTGCGGATGAGTTGATCTGTAAGTCTGAATTTTTCATCGGCAGGAAACACTTTTGAAATTTTTCTTACTTCGTTTTTAAACTCTCTTACTCTTTTCCAAAGTTCCAGCTCCTCAAATCCAAAGTTTTCCTGTCCCATAGTATAGGGGTTTAGGTGTTAACTGTATTTACTTTATATACCTTCTTTTCTTATTAACTCTTTATCTGTGCGATAGCACAAGCCTTTAAACTGTGCAATCAAATGCTCTTTCTGGTTGGTAATATTAATATGGTACAATCCGGTTGACTTTCCATTATGTAATTCTTTAGCTTCTGCAATTAATATATCATCTACATGAACCGGCTTAACAAAATTGATAGAAGTGTCTAATGCAACAGATAAAACATTTCTGTTGTTGCAGGCAAATGCAAAAGCACTATCGGCTAGGGAGAATGCTATGCCGCCATGTACAATGCCAAAACCATTGATCATTTCTTTTCGGACCGTCATTTTTATTTTACTGTATCCCTCTTTTATCTCCAGTACTTCTATTCCCAGCCATTGACTGAATAAATCGTTTTTCATCATGTGTGAAACGACTTCGTTGGCAAGTTTGTCTTTTTCGTTTTTCATATAAATTGATTAATCAAAAAATCAACCGGCTATTCGCCTTTGAAATTGGGTTGTCTCTTTTCCAGGAATGCCTGCACTCCTTCTTTATAATCGGCAGTTTGTGCTGCTCTTTGTTGTAGCTTATCTTCATTTTGAAGTTGCTCGTACATTGTGTGAGTAAAACCCCATTGCAATGCTTGTTTTGTTAGTGCCAAGCCGGTAGTGGGCATAGCGGCCAATGTTTCAGCAATCTTTAATGCTTCTACTTCAAAAACATTATCGGCAAAATATTTATAGATCATACCCCAGCTTTCTGCAGTAGCAGCATCTATTTTATCGCCTAGCATCATTGATGCAGATGCTTTTTGCCAGCCAATTAATTTAGGAAGAAAAAAAGTACCCCCGCTATCGGGTATTAAACCAATTTTAGAAAAAGCCTGGATAAAACTGGCCGATTCTTTTGCCACGCATATATCGCAACACAAAGCAATATTAGCACCGGCACCTGCGGCTACACCATTAACAGCTGCTACAACTGGCTTTTTTAATTCTCTTATTTTTATTACAATGGGATTATAATGCTCACTCAATATCCTTTGCATCCCCGGCCCGTTGGGATCTACAACTTCTGCTAAATCTTGCCCGGCACTAAATGCTTTACTTGCACCGGTTATATAAACACAGCGAACTTTAGGTTTAATACATTCTTCTAACGCAGCTTGCATCAGTAATGCCATCTCACGGTTGAAAGAATTGAGTTTATCAGGCCGGTTTAAAGTAATAAAACCGATAGAGTTTTTTATTTCGAAAAGGATAGAAGACATATTGAGTAGATTTTGTGTATGAGGAGCATCAAATCTAAATGCTAAAACCGGCAATCAAAAATTTATCAGTGGCATTTAAAATAATCAAATGGCTCTTTGCAATCATCACACTGATATAAGGATTTGCAGGCCGTACTGCCAAACTCACTGATGCGGTGAGTATGATGGGAATTGCAATGCGGACATTGAACCGCCTCTGCTGCAGCAAACAAATCATTATTACAAACCTGTTGCTGTGGATTGGGTGGGGCAATACCGTATTCTTTCAATTTTCTTTTTCCATCTTCACTCATCCAATCAGTTGTCCATACCGGAGAAAGAACAGACGTAACTTTTATATTTTGAAAACCATTTTCAATTAAGGCCAATCTAATATTCATGGTAATCATGTCCATAGCTGGACAACCTGTGTAAGTTGGGGTGATAATAACTTCAATGCCACCATCATTTATTTTTACATCTCTTACTATTCCTAAATCAGTAATAGTAAGCACAGGAACTTCCGGGTCGGTTACTGTTGTGAGTATTGACCAAATTGCCTCCCTAAATCCCTCCGAAGGAGGGACTTTAGAACCCGATTGTATGGAACTGTCTTTTTCCATTTTTAATAACAGGACTGTAGTTTACCATTCAGCACCCGGATATGCTCTTTGTAAATATTGTAAGTCAGTAAGTATATAGCCAAGTTGTTCGGTATGAATTCCATCCTTACCACCGTTTTGCATAAATATTTTTTCAGGAATCGATAAAGTTGCTTCAGAAAAAATGTTCATTACTTTTTGTTGCCATTCTTTTTTTAGTAATGAAACTTCAACAATAGTTTCGTAAGCTGCAGGCACAAACATTTCACCTGTATATCTCCACAATTCATCAATGGCTTTTAACATTCTTGTATGGCTTTCTTCTGTGCCATCGCCTAATCGAATTACCCATTCACTACTCCATCGAACATGGTAAGCCGTTTCTTTAATGGATTTAGCAGCAATGGCAGCTAATTGCTCATCATTACATTGCTGTAATTTCTCAAACAGTAAGTATTGAAACTGGCTGTATAAATATTGACGCAAGATGGTTTGGCCCCAATCGCCATTGGCTTGTTCTACTAATAATAGATTTTTAAACTCTCTTTCTTTTCTTAAGTAGGCCAGCGAATCTTCGGTGGCTTCACCTCCAATTAATGTAGCAGCATACTGATAATAATTCCTTGATTGCCCTAACAAATCAAGTGAAATATTTGTAATGGCAATATCCTGTTCCAGTATTGGGCCATGCCCGCACCACTCACTATTTCTTTGTGAAAGAATAAGTGCAGTATCAGCTAAGTGCAAAGTATAATCAATCAAAGGAGAGTTCATCATTCAGATCATTTAATCATTTCAATCAGCGGTTACATGTGGTTTACTTCATCAGGTAGTTGATAAAAAGTAGGATGCCGGTAAATTTTATCAACTGCAGGTTCATATAATTCGCCAGCTTCTTCAGGGTTGGAGGCAGTGATATATTTACTTTCCACCACCCAAATGCTTACACCTTCCATTCTTCTGGTATAAACATCTCTTGCATTTTCAATGGCCATTTGTGCATCTGCTGCATGTAAGCTTCCGGCATGTTTATGGTCTAAACCTTGTTTACTGCGGATGAATACTTCCCACAATGGCCAATTGGTTGTATCGTTTACCGTTTGGTAAGATCCACCACCGGCTTTTTCTTCCGGGATATCGCCGTAATAAAATTTTCTAATAAAATTTTTCATTATAAATGCTTTAGTACAATTAAGCTGCTTTCTGTTTTGATTTTCTCTTTTCTGCAAATGCCATTGCCGCCTCTCTTACCCATTGACCCTCTTCATGTGCTTTGCGTCTTGCTTCTAATCGTTGCTTATTGCAAGGGCCGTTTCCTTTTACTACATTCCAGAATTCATTCCAATCTATTTCGCCAAAATCATAATGCTTTCTTGCTGGGTTCCATTTTAGTTTTTCATCAGGCAATGTCATTCCCAAAACTTTTACCTGTTCGGCGGCCATATCTACAAACTGCTGTCGCAATTCATCATTGGTTTTTCTTTTTATTTTCCACTTCATACTCTGATCACTGTTTGTAGATTCTGAATCTTTTGGCCCAAACATCATCAATGATGGCCACCACCAACGGTTAATGGCATCCTGGCACATGGCTTTTTGTTCATCCGTTCCTCTTGATAAAACTAACAATGTTTCAAAGCCCTGGCGTTGATGAAAACTTTCTTCTTTGCAAATCCGAACCATGGCTCTTGCATACGGCCCGTATGATGTTCTGCAAAGCATTACCTGATTTAATATTGCTGCGCCGTCCACCAACCAGCCAACGGCACCCATATCAGCCCATGTTAAGGTGGGGTAATTAAAAATGGAAGAATATTTTGCTTTTCCGCTATGCAGATCATTGATCATTTCTTCCCGGCTCATGCCCAATGTTTCAGCTGCAGAATACAAATACAAACCATGCCCGGCCTCATCTTGTACTTTGGCAATGAGAATGGCTTTTCTTTTTAAGGAGGGAGCTCTTGAAATCCAATTGCCCTCCGGCAGCATACCAACTATTTCGCTATGGGCATGCTGACTGATCTGGCGGATATTCGTTTTGCGGTAGGCATCCGGCATCCAGTCTTTAGGTTCAATCTTGGTTTCTGTATCTATTTTATCCTGAAATAGTTTTTCAAAATGCTGTATGGACATAAACATTCGTTTAGAAGGCAAATTTAGCTAAAACTAACGCCTGTTCCATTTCTTGTTTATTTGATTGCTGAACAATCTGTTAAGAAAAATATATCGAAACGATATAATAAAAAGGGTAGGTATTAATACCGGGCTCTTGATAATTTTATTGACATATTAAATTGCTGCAATACTGGTTTATTTAACATGCCCCCAGTTTTCACCTGTCTTAATGCGATATATCTGCATGTCGCTTACGTTGAACTTTGTGGCTAGCTCTTTTAGTGTTTTTCCTTTTGCTAATGATGCTTTGATGTGCTTTACATTTGCCTCAGTTAGTTTTGTATTATAACCACCCCGGCTGATAATTTTTCTCATCTCTTCCTTTGCCGTAATAACTGCCGGGTTGTTTTTGGCATGTTTAGTTACTTCTTCCTGTGTGGCCCAACGTAAATTTTTGTAGTAATTGTTTTCTTTATCGTAATCAAGATGAAGAACAAATTTTTGTTTTTTGGCAGGGGCTGGTAAAAAATATTTTGCTACCAGCCGGTGTATCAGCACCGCATAGTATTCACCGTTCATTATTTTTCTCCAAATAGGAAAACCCTGCTGGCGGCTTAAGTTTAATAAAAAACCATCCGGCAAATGTTTATGGAATTTGATGATTCGCCCATAATTGGAAACAGCATATTTATAAGCAATAGGGCCACCGGAAATATGCCCTTTGAGAGTTTGCCATTTTTCTTGCCGTAACATTTTTACTGGTTTACGGGTTGCCATGTTCTGTTTAGCTTTAATTATTTCACATCAAAATCAACGACCACTTTTTCTGTTGTGGGATGAGCCTGACAAGTAAGAATATAGCCTTGTTCTACTTCTTCATCTTCTAATCCCCAATGTACATCCATACTAACCTTGCCTTCCAGAAGTTTAGCTTTGCAAGTGCAGCATACACCTCCTTTGCAGGCAAAAGGCAAATCAGCTCCCTGTTTCAATGCCGCATCGAGAATCGTTATATCACTTGTTAAGGATAAATCAAAGTCAAAACTCCTTCCATCCAACTTTATTGAAATCTTGCTCTTCGGTCCGGTTTCAACTCCCGACTCCCGACTAACAAGTCCTGGCTTTTTCTGCCCGGGAGTAGTGAACAATTCAAAATGTATTTTCTTTTTATCGATCCCTTTTGCTGATAAGAAATCTTTCACTGCAAAAATCATTTCCTCTGGCCCGCATATAAACGATTCGTCAAAAGAAGTATAATCAATCAGTTTCTCTAACTCTTTTAGCTTCTCTGCATTTATTCTTCCAAAATTAATTGTTGCATCAGTTCGTTCTCTGCTAAGTATATTAATGAAATTAAATCGTTGCAAATACTTATTCTTTAGTGCTTCTAACTCTTCGAAAAAAATAATCGAGCTACGATTTTTATTTCCATACACTAACGTAAAACTGCTTTGCGGCTCTGTTCGCAACGTAGTTTTAATAATAGATAGTAGCGGAGTAATGCCGCTGCCGGCAGCAAAGCCCAGGTAATTTTTTTTGTGGGCAGAATCTAAAGCAACATAAAATTTGCCAACCGGCTGCATTACTTCCAATACATCGCCTTTCTTTAATTCATTATTGGCAAAGGAGGAGAATAAACCGCCATCCACTTTTTTGATAGCAACCCTCCATTCATTATCTAATGGGGAACTGCAGATAGAATAAGTACGGCGAACATCTTCATTGTTCAAAGTCTTTCGCATGGTTAGACTTTGTCCTTGCTGAAAAAGAAAACTTTCCTTTAAGTTTTCGGGAATTTCAAACAGTACGGAAACACAATCCTCTGTTTCCTTTCTTACTTCTTTTACGGTGAGCTGGTGAAAATGAATGGACATAGATCAGGAGTGTTTTCGTAAGCCATCAATCATTATCATCACCATATTGTCTTCCAGTTCCTGCGCATTGATTTTTGCTTTGCTGCGGTGCCAGCTTTCAATACCGCTTACAGCATGTAGAATTATTAAAACGGCAGTAGGGGCATCTATTTTCCGTATTTCGTTTTTGGCAATGCCATCTTCAATTATCGCAGCAAATTTTTTACGATAATTACGACGCTGTGTTTGAAAATTAGAAAGGTATGGTTCATCTAAATGTTTCCATTCCCGGTCACTTACATAAACTTCTTCATAATTTTCGATCATCTGGCGAATATGAAAACGAAGCAGGTTGTCAATTTTACCAATCGATTTTTGATTGCTTGCTTCAATCGTTTCAATATTGGTATTGAAAATGTTGGCCACATCAAAACAAATGGCTTCGAGAATCTCATTTTTCGACCTGATATGATTATACAAACTGGCAGCCTCAATGCCTACCATTTCTGCCAGGTCTCGCATAGAAGTAGCAGCAAATCCTTTTTCCCGGAACATAGCTGCCGCCCGGCGAAGAATCAACTCTTTTTTAGATGCTTTTTTTCTTACTGATTTAGCCATAGCCAAAGATAATAAACGAATAGCTAAAGCGGCCGATGTTATTGGTAAATGGTTTTTTCAGGTAGGTAAATTTCATGTAGGTTTGCACGCCTTTTAATTAGTCAGGAGCCCATTCCCGGCTTTTCTATAAAACTTAATCTGATATTTATTATGTCGCTTATTGCAGTTGGTACCATGGCTTTTGATGCTATAGAAACACCTTTCGGAAAAACAGAAAAAATTATAGGGGGCTCTGCTACATATGTGGCTTATGCAGCCAGCAATTTTGTAAAACCGGTACAGCAGATATCTATTGTGGGGTACGATTATCCAAAGGAAGAAATGGAAGACCTGAAAAAAAGAGGCGTTCAGCTGGAAGGAGTGGAAGTTGTACCTGATAAAAAATCGTTCTTCTGGAGCGGCCGCTACCACGAAGACATGAACAGCAGGGATACATTAATTACCGACCTGAATGTATTGGCGGATTTTAATCCAAAAGTACCAGACAGTTATCAGGGAGCAGAATTTCTGATGCTGGGTAATCTTTCACCAGATGTTCAATTGAGTGTAATCAACCAAATGAAAACAAGGCCGAAGTTGATTGTAATGGACACCATGAACTTTTGGATGGAGATTGCATTGGATGGCTTGAAGGAAGTGTTGAAGCATGTAGATATGTTGATGGTGAATGATGCCGAAGCAAGGCAATTAACGGGTGAATATTCTATAGTGAAGGCAGCTAAGAAGATCTTAACAATGGGTCCTCAGTATCTCATCATTAAAAAAGGGGAGCATGGAGCTCTGTTATTTGATCATGATAGTGTGTTCTTTGCACCTGCATTGCCATTAGAAGAAGTGTTTGACCCAACAGGTGCCGGCGATACATTTGCAGGAGGTTTCATGGGTCATCTGGCAAAAACAGGTGATATCTCTTTTGAAAATATGAAGCGGGCCATAATTGTTGGTTCAGCCATGGCAAGTTTTTGCGTAGAAAAATTTGGCCCAACAAGACTGAAAGAAGTAACAAAAGAAGATATTAATGAACGTATGCAGGAATTTAAAGATTTGGTGAGCTTTGAAATTGAGCTAGGATAATTAATTTATAGGTTATAAAAGAAAAGGCTTCTCGTTTCGGAGAAGCCTTTTTATATTGCCCGAAAGCTTCTTATTGTAATACAATATTTTTTGATTCATTACCTGCTTTTAGCAAATACACTCCTTTTGCAAATCTGCTCACATCAATCGATTCGGTTCCTGTATTTACTTTCTTTATCCAAAGTAATTTTCCGTCACTATTAAATAAAGAAAGGATTGTTGGTTGGCTAGTGGTTATTATTATACTTCTATCAGTAACAAGATTATTGTGAACTTTAAATATTGGAGCATAGTTAGTAAAAGCTAAGGTTCGCACATCGCTGTAGCTACTTTTGTTATCTATATCAGTTTGCAGAATACGATAATAATTATTTTTTACAGGGGCTGTATGAACAAAGTTGTAGTTTGTTATTGATGAATTATTGCCTGTTGCTGCCACAGTACCAATATTGCCCCACGTAATACCATTGTTGCTGTGTTGAATGGTGAAGTCTTTTGTGTTTTCTTCTTGCGAAGTACTCCATTTTAGCAACACAGTATTGTTTTGTTTTTTTGCAACAAAACTGAGCCATTGCAATGGCAACACAAACATCGAGCTGTTTTGTGTAGTAAAGTTGGAACTGGTTCCTGTTAGTGCAAAGTTGTTCAACGTACCGTTGTTATTACTTTTCAGATCTGATAGAGTAGTAAGTCCTGCGTTAGTTCCATTGGCAATTCCCTGGTTGAATGTGAAATAGGCTAACAGGTTTGCTTCTGATGAAGGAGCAAGCTCTTTGTTCATGTTCGTTTGTATTTGCGCAAGACTACGTACCTCATTCCAAATTCTCACCTCATCTAATGAGCCATTGAATCGCTGAGCATCTACTTGTAATTGCCCTAAAGTAATACGGTTGGGTGCTACCCTTAAGTTTGTACTGCCACTATTAGTGGCTTCCACTATTCCATTAATATATAATTTCATTTCGCCGGTTAACTGATTCCACGATGCAGCAACATGTATCCAGGTATCAGTATTTACAACAGTGGTTGAATGGATGGTTATATCAGGAAGACCTATACCAAAGGCAACTCTATTTCCAGTAAGAGATGTTCCCCAGTCAGTTGTTCCACCGCCGACTTCGGCATCAACAATACCGTTGCCCCCATACCATTGACTGCCTGCCCCTCCCGGTCCTGTTGAACTTGTTTTCATCCAGTATTCAATAGTGAAGCTGCTGCTTACAACATGAGGAATTACAATATGATCATCCGATCCATCAAAAGTTATTGCATTGCCTGTTCCAGCAATTGGTGAAACAATCCATGGTGGTGTGTTTTGCAAGATCCCATTTGTTCCACCCGTAGCATTGGTTAATGTTGTACCCGAACCGTCATTACATTTATAATAAGCCACTAAACCAGTAGCTCCAACAGCCGGACCTTTAAACATGTTTTGTTTGATTTGTGCTGTTGTTAAAGCAATAGTCCAGATGCGTACTTCATCCATCCATCCATTTATTAAACTATTGCCGCCTGTATGGGAAGCCAGAACAATATTTTCATTGCTGTAGTTAGCTGGTACACTTGCATTGGTACTTACAAGAATTCCATCTCTGTATAATCTCATAGTAGTAGTGCTGGCATCATAAGTAACAGCTACATGAGTCCATTTTCCAGCAGTGAATGCAGTGCCATCGGTAACAGATGTATAATTTCCGCCATGTCCTGCTGATAATATTCCACCAGTGATCCAAAAAGGTGCACTGTTCGAAGAGATGATATTTTGATTGCCGCCAACAGTTGTTACGTTCACCCATGCCTCTTTGGTGTATGAACTATTGTTGAGAATTAATGAGCCGATATCAACCCATTGATTGGTACCATTAAGGCCGATTGCGTAATTAGGTTGTGCGTAGGTGGTATTGTAAAAAAATAAACATACCAGAAGTGGTAAAAATTTTTTCATTAGTGGTGGTTTTTAAAAGGATATAAAGATTCCGCCAATGTCGGTAATATCTTTTCCACCTGGTAATGAAACAAAACTTCATTTTTGTAATTACGGGTTTAATAGTTATTTTATAAGTGTTAACACTGAATGGCAATAGGCTTAAATAAAAAAACCTCTTCACTTTGAAGAGGTTCGTTGTTGTATAAGATAAAATACTATTTGTCTTACTCAAAACAATCCAATAATACCTGTTTCCAATATGGGCTATTTATTTTGTCAGGAATTAAGTGTTGTGCTTCCGAATAAAGAGGTAGCCTCAATTCAATTTTTGAAAGGGCGCAATCACAATAATTTCTTGATTTTAAATCACTCATTGTTTTTTTTGCTTCTTTTATACAGTCATTTGTAAAAACAACTTTTTCAGCACCTGTCCACCCTTTTGTGCAATCTTGTATCATTTTTTGAAACTCTTCTGATTGAAGCTCAGTTTCAGTTATTTTACCTGCTTCGCTTACTGTGGGGTACTTTGCTTCTACCTTTACCTGCATACAGTTACAATAAAAGGAAGCTTTTTCTTCGCCCAAGGATTCTTGGGCAGTTGCTACACATTCCTGTATAAATTCAGCTTTGTCTTTATTGGTCCAGCTTTGCAGGCAATCTTCAATCATTTTTTTCCACTCCGGAGTTGCCAGTACTTCTTCGGTTAAACTTCCGGCATCTTCTATTCTTGGATATTTGGCTTCTACTTTTGGAAGCATACAATTGCAATAACTGTTTGCTGAATCAATACTCATATTTTCATTGGCACTATTAACACACTCTTTTATAAAATCGATTCGGTCTGTTGTCGTCCAATTATTAGTTGTATCGTATGTTTGGGCTATTATTTTTTTTGCAAACAAAAAAAGACATGCCAGTAAAATAAGTTTTGTTTTCATAGAATTATTTAGAGTAGTAATAAAAGTTAATTGATTTTTCTTGCAAGTACAACGGCATTTTTAAATGTAGCTTTTTTTCCCTGTAAGTTAAAAAGCTCAGTAAAGATAATGTAAGTGCCGATGGGTATTTTCCTTCCCTTATCATCGAGGCCATCCCAGTTCCAATAGCCGTTTAAACCCAATGTTCCATTGCGTACCAAATTGCGAATGGGTCTTCCTGCCGCATCAAAAATAGTGATGTTGGCTATATAGCCGGATTCTGTTACTTCATATTGAATAGTAGTAAAATCGTCACGGCCATCATTATCAGGAGAGAATACTTTTGGTGTTGCCTGTATAGTTGCATCAATTGTATTTAATAGTTTATACTGCGAATTTTTATAGGTAGGTGTTCCGTACCCGGCCGTGGAAGCCGCACTATGCCAATTGTTTTCATCCTGCGAAATACCAGACGGGTCAATTCTTTCTAATGAAACACCTTCGTCATTGTCGATAAGTTTAAAATGCCAGTCGTCTTTATATTTTACTTCATCTACCACATTGCCCTGAAAATTTAAGGCCACTACGGTCCCTTCATCGTCGGGAAATGAAGGCGGAGAGCTAACTATAAATACATAATCCGGATTTTGAACAAGATATTGTAACGATAAATTATCCGCATCTTCTGTTTCAACAATATAATCACCAGGAAAAATATAATGAGGTACAGTGCTTAACGGTTTGATGGAACTGATTATACCGCTGCTATTGCGATTGGCAATATATAATTGGGACGCATCAAATATTTTGTTGCTGTTGTTATAAAACTCTACAAAGTCAAAGGCATTTGATTTGGGATTGAATAATATTTCATTTATTATCCATTCGCCCGGCACAGGATCGGAAGGCAAACCTACTTTTGCTTTATTGGCAATACCAATAATGTTTCCTTTACAATCTGTAATGTTGTTTGCAGTAATATTATAAACCGTATTGGCAATGAGTGGCCCGGTTGTTTTCAATTGAACTAAATTAAATAATGGAGCCAACGTTGTTGCGCTGCTAAGTGTTAATCCGCCATCAATTGAATAGTTCGCTAATGTAGCACCGGTTAAACTATCAACCGGCTCATCATACACTAATATAATTGTTGTATTATCTGTTACATAAGCTCTTTTTAGTTGTGGTGCTGTTGCATCATTTATTATGGCATCAATAGAATTTTTTGTACCTGGCGTACCTCCTGCCGTATTTATTGATGCTTTCCAGTTATTGTCACCTGCACATGGATTTTTTGTATCAATCATTTCCAATGTCCACCCACCATCTCTCTTAACTTCATTCTGATACCAGCCAGATGTATATTTAACTGCATGAATGGTTCTTCCATTAGCAGCCCGCAAAAAAAGTTGCTCACCATCATTGTCTAATGAGGGAAAACTGGTAACCGAAATTACGGGTCCAAAGACGGACATTGCTGCTACAGCACTACCGGTACAAATAATTACATAGCCATCTGGTGGTAAAATAAAATTTGGCATCGGCCCACTTTGGCCGGTAGCGTCACCAATCCGCCAGTTTTGTAAGTTGATGGGTGCGGTTGTTGTATTTTTTAGTTCGATCCACTCGTTAGTCGGCATCCCAACTTGTGGAGTTGGGTCGGCCATAATTTCGTCTATCACTACATCATACCTGTTTTGTGCCATTAAAAATGATGGCAACAGAATAGTAAACAACAACTGTACTACAGCTTTCATTATATCAAGTTAAAACAAACGGTTGTAAAATATTCAATTCGTTACTTTTTTTGTAGATTGTTTGGGATAAAGGTTTCATCCGCTTATTTTTGCAATCAGCATGGCAATAGTGAAACATACGAAACGCAATAAGAAACATTCCTGAGGGAGGTTTGCAGCGTTATGTGTGTATCAACATAAAAATTTTGCAGGCCTTCCTAAACGGAAGGCCTCTTTTTTTGCCAATTCCAAAAAGGAGTAAGGCAGATGCTATTAAAAAAATTATTCACTACTTAAAACTTCATCCTTTGAGATGAAAATTGGGGGAACAAAAAATGAAAGTTGCAGTTGTAGGGGCCACAGGATTAGTTGGTACCAAAATGTTACAGGTATTAGCGGAAAGAAATTTTCCGGTAACGGAATTAGTTCCGGTGGCATCAGAAAGGTCAGTAGGTAAGGAAGTGGAATTTAAGGGCAAGAAGTATAAGGTGGTTGGTATGGCTGATGGTATTGCTGCAAAGCCTGCGGTTGCAATTTTTTCTGCGGGTGGTGGCACATCGTTAGAGTGGGCGCCAAAATTTGCTGAAGCAGGTATTAAAGTAATTGATAATAGCAGTGCATGGAGAATGGACCCCACCAAAAAGTTAGTAGTGCCGGAAGTAAATGCAGATGCGTTAACGGCCGATGATTTTATTATAGCAAACCCTAACTGCTCTACTATACAAATGGTAGTAGCCCTGCAACCACTGCATGCAAAGTATAAAATTAAAAGAGTAGTGGTGAGTACTTACCAAAGTGTAACAGGAACGGGAGTAAAAGCTGTTGAACAATTGATGGGAGAAAGAGAGAAGGCAGTTAAAAGAGTAGATACTGAATATCCAATGGCCTATAAATACCCGATTGACCTGAATGTTATTCCGCAGATTGATGTGTTTTTAGAAAATGGATACACTAAGGAAGAAATGAAGATGGTCAAGGAAACTTGTAAGATAATGAGGGATGATTCTATACGGGTAACTGC
>CAZXMP010000005.1:0-76775 GCA_964641575.1 uncultured Chitinophaga sp. | reverse complement strand
TGTATTTAGCGCCAAAGGTTCATTTAAAGATCTTATGAATGATATTTTAAAAGACACTAAAGACAATCAAAAACAGGCACTGGTCTTTTATTTTGGTTTCAAACAACCTGATGGATTTATTTTAAGCAAAGAAGATGCTGCAGATATTCATAAAACAAAACTAAGAATGGCCTTATCTAAAGTGCCGGAGTTTACTGCAGGCGAAAAATTATTTATCAATCCCAGAACATATAAATTATGGTCCTCAACGCTTCCAAAAGCTGATAGCAGGAAATTAGATTATTATTTTCGTTACCCTTTTGAAAAAAATGATACGACTATTTTAAAACTTCCTGCGGGAACAAAGATTGATGCTCTTCCAAAAGAAAATAAACTAAGCTGTAACTATGCTACTTACCATTCAACCTTTTGGTTTAATGAAGCAGAAAATTCAGTGTACTCCGCTACATCGTTGATCCTTAAGCAACACAAAATCCCTGCTACTGATTATGCATCTGTAAAAAAATTTTTTGGTGACATTCTGCAAGATCATTCGCAAAAAATAGTGGTATTAAAACCAGCGGGAGAGAAGAAGGGGTTTTAATTTTGTTTTGATAACAGCCGTTTCACGCAGCGAACGCAAAGGTGCGGCAACTGCTGCGTCCACAGTATTCGCTGTGTTCGCTGCGAGAAAGAAAGAAATAATTCTTAACTTTTCCGCATGAAAAAACTCATGCTTTTCGTACTTCTTCCCATTCAATTATTTTCGCAGGCATTTTCCAAAGAAGAAATTGCCCGTTGGGAAAAACAATCCAAACAAATAACCATTATTCGTGACAATTGGGGCATTCCGCATATATATGGTAAATCGGATGCAGATGCTGTTTTTGGTTTATTATATGCCCAATGCGAAGACGATTTCAAACGGGTAGAGATGAACTACATTGAAAAGCTAGGAAGAATGAGTGAAGTAAAAGGAGAAAGCTCTTTGCAGGATGATCTATACATTAAATTAATTATTGATTCTGCCGAAGCAGTAGCTGATTACAAAAAAAGTCCGCTGTGGTTGCAAAAATTATTGAATGCATATGCAGATGGAATTAATTACTATCTCTACAAACATCCGGAAGTAAAACCAGCCTTGCTTACCCGTTTCAAACCCTGGTACCAGTTAATGTGGACCGATGGCAGTATCGGTGCTATAAGTACCGGCGATATAACTGAGAATGATGTAAAGAAATTTTATCTCGGTGATTCATCTCCAACCATTGCAAAATCAAAAGATTGGTTTGAAGAACAAACCATTGGCTCTAATGGTTTTGCTATCGCTCCCTCTAAAACAGCATCCGGCAATGCCATTTTATATATCAACCCGCATGTCACTTTTTATTTCCGTCCGGAAGTACAGGTAGTAAGCGAAGAAGGATTGAATGTGTATGGCGCTGTTACCTGGGGACAGTTTTTCGTTTACCAGGGCTTTAATCAATATTGTGGTTGGATGCATACATCGGGTAATATGGATGTGGCAGATATGTACAAGGAGAAAATTGTAAAAAAGAATAACAAGTTCTTTTATGAGTATAACAAAGCATTAAAACCTGTTACAGAAAAAACAATTACGCTTCGTTATAAAAAAGATGACATTCTTCATACCAAAGCGATCACCACTTATTATACGCATCATGGCCCTATCATGGCCAATCGCAACGGTCAATGGATAAGTGTACGGGGTTATAACCGTTCACTAAAAAGTTTGATGCAAAGTTTTTTACGAACAAAAACCAAAGGTTTAGAAGACTATAAAAAGAATATGGCCATGCTTGCCAATACATCTAACAATACTGTATTTGCAGACAATAAAGGAAATATTGCTTACTGGCATGGAAACTATATGCCCCGCAGAGATAAAAAATTAAACTGGAGTTTGGCTGTTGATGGTACCACTTCGGCTACTGAGTGGAAAGGTTTGCATCCATTGAATGAAACGGTGCATGTTTATAATCCCGCAACCGGCTGGATACAAAATTGCAATTCCACTCCTTTTACTGTTTCAGGTACAAGCAGTCCGAAAAAAGAAAATTATCCGGCTTACATGGCACCGGACGGTGAAAATTTTCGGGGTGTTAATGCGGCAAGAGTTTTAGCCAATGAAAACAAATTCACTATAGAAAAAACAATTGCGGCGGGATACGACAGAAAATTAACTGCTTTTGAAATACTCGTTCCGGCGTTGGTGAGTTCCTTTGAAAAAAATATTTCTTCCACTGATTCTTTATTCACAGTTTTAGCCGAGCCCATTCAACTATTAAAAAATTGGGATTACAATTCATCGGAAAGTTCTGTAGCTACTACATTGGCTATAGAATGGGCCCAAAAACTAACCGCTTCTATTCAACGGGTATATATTGATGAAGGTTGGGATGACCAGGTAACATTGGTAAAAAAGTTTGCTGCTTCAGCATCTCCTCAAGAATTACTTCCGCCATTAGTAACTGTTATAAAAGAGTTGACTACTAAATTTGGTACATGGCAAATGCCCTGGGGAGAGATCAATCGCTACCAACGCATCTCCAGCGATATTGTACAGAAATATAAAGACGACCAGCCAAGTTTTCCGGTTGGTTTTGCGTCTGCATCCTGGGGGCAGTTACCTTCTTATAATAGCCGCTATTATTCGGGTACTAAGAAACGATATGGTGTGGCTGGAAACAGTTTTGTTTGTGCAGTGGAGTTTGGCAAAAAAATAAAAGCAAAATCATTATTGGCTGGTGGTAACAGTGGTGATCCCAACTCCAAACATTTTACTGACCAATTAGAAATGTACACCAAAGGACAATTTAAAGAAGTGCTTTTTTATAAAGAAGATGTGTTGAAAAATGCTGAGCGAACCTATCATCCCGGAGAATAAACTATTCATCATAAACTGAAATATTTTTTATGGACCAAACAACACTTGGCATTGGCACAAGATTACAACATACTCAACACGGACCTGGTGTGATAGTCGGCATTAAATACGCTACTTATATTATTTCGTTTATTAATGCAGGTATAAAAGAAATAGATAAAACAGATGATAAGTTGGATGAGATCATTCCTGAAAATGTAACTACTGAAATTGAAACCCATTCAGAGGTGGAAAAATCATTGCTTAAAATATTACGTCTCTGGGGCGGCATCACTGAAAATGTACCACTAGGAGATAAATGGACAAAAGGAATGCTACTGTTACAACCCGCTGATAAAAGTTTAAAGCCGAAAGAAATTCCCATTGATGATTTCTTTCATAAAATTGTCATGTTGCGGGACAGACTTCGGGTACTGGAACAAAACATCAACAGCAGCAAAACATTAAGTGATGAAGAAAAAGTAAATATCCAGCAATATATTACCCGCTGCTATGGATCGCTTACCACTTTTAATGTCCTGTTCAAAAACAAAGAGCAATGGTTTGTGGGTGATAAGAGTTCAAAAGATGATTGAATTACTTCGGTATAAACGAAATAAAAAAAGAGTTACCAGGTAACTCTTTTTTTGCATGCTGAAAATGGTTAATTAAAACCCGTTTTCAGTAGCTTTTGAACTTGTCTTATTCATTTCATTTTTTAAACTGCCCAGGTTCTTATTCAGAAAATCTTTCCCTTTCGTCATAAGACCATTCTTTTGCTCCGGTGTTAATTTAGAATATCTGTAAGCACCGTACGCTGCGGCTGCAGCCAATAACAACCCTATTTTATTTTTTCCCATTGCTTTTTGTTTTATTGATTAATAAATTTGATTTCATCGGCTACATTCAAAAAACCATGCCATCACAATAACAAAGCTCATTTTCTTCTTATTATTAATAGTTCGTGGATTATTTTCCTCATTTTAGCTTTCATACACCTGAGAATATTTAAATATTTGTATCTTGATTGCCTGAGTAGTGTAACCAGCATTGTGCGATCAGATCTACCACCAAACCTTAACCATTCTGCCAATGCAAACCTTAGCTCCTGTTCAAACGAACCAAAGAGAGATCTTCATGGATGTTCTTCGTGGTTTTGCCATCCTCGGAATTTTTATAGCCAATTTGAATGGATTTAGCTGGTATAATGGTGACACTAAAATTACAAGCCCTTATTTGCTTCCCAAAGCAGACGACAGCATGGAATTTCTTCATCATATGCTGATTGAAGGAAAGTTTTATTCCATCTTCAGCTTATTATTTGGCTGGGGTATTGCACTGCAATTTAAAAGAGCCGATGAAAAAGGGATCAATGCCTTGCCTACAGTAAGACGAAGATTATTTTTCATGCTGCTGCTGGGTGCTATTCATTTACTAATATGGCCGGGCGACATTGTTTTCTTCTATGCCATGCTTGGTTTCATTTTACTGCCACTTCGCAAACTTTCTAATAAGACTTTATTAATAACCGGTTGCCTGCTTGTTCTTTCTCCCATACTGTGGTACTGGCTAAAAATGACTTTCCCGGTATTGAATTACCCTGCTGATATAGCCATCAAAACAGCAACAAGGGTTGAAAGCACCATGTTTACGATCAAAAGTGAACAGGATTTTCTGAACATTATGAAGCACGGCGACAGTTGGTTTGAGCAGGTACAAATGAATATCGTTGGTTTCTTTTATCGCTATCAATATTTATTTTTTGTAAGCCGTATTCCAAAAGTGCTGGGTATTTTCTTGATCGGCTATGTAGTAGGCCGTACTGATTTCTATAAAAATATCCTGCAGTATAAAACATTACTATACTGGATTATTGGTGCTGGATTAACAATTGGTTTAACGGCTAATTATTTTTTAGCTTATTATATGAGCAATCATATGGGAGACTACTGGCAATTAAAAACAAAAGGTTGGTACCAAACCATTTTTTATGCCTTGGGTGTAGCACCGTTAGCAATGGCCTATGTAGGATTGTTTATGCTGGCTTTTCAATCAACAACCGGTAAAAAAATACTATCTGTATTTGCACCCGTTGGTAAAATGGCTTTTAGTAATTATATTCTTCAATCATTGATCGGCAGTTATGTTTTTCTTGGGCCGGGGCTGGGCTATTTTGGAGAAGTAGGTCCGGTTTATTTTACCCTATTTGGACTGATCGTCTTTATTTTTCAAATCATACTAAGCACAATCTGGTTGAAATTTTTTAATTATGGACCGATAGAATGGCTATGGCGAAGTGCTACCTATAAAAAATGGCAGCCGATGAGAAAGAAAGCCCCCGCCAAAAGTTTAAATGTGTAAATTATCCTTTTCCCCTAAAGTGGTGAGCTGTAAATTTCTTTTTATGTAAGATTCTGTAGAACAGCTTCTCTATAATTCTGTAACTTTCCCCTATGAAATGCAAATTATTTATTCTCTTTCTCGCAATTAGCTTTTCAGCAAAAAGCCAGGATTGCGACATTCTTATCATTAACGGTAAAATTATTGACGGAACTGGCAACAGTTGGTACTATGGCAGTGTGGCGATAAAAGATGGTAAGATCATCAAGACCGGAAGGGATATAAAATTATCTGCAAAAAAAACAATTGATGCAAAAGGATTAATTGTTGCCCCCGGTTTTATAGATGTGCATACACATTTGGAAGGAGATGAAATAAGAGACCCCGAAGCAAAAAGTTTTATCTACGATGGTGTGACCACCTGCGTAACGGGTAACTGCGGTTCTTCCAATACTGATGTGGGAAAATATTTGCGTTGGGTGGACTCTTTAAAGCTTTCTATTAATGTAGCCTCTCTTATAGGACATAATGATGTAAGAAAAGCTGTAATGGGAAGAGCGAACCGTGATGCAACAGCAGATGAAATGAAGCGAATGGAAAATATTGTTGATAAAGCCATGGCGGATGGCGCCGTGGGTATGTCAACAGGTCTTATTTATATTCCGGGTACTTATACTAAAACTCCAGAGATCATTTCATTGGCGAAAGTAACGGCTAAATACAATGGCGTATATGCAAGCCATATGCGGGATGAAGGCGATAGTGTAACACAGGCTATTGAAGAAGCTCTAACGATCGGCAGAGAAGCAAAACTACCAGTACAAATTTCTCATTTCAAATTAAGTGGTCAGCATAATTGGGGTAGAAGCAAAGTAACGGTGCCTATGATAGAAGCCGCCAGAAGAGAAGGCATTGATGTTACGATCGATCAATATCCTTATACCGCCAGCAGTACATCCATCAGTACATTAATACCAGATAATGTATTGGCAGATGGACAAGACTCTATTAAAGCAAGATTACAACGACCCGATGTAAGAAAGTATGTGATTAGTTCTATGCTGGAAAGATTAAAGAAAAGAAAACTAAAACATTTTAGTTATGCAGTGGTTGCTTACTATGCTCCGGATACAACATACAACGGAAAAAGTATTGAGCAGATCAACCTGATGAAAGGCCGCAAGCATAAAGCAAAAGAAGAAGCACTGACTGTAATTGATATTATGATGGGTGGAGGAGCCAGTGCAGTTTTCCATGGAATGGGTGAAGATGATGTAAAATACATCATGAAATATCCGTTCAATATGTTTGCCAGCGATGCTACCATCAGAATATTTGGTGCCGGTGTGCCGCACCCAAGAGGATATGGTACTAATGCAAGAGTGTTGGGTAAATATGTACGGGAAGAAAAAGTAATTTCTTTGGAAGAAGCCATTCGCAGAATGACTTCTCTACCTGCACAAAAATTTCAATTAACCAATCGTGGATTGGTAAAAGAAGGCTATGCTGCCGATATTGTAATTTTTGATGAGAACACCGTTAAAGATCTTTCTACTTTTGAAAAACCACATGCTTATTCTACCGGTTTTCAATTTGTACTGGTCAATGGTGTGTTAACAGTTGACAATGGTGCCCACACCAAGTCTAGAGGTGGCCAGGCTATTTATCGTAAAAGTCTGTAATCCGCTTCTAGTCTTCTCATTGCTGGCTGCGTAATACTACCAGCAAAAGCTCATTACCCGAATGTGTAATTGTTTTAGCTTTTAGCAATACCTACTTTTATGTCGTATTATAAGATTTAAAACTTGTCAACTATGAACCCAATTAAATTCTCAGTTCTGCCAACACTCTTCATCTTGTTGGCCTTTACTACACAGGCTCAACTTAAAGATGGCGAAATTGTACGCATCAAAAATATAAAGAGTGGGAAATATGCCAAACCAACGAGTCCAACAGTTGGCGGACCAGATGTAAACAGGCAGATTATTTTGTTTACCCGTAGCGAAGAAGCCGGTATGAAATGGAAAGCTATTGCCGTTACCGGAGGCTATTTTAAATTTCAAAATGTGGAAACCAATAAATTTCTCGGTGTTCTCAATCGCAGTAAAGAGCAATACGGTTTTCTTTGTTTAAAAAATGAAATGATACCAAGGCCTTTAAATGTAACTCCCATAAATAATGAGGACTTGTACTGGCAACTTGAAAAAACAGCTACTGGTTATAAATTAAAAAATAAAAATTCAGGTCTTCTTGCTGCAGTAGAGGGTGGCGGAGTAAATAATAATGCAAAACTAATTCAATGGGGTGACCAGGGACAACCCGATATTGAATGGCAATTTGAAACGGTTGGCACAACCAACTCCACCGCAACAGGTAAAAAAGTATTGTTTGATGTAGTGCTGAACTATATCGCCGTGTCCGAAGCTACCCGCAACCAGGTTGACAATGGTGATTGCAGAAGAGTATTTGGCCAGGTAAGTACAGAGTTATGGGAGCTGGATGAAAACAATGAAATGAAAACAAGACTTCGTTCGTATAATAATATGTCGGAGCTGGTTTACAACCAAACTAACTATCAAGGCCCGCCTACAGCAGGGTTGAGTTATCACCAG
Organism: uncultured Chitinophaga sp.; assembly: GCA_964641575.1. Lineage (GTDB taxonomy): Bacteria > Bacteroidota > Bacteroidia > Chitinophagales > Chitinophagaceae > JJ008. The sequence continues at coordinate 68,957 of CAZXMP010000005.1, read as the reverse complement.
GACAACCGCACTGCATCCAACAACAGCCAAATGGGAAAAGTAACTTATAATATTCCAGAAAGCCTATTGAAAGAAAAGAAACTGATGCTGCTGGTAAAAACTTTTCTTGGAACCCGTCATAAAGACAACGATTTTGCTTCTTTCGATGCCTTAAAAATGGCCACGGAGAAAACAGATACATATATTCTTGACTACCGTGCTACCCGCACAGAAACCATTGAAGCCATTACCGATCTTGCAAATACGAATCAAAGCATGAACCTTATTAACCTGATAATTCCATTCAGTAATTTTGCCCGTGCAGATGATACGCATAAGTTATGGGTAAAGTTTAGTTGCAAAAGAAACTAAGCAGAAAATACAATTGCTTAAAAAGCATCCGCCGTTTGGTGGATGCTTTTTTATTGCTTACAACTGAATGATGTAACTTTTCATCTGAATTACCGAAAACATGAAAATTCTTTGGACATATCTTCAACCCTATCGCTGGTGGATCTTCCTGGCGTTAGGTTTAGCAGGCGTTGCACAAATACTTGCCTTATACGATCCCATTATTTTCGGAAAAATAATTGATGACTATGCTTTAAAACCCGGCAACAAAATAGAAGCCGAATTGGTAAGAGGTGTTTCTTTCTGGATGGGTATAGCGGTAGCCATTGCACTGGCCGCAAGATTAGTAATGGCCTTTAAAGATTATGTGATGCGAATGGTGGTACAGAAATTCGGCATGCAAATTTTTAATGATGGTTTGCGACAAACACTTCGCTTGCCTTATCAGGATTTTGAAGACCAAAGCAGCGGGGAAATATTATCTATTCTGCAAAAAGTAAGAAACGATACGGAACGTTTCATTACCAGTTTTATCAATATTCTATTTTCCTCCTTAGTAGGTATTGGGTTTTTAGTTTGGTATGCCATTACTAAGCACTGGGCTTTGATCCCTGTTTTTTTGATCGGCGTTGTATTGTTGGGAGGATTGACCAGTATTCTCAGTCGCTCAATTAAAACATTGCAGCGTTCCCTCATTCGGCAAAACCGCCAAATGAGCGGCACCATTACTGAATCACTCAGAAATATAGAGTTAGTAAAAAGTTTAGGTCTTACCTATCCTGAAATAAGACGATTACGACAGCATACACAAGATATCTATGATCTTGAAATGAAGAAAGTAAAGAAAGTAAGGACACTTACATTTTTCCAGGGTGCTATTCTTACGGTGTTAAAACAATCCATTCTTTTTATTTTACTCTGGCTCATCTTTCGCAAAGTATTATCGCCGGGAGAATTAATAGCCATGCAATTTATTTCCACCTCCATCATCGGGCCACTGCAAGACTTGGGTGGCATTATACTTTCTTACCGGGAAGCAGAAGCTTCACTGCAATTATTTAATGAGTTGATGAAGAAAGAACCGGAGTATCGTCCCGAAGAACCAATTGATGTAGGAGAAATAGAACATTTAGAATTTAACAATGTTGTGTTCCGGCATCGAAATGCAACGGTAAATGCGATAGAAAATATTTCCTTTGAAGCCGGCATTGGCGATACCATTGCATTTGTGGGACCATCTGGTTCTGGTAAATCCACCTTGGTAAAATTGTTAGTTGGACTTTACACACCCGTTAGCGGAGAAATTTTGTATGATAATATTTCATCGAAAGATATTCGTTACAACAGGATGAGAAGACAATTAGGTTTTGTAACACAGGACACTCAATTATTCTCCGGCACCATCCGGGATAATATGAAATTTGTAAAGCCTGATGCTACCGATGATGAAATTAATGCTGCCTTAGCACAAGCATCCGCTACTACCATTGTTTATAGCAATGGCAGAGGATTAGATACCGTATTGGGGGAAGGCGGAAGAAAAGTTTCTGGTGGAGAAAAACAACGTTTATCTATTGCAAGAGCATTGCTGCGGAAACCTCGCTTATTAATTTTTGATGAAGCTACTTCTGCATTGGATTCATTAACAGAAGAGCAAATAACAGCTACCGTAAAAGAAATTTCTGCATTGAAGCAACAGATAACCATTCTTATTGCCCATCGTCTCTCTACCATCATGCATGCAGATACTATTTATGTATTGGAAAAAGGAAAAATAACGGAGCAGGGCAGTCATGATGAATTGGTAAGCAAAAAAGGATTGTACTACGCCATGTGGCGGCAGCAGATCGGAGAAAGAGTTCCTTCACAAAAAATAGTTGTGGAAGAGGAGGAGGAAGTAGATGAATAATTTCTACAATGGTTTTTTCTTTGGTATTTCCCGAATATGATATTCCTGGATCAATGGCGGATTCTCCGGCGAAAGGGTGAAATATATTTCTATATCTGTTTTCTCTCCGGTGAGCATAAATGAACCCCGTAACTGGTTCTCTGGTTTTACAGAGCTAACAGAAATTATCTTTCCGGCTTTGCCATACAATTCAATTGCATATTTCTTCAATGTATCAATGGGATTATCGGGAAAGAAATTCTCAGCAAATACTCCTGACTGTTCTGCATTGTTCCAATCGGGTAAAATTTTTACCAAATCATTTTTTCGTTGCTCTAAAATTTTTGATGGGGGTAATTCCATCGGTTTTAATCCGGCCAATTTAATAATGGTATCCAGCACCTTTAAATTTACATAGCCCATAGGAGAGTAGGTGCGGTTGGCAAAGGAAACAATACCAATTCCATAATCCGGCATTATACGCCATTGACTTCCAAAACCGGGCAAGCCGCCACTATGTGCTATATAAGTTTTGCCTTCGCAATCTTTCAGCCAACCTAAACCATAACTATAAGCAGCTGTTACTGCACAAGTTCGTCCGTCCGGAAATTTATAATTCGGATTAAATCCATTCCATCTCCAGGGATGGTGCATTTCTCTTACAGAACTTCTTTTTATCGGGCCATTATCTGCTGCATTATTGGCAGGCCAGGCCGATAAATGCAGTGCCATATAATTTGCAAATTCGTCAATCGAAGAGATCATGGCTCCCATAGCTCCCCAGCTTCCTTCTTTGGTATCATGCAATAATTCTTCTTCGTTCCATTTATTATTTAACCAGCGATAACCATGTGCTAATTTATCAGGAGCAACTTCGCCATACTCGTAAGTTGTTGTTTTCATTCCTAACGGTTCAAAAATATTTTCTTTAATATAATCCTGGTAAGGCATACCAGTAATCCTGGTGATGATCATTCCTTGTAAGGCAAAACCCAAATTGCTATACTCAAATGCAATACCGGGAGTATTTGAAAAGGATAATTGCCAGGCAATTAATTCAAGTAAATCCTTATCGGTATCAGCCAGTTGTCTGTCGCCCCATGGATTGTCTTCCGGAAAACCAGCACCATGTGTCATTAAATGGCGGATCGTAATATGTGGCGCATCCACCGTTGGATATTTGAGATCTTTTAATTCAGGAATATATAAATAAGCCGGGTCATCAAGATCAAGTTTACCATCATCCCGCAATTTTAAAATAGCCATCGTAGCAAAACTTTTGCTCATGCTGGCAATGCGAAAAAGAGAAGAAGAAGTAACAGGAATTTTTTTATCAATATCTGTGTAGCCAATATTTCCTTTATAAATAAGTTTACCGTCTACTACCAAACCATAGGCTACACCGGGCAAATGATTGGAATCGGCATAGTCCCGGAAAATTTTATCAATTACCTCAAATGTATTTTTAATTTTTTCTACTCTTGCTGCATCCGTAAATACAGCAGCTTGGTACGAAGAATCGTATTGTACCGCTGTAGCTTTTTCAGCTTGTTTATTTTGATTGCAGGATAAAAGAAAAGTAGCAAATGAAATAAAAAGTAGGAAGCGTTTCATGAGAGTTATTTATAGAGTCTAAGTTATGCTGATTTGAAATACATTTCACGCAGAGACGCTAAGCAGCAAAGACGCAAAGAATACAGGGTATTCGCAAATGCCCATCCGTGTTAATGTTGTACAAGTGTGATCATTGTTCCCTTTCCCAAAAGGAAACAATAACAGAACAAGTTCGCAACAGACGATGATAGTAGCAATAAGCTGGTTTCAAAATAAAATCAAAACCCTTTCTTCTCGCCGATATATTTATCAAACCATTCTAAATTGGTTTGCATTGCTTTTATTACCATTCTTGGTTCTGTAGGTCCATGTGGTTGTCTTGGTAACGCCAATAATCGCACCGGCACCTCTCTTCTGCGCAGCGCATTATAAAACATTACAGAATTGCTGAACGGAACCCGAAGATCTGCTTCACCATGTTGCAGCATGACCGGTGTTTTTACGTTTTGTACAAATCGAAGTGGCGAACGAGCATCATACTTACTCCAATCGTCCCACGGATTTGATTTAAAATACGATGGTAAAAACCCTTCAATATCATCGGTCAAATTTTGATGCGACAGATCTACCACCGGCGCACCAATAGAAGCTACTTTAAAACGATTGGTATGGCCAACGATCCAGCTACTCATAAATCCTCCATAACTCCATCCCATAACTCCCATTTTATTTTCATCGGCCACTCCCATCTTTATAACAAAATCTACTCCGGCCATCAGGTCCTGAAAATCTTTTCCACCCCAATCTTCCCGGTTAGCCATTCTAAATTCTGCACCATACCCGGTAGAGCCTCTTGGATTTGGTCGCAGTACTGCATAGCCGGCTTCTGCAAACGCAGCAATGGAATAGCTGCCCTGGTTGGCAACTACACATGACTGTGCAAACACACCTGCAGGACCTCCATGTACATTTAAAATGAATGGTACTTTGTCGCCAGCTTTATAATTGATGGGATAAGTAAGCAAGCCTTCAATTTCTTTTCCATCTGCTCCTTTCCATTTTATTACTTCTGTTTTTGGTAATGCTTTTCCAAGATGCGCCGCATTAAGGCTGGTTATTTTTACCGGGGAAAAATTACTGAGTGTACTAATATAGGCTTCGGGAAGTTGTGATGGGTTTTGCAACGTAAAAGCAAGATGTGTACCTGTTGCATTCATAGTAACTGCACCCAATAAATCCTTTGAACCTTTGTTCCACTCACTGATTGTTTTTCCATCAACACTTAGTTGGTACACACTGCTCAATGTTCTGTTAGCTTCTGTCCATAAAATATTTTTCCCATCGGGTGTCCAGCCAAGCAAGCCGCCATTTTCATCGGGTGTTGCTTTTAATCGCCAGCTTTTACCATCCGACAGGGTGTAAATTTTAGCATGACGTGGGCCCGACCAATCAACAGGATCTGTAGTACAGAAGTAGGCGATATACTTTCCATCGGGGCTAAATATGGGATTACTTTCTCCCGCACCTGTATTTGCAATCGATTTGATGGCGCCGCTTTCTATGTTCACTAAAGAAATATCACTGTACACATTATCATTAACCTCTGGTGATTTTCCATGACTGTAGACAATTGTTTTTCCATCGGGACTCCAGTCAAAAGCATTTACATTATAATTTTCCTTGGTGATCTTTTTCTGTACATACTTACCAGCCGTATCTTTTTGATTAAGCCATAGCACAAAAAGCCGGTTCTGTTTTACTTCCTCATCCATAAAGTACGCATCGTCTTTGGCCTTTTTATTTTTCTCTTCTTTGCTTTCCGCTGCATCAAAAATGGTAAAAGCAATCATTGTTCCATCAGCACTCCAATCATAACTACCCACTGCAGATTTAACATCCGTTATCTTTTCCGCTTCACCGCCACCAACAGGCAGTATGTATAAATTTGTTTTAGTATCACGGGAAGAAGTAAAAGCGATCCACTTACCATCCGGACTCCATTTAGGATTAGAAGAATTTTTATCGCCTTTTGTTAGTTGAATCGAATTGCTTCCGTCGCTATTACATAACCAAACCTGGTTGATATATTCACTTCGATCGTCCGTCATAATTGCTTCACGAACGGTATAAAGCACTTTACTACCATCAGGCGATGGAACCACGGCCGTAATGTTTTTTATTCTAAGCAACTGTTCCGGACTCCAGTTTTTTTGTGCTGTTATGTTAATTGCAAATAGCACACTAACTATAACGATCAATAATTTTTTCATTTGATCTGTTTTAAATTGATGAATTGATTGCCTGAAAATAATGAGATGACTAATTTAACTTATTGTTTCTGTATTTAGGTTTTGTTTCTCTTTTCTAAAAGGTTGTTTCTTCCAATACGTCAAGCTGCGCCAGGCCCACTCTAATGGACCGAACCGGTAAAAGTGCAGCCATATATTGCTATAAATAATTTGTAGTAACCAAACAGCACCTACTACATAATATATTTCATGCCTTGCCAGCTGACCAAACATACCAAACCCAACCCCGTAGAAAAACAACCCGCATAGCAAAGATTGCATCAGGTAATTCGTAAATGCCATTTGACCAACGGGACGCAACAAAGCTAACAACCACTTGAACCAACCTGATTTATACAACAACATAATCAATCCCAATAGTCCAATAGAACGAAAAGTGCGGGATAGCTCATAAGAAGAAAACGAAATTTGTTTGGTGTAGTCGTACCAGTTAAAATTTGCATCTACCATTTGCTGCAAGCGGAAGTAGGAGATCGTTAAGCCCACTCCTAAGCCAATAACTGTCATCCACAAATATGTTTTTACCGGAGCCTGCCCGGTTAATATTCCCATTTTAAAAAAGGCCATCCCTAAAAACATAAAGATTAACACATCCCATATTCCAAAAAAAAGATAAGTAACAAGATCATTTAAATAACGGGATGTTCGGTCTTCATATAAGTCCCTATAGCTGCCTGTATTTTTTTCGATGCTTTTCTCCATTCTATTCAATTTTTCCTTCGGAGTATTTTTCTCTTTAAAATCCTGCATAGCAGACAGCTGCTCTTTTTGTATGAATGTAAGTTTTGTTTTCGTTGTATCGATAGCTGCAATTTTTTCTCCGAGATGAATCGTTAGTTTATCCTGGTACAAATTCCTATTTTCCCGGGCCAGCATAAAAATGAAACAAAATGCAGCTCCTATCAATAATTTTTTGGGAGGCAAGTTTCGAAATGCAAACATGATCATTCCTAAGATGGCATAATCAAGCAATATATCTCCCGACCATAGCAAAATAAACACATCAAACAGGGAGAAAACAATTAACCATAATTGGCGGCGAAAAAAATAATCCGCCGGCATCATGCCATCTAATCGTTTTTCTTTACCGCCTATAAAAAGAATAATGCCTGCACCAAATAACATGGAGAAGATGGCCCGTTGTGTTCCTTCAGGAAACCAGGAAACAAAATTCCATACTTTGAAATCAATGGTTCCCCATTCGTTAAGTACAGAAGGGTCACCACCAACCGGATTGGGTAAACCAAAGCTTGGAATATTCATTAATAATATGCCAAGAATGGCAAAGCCTCGCAAGCTATCCAGAATTACAATTCTATCCTGCTGATTTACCGGAGCGGTATATGTTGTTGATCCTGTTGCCATGCAGCAAACTTGTTTTTAACGCTTAATCACATTACTTAAAATTACACAGCCACATTCTTATCTTCTGTAGCATTACTTTTTTTGAAGGGTTGTAATTTCCAATAGGTTAAACTACGCCAGGCCCATTCCAGCGGACCAAATCTGAAATAGCGCAACCAGATATGACTCCAGATAATTTGCAACGTCCAGGTAGCTGCTACTACATAGTATATTTCGTGGCGTTGCAATTTTCCAAAATAACCGAAGCCCACTCCATAGAAAAATAATCCCACCAAAAATGACTGCATCAGGTAATTGGTAAATGCCATTTGACCTACGGGCCGCAACAAGGCAAAAAACCATTTGAACCAACCTGATTTATACAACAACATGATCAAACCAAAAATACCGACGGCTCTAAATGTGCGGGATATTTCATAAAACTCAAAGGATACATTTTTGGTGTACTCAAACCCATTGAACTTATAATCGATCAATGGTTGCAGACGGAAATAAGAAAGCACTAATCCCAGTCCAAGTCCGGCGATAAATAAACCCCAATATACTTTGGAAGAAGCCTGCCCTGTTAAAATACCGGTTTTAAAAAAAGCCATTCCTAAAAACATAAATAATAAAATATCCCAGATGCCGAAATAGGTATAATAAAATTCACCTCGCAGGCTTCTTTCGCTTTGGTATTCATAAAAGCCGCCATAACCTCCTTGCACACTTTTCAAACTCTTATTCATTTTTTTGAGCTTGCCTTCCGGACTTGCCTTTTCTTTAAACTCCGTCATCGCACCGAGGTCTGCTTTCTGATCTTCGGTCAGTTTAGTTACCGTGGTGTCCATCTTTGCTATCATCTCGCCTTTGTAAATCATTTTCCGATCTCTGTATGCATCCACATTTTCTCTTGCTGTTTGCAACAACAAACAAATTACTGCACCAATGATCAATGCTTTGGGAGATAACCGGCGAAAAGCAAAGGCGATCATACCGATGCAGGCATAATGAAATAAAATATCCCAGAACCATAAAAGAATAAATGCGTTGAACAATCCAAAGACCAATAACCACAACTGGCGGCGAAAAAAATAATCCGCAGGCCACAACCCGTCTGCCTTTTTTTCTTTGCCGGTGATAAATAAAATAATTCCTGCCCCAAATAACATAGAGAACAATGCCCTTTGACTTCCTTCCATAAACCAATCAATAAAATACCAGGTCTTGAAATTGATGGTTCCCCATTCGTTGAGCACAGAAGGGTCATTATAAACAGCTTCGGGTAAAGCAAACCCTGGAATATTCATTAGTAAAATTCCAAGGATGGCGATTCCTCTTAATGAATCCAGAATGATTATTCGCTCTGCTTGATTGACAGGCGCAGCCATTGTGTTTGACATGTTGGTTTGGTTTTGGTTGTGGTAAATGGCAGGAGTAAAATGCTTACACAGGGGGATATACTACAAGTTATTTATAATTATCGTGCAAAAGGCAAAAGGTTGGTTGAAATTTTATTGCCCAGCTGATTACTACTATCAACTTTTGTTGCGTCGCACTCTTGTACGTTCGGTTCGCTGTTCAGCATTTGCGAAGAGCAAAACAATTATTGTCATTTTGTTTTGGCTAAATCGCAAATCCATACAACAGCCCATCATTTCTTGAGATCAGCCAAATTTTATTTTCATCAAACAACACCTGGTAAGGCTGCCATAATGAAAGATCAAAAGTTCTTTCTACTTTTTCCTGTCTGTAATTAAATACTATCAACTGGTCTTTATAAACAAGTGTAACAGTTTTCTCGTTTGCATTTAATAATTGTGTCAGACCCCAATCCTTTTCAACTAAAGAATCTGCAACCAGTAAAGTGAGATCAACTCGTTTTACTACTTTACGCTTGTTACCCACAACTATAAGCTTATCATCATGAAGAATAAAACTATTTTCCTTTGAAGTAATTATTTTTTCTGGTGCTATTGCATCTTCATCATGGTCAAAATTATGTACAGAAAATTTTACATCTAATTCATACCCGTCGTGTGTTAATGCCCCAAATCTTTTAATACATGGAATATCGGCAACAAAAATGTCTGCCTTCTCTTTGCAAGTTGTATCCAATAATTGTCCATTATAGTTAATCCTAAACCAATTATTTCCTTCAGCATTTGCTTGTATATAATTTGAAAAAAAATAGGGCTGAGTAGAAACCCCATGCGCCAAAAACGTCGCCCAAAGCAAACTATCTCCTTGTATATCATATGCGAAGAGGCGACCACCATCTATAATTGCTGTTCCGAATAAAATATTATTTCGAATTACTGGCGTTGTGAGCAAAGGGCCAACAGGTAGTTGCTTAATAAGTTTTCCGGTTTCTCTGCTAAGCTTAGCTGTAAATGTGTTCCGGTTTTCTGAATATGAAGAATAGATCACATTGTCTTTTACAAAGCACTGAACTTTAGTTTTATAATTAATAGTGCTAACCCATTTCTGTTCGCCGGTAAATTTATTATATGCATACAGTTTGTAATCGGTAGCAGTAAATAATAACAATTCGTTATCAACTATTACCGAAGAATAAAAATTCTCTAGTTGCAACGCTGAAAATATTTGTGCTGATTTGAAAAATTGCTTTTGTGAAAAGCATACTGTAGCTGTAAAAATAAAAACAGCAGTACTACTAATAATCCTACTAATAATTTTCATAACTCCGGATTTATACAATCATCTGCTAATAAGTTTCAGCTAATGTATACAATCTAAGAAGTAAATGTTATCCGTATTGCGGGGTATATTTTAGAAGTTTAACAGCTTCTGAATCGTTTCATCCAATCTAGATTTAGCCATAAAATTATTCTCCAATTCAATACTGAAAGGAATTGGTGTATCAAGCGATGCGCAACGCATCACCGGTGCATCTAATAATCCAAAACAGTTTTCAGCGATCCAGGCGGCAATTTCTCCCCCAATACCACCGATCAATGTGTCTTCATGTAATAGCAAAACTCTGCCGGTTCTTTGCACTGCTTCACGAATCGCTAAATAATCCAAAGGCAACAATGTTCGCAAGTCCAAAATATCAATAGATATCTCCGGATGCTCCGCTGCATAATCTTCTGCCCAAAGTACACTGGCGCCATAAGTAATGATGGAAATTTCATCGCCTTCTCTTATATGTCTTGCTTTACCAATTTCTATTTCATAATAGCCCGTTGGCACTTCTCCACTTACTGAACGATACAATGCTTTGTGTTCAAAAAACAAAACAGGGTTTGGGTCATTAATAGCGGCTATCAACAATCCTTTTGCATCAATAGGTGATGATGGATACACCACTTTCAATCCCGGTGTTTTCACAAACCATGCTTCATTACTCTGGCTATGAAAAGGACCAGCCCCAACGCCACCACCTGTTGGCATTCTTATTACCACATCTGCATTTTGTCCCCAGCGGTAATGAATTTTTGCAAGGTTGTTAATGATTTGATTAAAGCCTACTGTTACAAAATCGGCAAACTGCATTTCCATCATACTCTTGTATCCTTCCAATGATAAACCTAATGCTGCACCAACAATTGCACTTTCACACAATGGAGTATTGCGTACTCTTTCTTTTCCAAATTCATTTACAAATCCTTCCGTTATTTTAAATGCACCGCCATATTCTGCAATATCCTGACCCATGAGAATAAGATTGGGATGTTGTTGCATACTTTGATGGAGGCCTTCTTTAATTGCGTCAATGAGTCGCTTCTCGGTTGTCGGGTGTGAGTTGTCGGGTGACTGCCTTGAATTATCAAGTACCCTGACACCTGACACCCCGCCACTCACACCTGATTTTGCATACACATCTTCCATTTCTTCTTCCGTATCTGCAACAACTGGCTTGGTATTAAACCCAATAGCTAGTTCGCTTTCTATTCTTTCTTTGAATTCATTTCTTATAGCTGCAACTTTTGTTTCATCCAGCACAGCTTCTCCTATTAAAAACTGTTCGTAGTTTTTAATAGGGTCTTTCATTTCCCAGAGTTTGAATAGATCCTGCGGCACATATTTTGTACCACTAGCTTCTTCATGTCCTCTCATTCTAAAAGTGAGGCACTCAATCAAATACGGTTTTTGGTTGTTGATGCAATAGTCTCTTACTCCTTTTATTGTATCATATACCTGTAATAAGTTATTGCCGTCGATCTGCACTCCTTCCATTCCATAGCCCTTGGCTTTATCAATTAAACTGATACAACGGTATTGTTCATTTACCGGAGTGCTTAAACCATAACCATTATTCTCAATAATAAATATGACAGGTAGATCCCAAACAGCTGCTGTATTTAATGCTTCATGAAAATCGCCTTCGCTGGTTCCACCATCGCCGGTAAATGCAAGAGATATTTTTTTCTCTTTTCGAAGTTTATGTGCTAACGCTACACCATCGGCAATGGCGAGTTGCGGACCGAGATGTGATATCATTCCGCAGATATGGTGCTCTTTGTTTCCAAAGTGAAAACTTCTTTCTCTTCCCTTGCTATATCCTTCCTGCGCACCTTGCCATTGCATAAATAATTTACTCAGCGGCATATTGCGGGTAGTGAACACTCCCAGGTTTCTGTGCAAGGGCATTATCCATTCGTCTTCCTGCAATGCTAAAGTTGCACCTACCGCAATTGCTTCTTGTCCAATACCACTAAACCATTTGGAAATTTTTCCCTGCCGCAGCAGCACCAGCATTTTTTCCTCGATCATTCGGGGCCAAAGCAGGCTTCTGTAAAAATGTACAAGCTGTTCGTTAGATAATTCTTTACGGTCGAAAGTCATGTCACGAAGGTCAATATTTTTTTAACACTTTGTACGAATTATATACGAAACCGGCTATTTGCTGGACGAAACCGGTTAAAAGTATTTTTTCAAGTACTAAACTACCACCAACTCATAAAAATCCTCCGGCTGTAAATATTTTTGTGCAAGGGCCTGCAGCTCTTCTGCTGAAATCGTTTTGATCGTATTGATTGAATCGTAAAAATATTGTTCGGTCAGGTTATTCAATACAATGTTTTTCCAGCGGGCAATTATTTGGAAAGGACCATCCAAATCACCCAGCAAGCTACCCATCATATAATTTCTTACCAATAGCAATTCATCTTCCTCTACCAACTCTTCCCGCAGGTCTTTCATTTCTTTATACACTTCAGTAATGGTAGCTTCACTAACATCCTTACCAGCTTCTGTACTTATAAGCCAACCAGATTCATGTACATGATTTAGCAAATAACTATGAATGCCATACGTATATCCCTTGTCTTCCCGGATATTACTCATCAGCCTCGATCCAAAAAATCCGCCGAACAATGAATTGAGTACCTGTACTTTTAAAAAGTCGGGATGGTGGCGGTTAGGAAATGGCCTTGCAATACGAATAGAGCCTTGTACACCATTGGCATCATTAGTTACCCGGAATTTTCTCTCTGCTGACGGTGTTGAAATGATAGAAGAGGAGCCATTTGTTTTGTTAGGAAGATCTCCAAAATGTTCGTCCAATAATGAATCAAGATTTACAGGAAGTTTACCAGCTACAAACAAAATCAATTTTCCTTCCTGGTAAAATTTTTTATAATGCTGTACTAATTCTTCCCTGTTCAATGCATCAAAATCTTCTTCTTTACTAAACTTACCATACGGATGATTTTCTCCATACAGGTAAACATCAATTAAGCGGCTGGCTACAAAATCACTTTTTTTCAAATTCACTTTCAGCCGTTGTTTCATGTTCTGCTTATAAACATCTAATTCCCTTTGCGGCATAGTTGAATCGGTGATCAATTCCTTTACAGCAGGTAGTAATTCCCTTATGTGTTTTGTAAGGCAATGCAGCGTAATGGTAGAAGTTTCATTGTAACAGGCCCTGTTGAGGTACGAGCCGTAATACTCAAAATGTTCATTAATTTGAAAAGCTGATTTTGCGGAGGTACCATTTCTCAACAAAAAATTAGTAGTAGCTGCCACCAGGTTTTTTTCTTCCTGCCAGTTACCGGCAAAAAATACCCATTCCAATGACAACACATCTTCGGCCCCTGCATTTACTGCGTACACTTCTACGCCATTTCGCAATGTAAACTTGTCGGCAGGCTTTAACTGAAGATTAAAATTAACCGCATCTACTATCGTGGGTGATTGTTTCCTGTCTGGCATAATATTTCTTTCCTTTCTGCTTAATTGTTAGATAGATAATGAATAGTGCTGCAATTACTACTGCGGAAAATATTCTTGCTTTCCTGCAAAATATCTGCTGCCGTTACCGCGGCATATTTATCCAGCTCTGTATTCATCCAGGCTGCATCACCTAAAATTTCATAATAAGCCAGGCTGGTTGCCCGACTCATTACACTCATATCTTCAAAAGCGATCATGCTTTCTGTTTTATTTTTTACTTTTTGTAATTCTTCTACACTTACTAATTCATTTTTCATTTTTTCCAATTCTATCTCAACTGCTTTTTCTGCTTCTTCTATCGCAACCCCCTTCACTAATTTTCCTTCCAATAATACCAGTCCATTATCGGTGCTGCCAAAATGATGGCATTCTATATTGCTGAATAGTTGTTTTTCTTTTACCAATGCCTGGTACAACCTGGAGGAACCACCTCCACTAAGAACATCAGTCAATAAATCAATAGTGTGATATTCTTTATCCAGTCGTCCCGCCATATGCCAGCATTTATACAACGCATCTAATGGAACATTGGCTTTTATCACCTGCCTTCTCTCTTCTGTCTGCACAGGTTCTTGTGGCAAGTTTCGTATATATTTTTCTCCGGCAGGAATATCGCCAAACCATTTTTCAGCTAGGGCTTTTACTTTTTCTGTTGTAACATTTCCTGCAACTACAAGTACTGCATTTACCGGACGATAATGTTTAAAGAAAAAATTCTTAACGTCGTTCAATTGTGCATTTTCTATATGAGATAGTTCTTTCCCAATTGTCATCCAACGGTACGGGTGTTTTTTATACGCCAGTTCTCTTAGTTTATGTTGCACATCACCATATGGCTTGGTCAGGTAATGCTCTTTAAACTCTTCACACACCACCTTACGTTGTGTTTCTAAACTTTTTTCTTCAAAAGCTAATGATAACATGCGGTCACTCTCCAGCCAAAAAGCAGTTTCCAGATTTTCTGCCGGAAGTTGTATGTAATAGTTAGTAAGATCGTTGGTAGTGTAAGCGTTATTTTCTCCTCCTGCCATTTGCAAAGGCTCATCATAGCTGGGAATATTTATGGAGCCACCAAACATCAGGTGTTCAAACAAATGGGCAAATCCTGTTCTCTCAGGGTCTTCATCTCTTGCTCCTACATCATACATAATATTCATTACAGCCATGGGTGTAGATAAATCCTGGTGTACAATTACTTTAAGGCCATTATCCAATGTAAATTTTTCAAATTGTATCATACTCAAATAACATTCGTTGAATTGCAAAGTTGATTGCTAAGAACTGGTGACAAAAATAGCCAGAGTCCATTCTGCCCCAAACTGTAGCGGACAGTTTGCAAAAGTATTGAAAAATGGAGGCGGTTGCAGAACAAATATGCTGAAACAAAAACTATAAGATACTTTTCACTTTAAACTCAACTTCCTGCAATACACCATCCCGGCGGATAAGCATCATTACTTTTTCATTGGGCTTTTGCAAGGCAATTTTATACTGATTGAGATTTTGAGAAAATACTTTATTCACCGCTATTACAATATCACCTTCTTTAAGGCCGGCCTCTTCGCCCGGTGAACCTTTTGCTACATCGCCAATAAAAATAATACCATCAATAAGATATAACTCAATTCCTGAATAAGAATAATCAAACGGTTCATTAAAGTGGCTATTGGGCAATAAGTATATCTCGGATTTTTTATAGTTGATGGTTACATTAAATCGCCGTAAAATATCATTACCAATGAGCCCTCCCATATAGGGATAGGAGGTAACATTATTCTCATCATCAAAGGTAAAAACAGGTACGTTTTTAAATTTATAAGGGCCCACTTTTACTTCCCGTATTACCGTAAGATCCATATCAATTTTTCCGCCCAACCCTTCTCCTTCTTTTACAAAATGTTTTTTCTTTCTTTTATAAAACATACTGTCTTCCACAAATTCCTTGTTTAGTAACATACAAAGCCCCGCACCCATATCATATAAAAATTTGGCGTTGATGGTCCTGTCATCTTTTATCCGCAGATCTTGCGACACCAATAAATTTATGGTAGGCCTGAGCAGATACCCACCTTTTGGATAGCGAATGCTTCCGGGAGTCCAAAAAGAAATGCGCATACTATCATAATTCACTTTCATAATATAACGGCTCAAGATGGAATAGCCGATAATGCCATCGATCCGTTCGCCATATACAGCCGTAAGAATTCCGTAGTCATTCGTATGAAAATTCAGACTGTCAATCGTAAGGCCCGGAAAATGCAATTTCTGGTTATAAAAAAAACTTACAGTTCTGATACCCGCAATACCGCGGATTGACCTATTCGTCGGGGTTGGTTTTATACCAAAATAATCGGCTGTCGTAGAGTCGAGTGAAATGCCACTGCTGCCCGTATCAAGTACAAAATTCAAGGTATCGGGAAAATCGGCAAACCGGGCTTGCAGCAAAATAATACCACCGGTTAGTTGTATAAACGGAATAGTGGCAACATGACGGGAAGGGGGTTCAATAAACTCTTCCTGTGCAGCTACAGGTTGTAACTTAAACAGTAAACTAAGGATGGCAAAACAATGTAACGCCTTTTTCATATCTATTAGACGGTATGATAATTAACAACAATAAGACCCAAATCTTGTTCAAAATGATGCAGTAAGGGTTCCCATTTATATAAATTTACTTTAATGCGGCGGCTTATCAAAACCACTCAACCTTTTTTGTGTTATTGCGGTGTAACTTTGCACCCATGCAGCTAAACGATTTATACGAGAAAGCCTCCGCCTTTGGCTTTTTGTCAATAGAAGAAGGAGTGTATCTCTACCACCATGCACCGCTGGCCGACCTGATGTTTATTGCTGATGAACTTCGGAAAAAACAGGTGCCACACGGAAAAGTAACCTGGCAAATAGATCGGAATGTGAACACCACTAATGTGTGTATTGCCAATTGTAAGTTTTGCAATTTCTATCGCATACCGGGTCATGCAGAAGCTTACATTACCGATATGCCTACCTACCGCAAAAAAATTGAAGAAACATTGAAATGGGGTGGCGACCAATTATTATTACAAGGCGGACATCATCCGGACCTGGGACTTCAGTATTATGTTGAAACTTTCAGCCAGATAAAAAAAGAATACCCAACTATTAGGTTGCATACACTTGGGCCGCCGGAAGTGGCGCATATTACCAAACTAGAAAAATCAACTCATCGTGAAGTATTGATGGCATTGAAAGAGGCCGGTATGGATTCGTTACCCGGAGCCGGTGCGGAAATTTTAACGGACAGGGTTCGCCGATTAATTTCCAAAGGAAAATGTGGCGCACAGGAATGGCTGGATGTAATGCATGAAGCACATAAATTAAATATTACTACATCCGCTACGATGATGTTTGGCCATGTAGAAACGATTGAAGAACGGTTTGACCATTTAGTAAAAATAAGAGAAGTGCAAAGTCGCAAGCCAGAAGATGCGAAAGGATTTTTGGCATTCATCCCCTGGACCTTCCAGGATGTAGATACACTGCTGGCAAGAATTAGAGGTGTACAAAATTTAACAACGCCGGAAGAATACATTCGCATGATTGCTCTCAGCCGCATTATGCTGCCGAATGTAAAAAACATACAAGCCAGTTGGTTAACCGTTGGTAAACAAACAGCTTCTATATGCTTACATGCTGGTGCCAATGATTTTGGAAGCATCATGCTGGAAGAAAATGTAGTAAGTGCTGCCGGTGCGCCGCATCGTTTTACGTATAAATCTATACAGGAAGCCATTCGGGAAGCTGGGTTTGAACCACAATTAAGAAATCAGCAATATGAATGGAGAGAAATACCGCAGGCGATAGAAGAGCAGGTGATTGATTATTAGTGAATGGCGAATAGGCAGTAGTGAATGGAGTCGTTTAATTGAGCTGCGAGTTACGAGATAAATACAAACAATGAAAAAAACATATAGTTGGTTTAGAAAGATAGCCTTTGTAGAAGGCATTTCATTTTTAGTGTTATTATTAATAGCCATGCCATTAAAATACTTTGCTGATATGCCGATGGCTGTTACTGTTATTGGTGGATTGCATGGTGTTTTATTTGTTGGATTAGCAGTTGCGGCCTACCTGGTAAAAGACCAGTACAATAAATCTTTTGGGTGGGGATTAAAAGTGTTTGTTGCCTCTATTATTCCGTTTGGTACTTTTTATATGGATAAGGAGTGGAAGAGGGAAGAGGCTGCGGCAGGATAAATAATTTCTTGTATTAATTTACTTTTAAAAAGTAAAAAAATTTAATTCATCAATATACGATAATTCAAAAAGTAGCAAATAGGTTAGACCGAACCAAATTCATATCATGCTTAAAAAATTATTGTCAAGGCTATTCAACAAGAAAGTGGCATTAGAAGAATCTACTAGCAATTTTATTGTGGCACAACTCAATGAAAAAGTTGGACCTATTGACAGAGGACTTGTTTATGAAGAGCCTCTTGATGAATTTTTGAAAGAAAAGCAATATGGGGAAGTAACAGGCGGAGGGACACTGCTAGAAAAGACGGGAGAACTTTCGTATTGCGACATTGAAATAGAACTCACCTCAAAAATTATTGACAACGTAACAATTGCAGATATAGTTGCTAAGCTTGAAAGTCTCGGTGCACCTAAAGGCTCGAAGCTCATCATTGAAGGAACAAAAGAAGAAATCCCCTTTGGCAAAAAGGAAGGACTTGCTTTATATCTTGATGGAATAGGTCTGTCAGAAGAAGTTTACAAAGAATGTGATATAAACTTCGTTTTGTCTGAACTTCACCGGTTGACAAAAATTGAACCGAATGCAGACCGAAATTGGCAGGGCGAAAAGGAGACGGCACTATATTTTTTTAGCGATTCATTTGAAATAATGAAAAATTCTATCTCCAACTTTATAGCTACTTATCCGTTGTGCAAAGGAGCAAGAGTGGTTCAGATTGCATGAAGCAAACCGCAGTCAAAGTTGTTTGGAAATATGGCAGGGCGACGAATCTATTCTCACTTTTAAAAACTAAGATATTATTTTATTCAAATGCAGTTACTAGCGGACGATCATGGAAGGTCGCCACCTTGCTAATTCGTAGCCATTTCTCCCCTAATAAATTCCTACCTTCACCACTCCAAATCATCCAGCTATGAAAAATTATATATTGATTCTTTTAGCTTGTTCAGTATTTGTTGCCTGTAATAATAAAGCCGATCAACCAGATGCGGAAGAGGATTCCACAACCCTTTCAACATATACGTATAGCTGGCAGGCTACCCTAAATGATTCCACCGGTAAGCTGGAATTAACGAAACAAGAAATGATAGGACCAGATTCCTTATCACCACAAGCGGTAGTTGATTTTTTGAACAACAGCAATCCTAACATTTCACTTACACTTATTAAAACTTCCGGCGATACTATATTTATAAAAATTCCGGAGGCCACTTATCTAACGCAGCAAATGGGCTCTACCGGGCCTACCATGTATTTTGCTTCGGCGGTTTATAATCTTACAGAAATACCGGGTATCCGCTTTGCCAACTTTGATTTTGAAGAAGGCGATCATGCTCAGCCGGGTACATTCACCAGGGAGAGTTTTAAAGAAGAATAAAAACATCTCGCAAAGACGCAGCGGCGCAAAGAATACATTAGGGTTTTTACTTTTGCGACTTAGCGTCTTTGCGAGAAAAAATTACTTCGGATATTTTTCTACTTTATTGGTAATTGGTTTCACTGTTCGCAAGTACGCATACACCGCTTTCAATTCTTCTTCCCCCATTTTAGCATACATCGCCCATGGCATGATGGTGTTCATTCTTCCCGGATATTTATTCACCATCTCATCAGACCCGTTATTTTTAAATCTTGCTAAAAACATTTCTTCTGTCCAGGTACCAATACCAGTTGCGGAATCGGGTGTGATATTAGCTACTCCAACTTTAAACATTGGTAAATCAAATACAAAACCTCCGGCAAAAACTTTTGATAAGTCTGGCCCCTGCGGACCCATCGGCGTATGGCATTCCGAACACACTGCTGCATTTACAATGTATTCGCCATACTTTATTTTATCCGCTTTGTCAGGTATGGTATTATTATCCAGGTTAACAACTGGCAACGGCCCCAGCATACTCATTGGTATTTCCAACTTTCTGGGAGGAGTGGTACGTTCGATTGGTTTTAAAGTACGGATATATGCTACAATAGCCAGAATATCATTTTTAGCCATCTTGCTATAATGCTGATACGGCATAATGGGAAACAGTGTATCGCCTTTTTTATTGATGCCTCCCGTAATGGCCCTGATTATTTCTTCATCGCTCCAATCTTTTAATGCAAACGGAGTGATATTGGGTGGCGTTACTTCTCCGGGAATTCCTTCTGCTTTTCCAAACGGAATAGGAGCACCCCCTCCTTCAGTTCCCGGTACTACCGGCATTGAGAACTTACCCGTATCTCTTACACTATGACAGTCCATACACTGTGTAACATAATGCGCCAGGTAATGGCCTCTGTCAACTAATTGTTTTAGGGAATCCGAACCGCCGGAAGCCGGCTTGTCTGCATTATTATTATTACATGCAGAAAAATAAACAGCAGCAATGGTTACAATAAACAACACTGCCACTACAAGAATCTTTTTCATGTTGGTTTGCAGTTTAGATGGTTAAAGGTTGGTCTGCAAAAGGTAAAACAGTTTTTGGGAAATTGGAATACAATTTTTTTACCAACCAAATACTACTAGCATCGTCTGTTGCGTCGCACACTTCATCGTTCAGTAATTCTACTCATCATTTGCGATTTTCGCTATAGAAGTCGATAACTCCGTTATAGCAAGTAACATTCTGCTACACAAAGTAATATTTACATACTCGGAGTCTAAAACCCCTCCTTCGGAGGGGCTTGGGGAGGCTACTTAAGCACATAGCCCACACTAAGCGTTAGCGGAACTTTTACCCCATTGTTGTCCGGAAAAATATTTCCATTGGAGAAATGGCCGATACGAATACCGGTTTGCAGGTTTTTATTTTTACCGCTAAAAATATTTAAGCCCATCTGGTCATGAAACGTAAAATGTCTTCCTGTCTTTTCATCGTCTATCAATGTTCTTGAAATGTATGTGGGTCCTGCCACCGAGTATTCAAAATATACGTCCGTTTTTTTAGAACGGAAGGCAGCAAATTTCAACACCGGGTAAATAGAAAAAGTATAAAATCCTTCTTTATTGTCTTCGCTTTTCCAATGACCTGCAGTGGTGCCAATATCCAAAGCAAATACTTTTCTTGCATGAAAAACATTGCGTTGGTAGTTTACAGACACACCGGACCGAACATGAGCATCTCCACCCCAGAAGAAGGGTAGTTTTGCAGAAAATAAATCGTTTACTCCATAGCCCAATGCGTTACTCGTATACGCAACGTTAATAAAATGTTTGGGGAAATAGTAGCCGCTTTCAATAACACTTGCTACTTTTTCTTTTGATAATTCTCTTAAGTGATAATTAAACCCGGCAGAGAAAAAGGTTGTTTGTGGTTGCTTTACTTTTCCATGTGCCGGTGAAAGTGTTGCACCCAGCAATAAATCCCATTTACGGTTTAAATGATACTGTAAACCTGCGCCAAATAATCCGGTAGCATAAACGGCACTTTTTACGGCAGGCACATCGTTTATATAAATTCCTTTTCTTGTTACTATCCCCAGTCCGCCTTCTGCATACAGGGAAAGTTTTTTATGCAGCGGAATATTTCCAACCAAAGTAAGTCCACCCACATTCATCCAAACCGTACGAATGGCCTGATCGTCATTAATACTTTTATGGCCCACCCAATTAACAGGCCGCATATAGGTAATTTGTGCGGCCATATATTTATTGAATTGATAGCCATACAAAACAAGGCGTGGCGCAATATGCGGAACGGTTACTGACTCGGCCGTAAAACCCGGTTCCAATTGTGCAAATGAAAAAGGATAATTGATATATCCGAGGCTAACTCCGAAGTATGCATTTTTTAACCCAGCGGGATACTGAATTCTTCGTTCCCCAGCTTGGGCAATAACCGATACGTTTCCAAAGGGAAATAACATTGCTATTAACAAATAGCAAGCAAGCTTCGCTTTCATAGTTACTTATTATTTTAAAGTAGTTGTACGGCTTCCATATTTTTATTCATTACTATTACCTTACTGCTGTATCCTTTTTCTATTCTTCCATATTCATGTAGTCCAAATAGTTTTGCCGGATACAAGCTGCACATTCGCAGTGCTTCTCCTAATTCAATATTTGTGAAATTGACCAGGTTCCGTACTGCTATTGCCATTGTTAATGCAGAGCCGCTTAATATATTATTTGCTTCATATTTATTGTCCGCTTGTTGATGCTGATAATCTCCTTGCTTGGTAACTGTTACCGCATCTGTAATTACAAATAGTCTTTCTTTCATTACCTGCTTTGCAATTCTTATTGCAGCATAGTCAACATGGTAACCATCAGGAATAATACTTGCCATTACCGTATCATCGTCCATAGTTGCCCCCACCAATCCCGGTTGGCGATGTAACAACGGACTCATGGCATTATATAAATGGGTAACCATTGTAATGCCATTGGCAAAACTTTCCTTTGCTTCTTCGTATGTTGCATTACTATGCCCTGCGGAAATAAAAATATTGTGTGAAAGGATTAAATCAATCACTTCTTTACTACAAATTTCCGGCGCAAGGGTTATCATCCGGATAACACCCTTTCCATAGTTTAATATCTCTTCTACTTCCTGTATCGTTGGCGGGTGAATCAAGGATTCGATATGTGCCCCCCTCTTTGTTGAATTGATCCAGGGTCCTTCTAAATGTAAACCAAGAATACCTTTACCATTGTTTTTCCAATATTCCCTTACTGCATCGATACAGTTATAAAATACCTCGTAAGTATTAGTGGCTACTGTCGGTAAAGAAAAT
The DNA here is from genome assembly GCA_964641575.1 of uncultured Chitinophaga sp. GTDB lineage: Bacteria > Bacteroidota > Bacteroidia > Chitinophagales > Chitinophagaceae > JJ008. The sequence continues at coordinate 46,369 of CAZXMP010000005.1, read as the reverse complement.
ACCGAGCCACCTTTTGCACCGTGTTCTTGCAATATTTGTAAAGAGGAAGGTTCAGGATGGGCAGAGAATAATTTTCCTCCAGCCCCGTAAATCTGTAAATCGATAAATGCAGGAGCTAAAAAACAGTTATGAAATTCTTCGGTCTTTTGTACATTGCTTAATAAAGAAACAGGAACTATTTCTTTTATTGTATCATTCTCAACTACCACAGCATGATTCTGTAGCCAGGTTTCTCCTGTAAAAACTCTATCGGCTATATATACTCTAATACCTGACAACAGGGCTGAAAGATAGTTGATTTTGGTCTTTATCGTAACCCAAAATCTTTACTATTGATTGTAAGTATAAAAGGTTGAACAGATTGTAAAATTACTTCTGTTGCCCCGGTGTTTATTGCCCTATTATATTGATGCAGGTCTATACGCCGGGATGGCGGTACCGGAATATAGCTATATCCTGTTGAAGACGCAGCGTCGTTATACCGCACAAATAAATCGGTTGGCTCATCTTCCCTGCTGTATGCACAATAATTAAATTTTACCAGGTAGTGGTTTTTGGCAAAATGATAGGCAGTATCATAACGATAACTATTAGGGTCATTCTCACCCATTCCATCGATTCGGATTTTTAAAAAATCATCGTAATATAAAACCCTGCACAAGTCGTAAATATCTGCTCCCTTTGATGTGTCCAGTATTAATTTCTTATTTACATCTACCAGTACCGGGTCTAATTTCCTCATCTCCTCCTTAGCGGCATCTGTTTTAATCAGTATCATGCCAACACAATCCCATGGGCAATGTTGTGCCGATGAAGCAAAAGAGATTATTAGTAATGAAAATAAAAAGAAGTAACGCATAACTATACTAAAGTTAGTAGAGCTTTTGGAGTAAAGCCTACCTTATTCCGGGTATTTTATCCAGCCACAAAGCGATAACCAATTCCTTTAATGGTAATTATTTCCAGCGAAGGATCATCTTTTAAATAGCCCCGGAGCTTGGTGATATAAACATCCAGGTTGCGGCTATTAAAGAATGAATCATTTCCCCAAAGCAAGTTGAGAATATCCTTACGGTCAATAATTTTCTCCCGGTTTTCGTAAAGCAATTTCAATAGTTCACTTTCACGATAAGAAAGCTTCTTCTCTTCTTTGCCATTGCTCAATACCTGCCTGTTCATTTGAAAATTATACCGGCCCATGATGGCTGTTCCGTCGTTGGGCCTGGGTAATCCTTCTTGTTTATTCCGCAATAAGTTTTGAATCCGTACGATCAATTCTTCCATACTAAAAGGTTTCCGGATATAATCATTACCCCCTGCCGAAAACCCTTTTACCACATCTTCTGTTTGAACTTTGGCAGTCAAAAAAATTATCGGCACTTCTTCATCCAGTTCTCGTATTTCATCAGCAATTGTAAATCCATCTTTATTTGGCAGCATCACATCCAGCACACAGATATCTGGTTTTGATTTTTTAAATAATTCTGTTGCCTTTGCGCCATCGCTTTCCATCACCACTTCATAGTTGCGGCTTTCCAGGCTTTCCTTAACGATCTTGCCCAGAAAGAGTTCATCTTCTACATATAAAACTTTGATAGAGCTCATGCTGGTTTTTTTGGTAGTGTGATAGTGAATGAAGTGCCGATGCCGGGTTGGCTTTCTACTGCAATAGTTCCCTTATGTTGTTCAATCACTCTTGCTACATAGCTTAATCCCAACCCATATCCTTTTGCATTATGTGTATCGCCATGCGGCACCCGGAAAAATTTTTCAAATATTTTTTCTTTGTATTCTGCATCAATCCCAATTCCATTGTCGGTGACCGTCAATGCGATGGCATTTTCTTTTTCTGTTAAACTGATTTGTACCGACAAATTTTCTTTGCTGTATTTAAGTGCATTATCAAGCAAGTTGAACACTACGCTAAGCAGGTGTAATCTATCAGCCTGTAAAACAAGATTGCCCTCGTTATCAACTGTTATGCTGGCATTATTTTTTTCAAATTGCAATTTTAGTGAGCCTATTACTTCATCCACCACTTCTTTCAAATCAACTGTTTCATATTTCAGCTCCACTTCCTTTTTCTCGAACATAGAGAGCTTGAGCACTTTATCTACCAACAAGCTCAATCGTTGTAACTCATTTTGAGAAATATCAAGATACTCCCTGGTACGTTTCGGGTCATCGATCGCATTAAAATTTTTCAATGCTTCGATAGCAACCCCCACCGTAGCAATTGGAGTTTTTAATTCATGTGTAATATTGCTGATAAATTCATTTTTCAACGCTGCTAATCGTTGTTGGCGCAACAGGTTTCGATATAATAAAACAAATGACAGAATCGTAATGCCGAGTAAGAGTACAGAAAAAAGTATCGGCTGTGTTATTTGCCGGAATAAATAAGGAACTGTATTTCCCAGGTTAAGTTGAAAAGAGACCGGTTTTGCAAAACCAACTACTACTTCATTTAAGGGTTGTGGATTATCCAGATCGGGATTATCATTTTTGCTGATTGAAAAAGGAATGCTTAGCTTTTGCTCTTTCAATGCTACTTTATAAGCAGAATCAACTTCAACAATGCGTAATGAATCCTGCAATGAATCTACGCCGTAAAGCATATTGAAAATATAGCTTCCTCCTTGTGACCGTCCGGTAATATGTTGTTCCACTTTTACCGGCTCTCCATTCCGTGTTACACTATTGGATTCACTCATTGAAATAACAACCCCTTGCTTTCCGTTCCTGATTGTTTTCAGCGAATCATTTAACTTATTGCGGATAATGTTGATCGAGGAGATCATTTCTGGCCGGGGACGAATGTTTACATTCATGTGTCGCTGGCCGTCCTTATTCATAATAATTTTTACTTTGCCTTCACGACCACTATCCTGTTTATTCCAAACTATTTCACCCAAATTCAATTTTGCTGTTTGCAATTGCAAAATGGCTTCTCTGAAGGTGGCTTCTGTTTTTATCGCTAAGGACCTTTTCTCCCGTGTATAGTTTTGCTTTAACCAGTATAACTGGAAACCGGTGATACCGATAATGGCCACCCCCATTAATAATGCTAACCAACGGAGTCTGTTCATGAAAATAAATTCCGGAACAAATGTAATTTATTGCTGGCAGCTATTTCGGGGGCATTAACCTTTATTAACCTTAATGATAGGTGGGTTAACCTGTTGGGAAAGATTGGACGCATAGTTTTGGTAAATCAAGTTCTGTGTTTAGTGTTTGTAGTCATTAGTCTGGAGCCGGCTCCGATGATGAGGGCACTTTGATAAAATTCAGAATGATGAGGATGTACTAAATAGCGATTATATATTCAACTATTTAAAATAAAATTATACCGATGAAAAAAATACTGATTGCTGGTTATGCTTTTTTGTTAACTGGTTTACTACAGGCACAACAAAAACAAGGTACTGTTACTTATGAAAGAGTTTCGCAGATGCAAATCAGCTTCGGCGGTAATATGCCGGCTGGTATGGAAAGTCAAATACCAAAAACCCGGAAAGATGTATTTGTATTGAGTTTTGGTAACAATCAATCGTTATGGAAAGCGGCAGAAGAAGAGACCAACGAAACTACAGATATAAGCGGCGGCGAAGGTGGTGGTATGCAAATACGAATGGTAATGGCAGGCTCCAACGATGTGTTGTTCAATAATTTTGAAACCGGCAAACGGGTGGAGAAAAGAGAAGTGATGGATAAATCATTTATCATTGATGATAGCATCAAATCATTAAAATGGAAAATGACGGGAGAAACAAAAACAATTTTAAATTTACCCTGTATAAAAGCTACCACATCAAACATCCGCACCAGAACGATGACGAATATGGATAATGGAAAATTAGAACGTAAGGAAGTTACTGATACGGTAGCAATTGTTGCATGGTTTACCACCAGTATTCCTGTTTCTGCAGGACCAGCAGAATACCAGGGACAATTACCCGGATTGATTTTAGAAATGGATATTAAAGATGGCACACAGGTTTTTAAAGCTACTGGTATTTCTGAAAAGGTAGATATTGCTACTATTAAAGAACCTACCGGAAAAAAACGCTATACACAAGAAGAGTTTAAAAAAGAAAGAGAGAAAATGATGGCGGAGATGAATAGGAATAATGGCGGGGGTAACCGGCAGATACGAATTAATTAAGTTTTACTAATAAGTAATAAAAAACCTTTGTTATACAACAAGGTTTTTTTTATTGCCATACATCAGGCAATTTTTATCTTTAAGCAATGAAGATTCAAAAAAATTTTGCCGAAAAGGTGGTGAAAGTTGTTCAAAAAGATGAAAGTATAATCGGCCTGGCAGTGGCAGGGTCCTGGATCAATGATGAGCTGGATGAATATTCCGACTTAGATTTAATTCTTATCACCAAAGAAAAAATTACCGGCGACAAGGAAAGAATGATTGTTTATGCAAAAAGCTTTGGCGATTTTATTTCCGGCTTTACCGGTGAACATGTAGGTGAGCCAAGAGTGTTGATTTGTCTGTACGACGATCCCTTACTTCATGTTGACATAAAATTTCTGACACTGCCGGAGTTTTACGAACGGGTGGAGAACCCGGTTGTATTATTTGAAAGAGAAGATCAGCTAACCAACATTATAAACTCCACCAAAGCAGAATGGCCGCAACCCAACTATCAATGGATCGAAGATCGTTTTTGGACCTGGGTACACTATGCCTGTTTAAAAATTGGACGGGGCGAATTAATGGAAGCGTTTGATTTTCTTTCCTTCCTGCGGATGACGGTTCTCTCGCCATTGTTGCAAGTAAAAAACAATAAGCAGGCAAGAGGCCTGCGCAGAGTAGAAACACAATTAAGCTTGTCTGATCTGGAAAATCTGAAGATCACTATTGCGCAATATAACCGGGCATCGATCATTAAAGCATTAGACAACTCTATCAGCATTTATAAATCATTGCGGCGCAAATTATACCCTGATACTGTTGAACTGCAAACAAAAGCGGAGAAACGTAGTGTGGGGTATTTTAAAGAGATCAAGCTGGCGGGCAAAAACAAATAATTTCCAATTCTTTATAAAATCCTTATACCAGTACCCTTATATTTTATACAGTACTTATTTCGGCGGGATTACCTTTGTTTTCTATTAATAACCGCATGTTCCGCCAACTTTCAAAAATCAATACAGCAAAGCAGTTCCTGATAAGCATAGGGCTGATTGTATTAGTAGCTGCGGGTTGTTTTGTAGCATCCGGCTTTATAGAGTATAAAGTAGTAGCCTTTATTCTACTCCTTACCGTTTCACTAATAGCTATTGTTTTTAATATCTTACCGGTATTGGTGGCAGCTACACTTAGTGCCCTTATCTGGAATTTCTTTTTCATACATCCGCTATATACATTTCATATCGGCAGTACAGAAGATGGTGTTTTATTCCTGATGTATTTTGTAATTGCCTTTATCAACGGTGTGCTTACCAACCGCATCCGCAAAATTGAAAAGCAGGCGAGGGAAGAGGAGGAAAAAGCAAAAACGGTGAAGCTTTATAACACATTATTAAACTCTCTATCGCATGAATTAAAAACACCGATCTCTACAATTGTTGGTGCTACCGATAATTTATTAGCTGTGCAATCAAAACTCAGCACTGAAAATCGCAAAGAGTTGATAGAAAACATTTCGGTTGCTGCCTTACGGCTAAATCAGCAGGTTGAAAACTTACTGAGTATGTCACGACTGGAATCCGGGTTTATTCAACCAAAAAAAGATTGGTGCGATATAAATGAGTTGGTATATGATGTAGTAAACCGCCTTGAACAGCAATTGAAAAATCACAAACTAACAATCATCATTGAAGATAATCTTCCATTGTATAAATTAGATTATGGATTGATGGAACAGGTTCTTTATAATCTTTTATACAACGCTTCTATCTATACCCCCCCTTATGCAGATATTTTTATTACTGCCAGGAATAACGCTGAAAAGATTTACCAGTTAGACACGGCTACAGCTAGTCACAGTGAAATAAAAAGAGAGAAAAATTATCTCACCATACTAATTGAAGACCGTGGACCAGGCTTTCCTAAAGAAGAATTGGAAAAGGTATTTGATAAATTTTATCGGTTAAGCAATTCAAAAACTGGTGGTACCGGTTTAGGTCTTTCTATAGTAAAAGGATTCGTGGAAGCACATCAAGGAACAATCGTATTAGAAAATGTGCCGCATGGTGCTATGTTTACTATTGAAATTCCTGCGGAAACATCCTATATAAATAATTTGAAAAATGAATAACGCAGCCATTCTTATAATAGATGATGAAGCACAGATACGCCGGCTGCTTGAAATTACACTGGAAAGCAACAGCTTTAAAGTGGAGTCGGCCGAAACAGCTAAAGATTGTTTGCGAATTGCAGCCAATCATCCGCCAGATCTAATTATTCTTGATTTGGGATTGCCCGATGAAAGCGGTCATAATGTATTAAAAAAGTTAAGAGAATGGTACACCAAGCCTATTGTCATTCTTTCTGTACAAAGCAGTGAAGATGATATTGTAAAAGCATTAGACAATGGAGCTAATGATTATCTGGTGAAACCATTTCGTACCGGCGAGTTGCTGGCACGTATACGTTCAGCTTTACGCAGTACATTAACAGAAAACAATAATCCAGTTGTTGATTGTGGCGAATTACAAATTGATCTTGCCGCAAGAGTAGTAAAGAAAAATAACGAAGCAATAAAATTGACCGCTACTGAATACAAGCTGCTGAGTCTTTTTGCACAGCAGGAAGGAAAAGTATTAACGCATCAATATTTATTGAGAGAGGTTTGGGGACCAGGCTATATCAATCAATCACAATATTTAAGAGTATTTGTTGCACAACTAAGAAAGAAAATAGAAACCGATCCTAATCGGCCTGCTTATATTATTACCGAGTCGGGAGTGGGATACAGGTTCATTGCCAAGGAATAATCACTGATACATAAATTTTTAAACATGAAATCGAATAGCATTCATTCGAACAGGATAACTATTGCCTCATTGCCGGTAGCCCTGGGAATTATTTACGGAGATATTGGTACCAGCCCTTTGTATGTGCTCAAAGCCATTGTAGGCGAAAAAGAAATTGACGAAGTGCTGGTGCTTGGCGGAGTGTCCTGTGTGTTTTGGACATTGGTGTTACAAACAACGGTGAAATATATCTGGCTCACCTTAAAAGCAGACAATGATGGAGAAGGTGGTATCTTTTCCTTGTACGCATTGGTTCGTCGCTATGGAAAAAAATTAGTGATTCCAGCTATCCTTGGTGCAACAACTTTATTAGCTGATGGAATAATTACACCGCCCATCTCTGTTGCATCTGCTGTGGAGGGATTGGAGGCTGTAATTCCAAACCTTCCAACAGTTCCCATTGTAATTGTAATTCTTTCGCTGCTATTTTTCTTTCAGCGATTTGGTACACAAAAAGTCGGCGGCATCTTCGGACCGATGATGGTAGTTTGGTTTACAATGTTATTTGTGCTTGGTATTAACCAGATCATGCAATACCCGGAAATTATAAAATCTCTCAATCCTTATTATGCGTATGAGTTATTGGTTCGGTATCCCGGGGGTTTTTGGTTATTGGGTGCTGTCTTTCTCTGTACCACCGGTGCCGAAGCATTATACTCCGATCTTGGACATTGCGGCAGAAAAAATATTCGTATTACCTGGGCATTTGTAAAAATTTGTTTGTTGGTCAACTACCTCGGTCAGGCTGCCTGGATCATGCACCAGGGTCAGCCATTACTGGAAGGCCGCAACCCATTCTTTGAAATAATGCCCCATTGGTTTTTACTTGCCGGTATCGGTATTGCTACAGCAGCCACCATTATTGCATCACAAGCATTGATCAGTGGCTCCTATACATTAATAAGCGAAGCGATGAATCTAAATTTTTGGCCAAGGGTTCGGGTTCGTCAACCATCGAATCTAAAAGGGCAGATCTATATTCCGAGTGTAAACACTATACTATGGATTGGTTGTGTACTGATGATACTCTATTTCCATAGTTCCACACATATGGAAGCGGCTTATGGTTTTTCTATTACCGTTACCATGATGATGACAACCATTTTACTAAGCTATTACCTTGTATATAAATTAAAATGGAAGAAATGGCTGGTCGTTGCCATTCTCATTTTGTTTGCCACCGTAGAAACGTCTTTCTTTTTGGCCAATGTGGCCAAGATAAAAGAAAGATGGATGTTCCTCTTCTTTGAGCTATTTATTTTTATGGTAATGTATGTCTGGTATTATGCAAGAAAGATCAACAACCGGTTTACCAAATTTGTTGATCTCGGAAAATATGCCTCCACCATACAAGAGTTAAGTGAAGACGATAATATTCCAAAATTCTCTACGCATCTTATTTATCTTACCAAAGCCAACAATAGGCACCAGGTAGAAGAAAAGATCATCAATTCTATTTTTACAAAAAAACCAAAACGGGCTGATGTATATTGGTTTGTACATATAAACCGAACCGAACATCCTTATACATTGTCGTATGATGTGTCTGAGTTGCTCGATGATAAAGTAATAAAAGTTACTATTAATGCTGGATTCCGTGTTCAACCAAGAACAGAGCTCTATTTCAAAAAGATAGTACAAGACCTCGTCATTAAAAAAGAATTGAACCTGCATATTCGTCCTGATGGCTCCACCAAATACAATGCACAGCCCGATTTCAAATTCATTGTGATTGAAAAATTTCTGTCGGTAGAAAATGAATTTGCTTTAAAAGACGGCTTGTTATTAAATTCATACTTCTTTTTAAAAAGTTTGGGACAAAGTGATGAAAAAGCTTTTGGTCTTGATAAGAGTGATGTAGTGGTTGAAGATATTCCATTAGTGTACCATCCTGCACAACAGGTTGAGTTAACAAGAATAAATAAAGAAACAACTATTGCAAAATGAAAATTATTCTTTTCATAACATCGCTGTTGTTTGCAATTGCATTGGTTTCGGGGCAGGACAGTACTGCTAAAAAGCCTCTTATAATTTCTGGCTATGCAGAAGTCTATTATCAGTATGATTTTAATAAGCCCGTTGATGGTAACCGTCCGGGCTTTATTTATAGCCATAACCGCCATAACGAGTTTAACCTGAACCTTGGATTTATAAAAGCGGCGTATGCAGCTGAAAATGTTAGAGCTAACCTGGCTATTGCTGCAGGTACTTATATAAATTCAAACTATGCGGCTGAGCCCGGAGTGCTAAAAAATGTTTTTGAAGCCAATATTGGTATTAAACTCGGCAAAAAGAAAAATTTTTGGCTGGATGCTGGTATTGTTCCTTCACATATTGGTTTTGAAAGTGCTGTAAGTAAAGATTGCTGGACCTTGACGAGAAGTATCCTGGCTGAAAACAGTCCATACTTTGAAGCTGGCGCAAAACTTACTTACACAACGGACAATAGTAAATGGATATTTAGCCTAATGGCATTGAATGGATGGCAACGTATTACAAGAGTAACTGGCAATTCGTTGATGAGTTGGGGAGCACAAATACAATACAAGCCTTCTGATAAAATATTACTGAACTACAGCAACTTTATTGGCACGGATAAACCTGACAATGCGAGGCAACTGAGGATCTTTCACAATTTTTATAGTATCCTTTCAGTAACTGATAAGCTTGGACTAGCACTCGGTTTTGATATTGGCAGCGAAGAAAAATTAAATTCAACCGGAAATAATACATGGTTCGCCCCGGTAGCTATTTTAAAATATGCGGTAAGTCAGCAATGGAATATTGCTGTAAGAGCCGAATATTATCAGGATAAAAATGCTGTGATCATTCCTACAGGTACACCCAATGGTTTTCAAACCGGCGGCTATTCTTTAAATATTGATTATACACCTGTAAAAGATCTAATTCTACGATTAGAAGGAAGAACGCTGAATAGCAAGGATAAGATATTTACAAAAGGAAACAGTTTAGTATCCGATAATACTTTTATTACCTCTTCTATAGCTATCGCCTTTTAGCAGTATTTCAAAAAACAAGAACTATTTTCACCAAAATATTAGCTGATGAAATGGTTCTCTTTCCTTGTCTTTTGTTTGATAGTAATTACTGCTACTGCCCAGGACAGTATGAGTGTTCATTATAAGATCTACGACACCCGTACTCAACAAATTATTACAATTGACAAAATTGTAGCCGACCTGGCAACTGCTGATGTATTATTTTTTGGTGAAGAGCATAACGATAGTGCAGGACATTATTTAGAAAACAAAATATTTCGGGCTTTACATGCTCAGTATTCCAACCAACTTGCATTGAGTTTGGAAATGTTTGAAACCGACAACCAATTGGTGCTAAATGAATATTTGCAAGGTAAAATTGATGAAAGCCGTTTTTCATCGAACGTAAGGTTGTGGAGTAATTACCGTGACTATCGGCCAATGATCGAATACGCCAAACAAAATCAGTTAGCTGTTATTGCTGCAAATCCTCCCCGCCGCTATGTAAATATGGTAACCCGCCGGGGAATGAGATCATTAGACAGTTTATCAAAAGAAGCAAAGAAGTACTTGCCGCCATTGCCGTATGATACTATCGGTGGCCGCTACCGGGAAAAGTTTTTAAGTTTGATGAAAGGCGCACCAGAGTCGGCCAGTAAGAATATTTATTACAGCCAGAGTTTATGGGATGCGGGAATGGCGTACAGTATGTATAGTTTTCTAAAAAAGAACAAGGGCATGAAAGTTTTTCATTGTGTAGGCAAATTTCATAGCGATGAAAAATTAGGCACTGCTGCGCAACTTCTATCGTACAATAAAAAATTAAAGATCTTAAATATCAGCTGCTTTTCTGATAAGAGTTTTGCAAACCCAGACTGGCAGCAGTTTAGCAATTTGGGAGATTATATAATTTTGACGAATCCGGATTTGAAGAAGACTTATTAATTTTAGTTTTTCATTTTCATTTGAAAATTAAAATACCGTTTATGGCAAAAGCAAATAAAGCAACATTAACGCCAAAGCAACAGGAAGAACTTCTTCAAACACTGAAAGCCCGTTTTCAAAAAAACAAGGCCCGTCATAAAGGTATTGAATGGGCCGACGTAGAAAAAAAGCTGACATCGAATACAAAAAAACTTTGGTCGTTGAACGAAATGGAATATACCGAAGGTGAACCCGACGTTGTTGGCTATGATAAAAAAACAGGCGAATATATTTTTGTTGATTGCGCCGCAGAGAGTCCCAAAGGCCGCCGGAGTATTTGTTACGACCATGAAGCATTAGAAAAAAGAAAAGAGCATAAACCCGGCAACAGTGCTATACAAATGGCTACTGATATGGGCATAGAGATTTTAACCGAAGAACAATACCGGGATTTACAAAAACTGGGAAACTTCGATTTGAAAACATCCAGTTGGGTACAAACACCTGCTGCTATCAGAAAATTGGGCGGTGCCCTTTTTTGTGATCGTCGTTACGATACTGTGTTTACATATCACAATGGAGCAGATTCTTACTATGGGGCAAGAGCATTCCGGGGATCATTAAGGGTTTAAAAGTTGACGTTGTATATTTAGTAATTTTCAATGAACTCTTTTATGAAAAGGCTTCAAACAGTCTTGGTGTTGATGTTAATATCTATTGTTTGCTTTACACAGGATAAAAGAATTCCTGTGCAGATCAATAAGCAGGATACTTCGTTCAAAATAGTTGGGCAGTTGGGTGAAAAATATGGCACTACTGTTACCGTTACAGGAATTATAGTTGAAGGAGATTCCAAAGGCTCCGCACATGGTCCAAATCTACTGGTTCAAATAATTAATGATAAACCTACTCAGTTCCCTTTACAGATTCCAGTTTCCCCTTACTTTGGAAAATTCGGCGAGGGTCGTATTCCTAAAATTAAAAAAGGGTTTACCTATAGCTTACGAGTTTACGAAACTGGTGCTTTTGTTGGTCGTCCTTCGGATGCTTATGAGGAAGCTGGTATTACATTACAGACTACGGGGTTCTATTTTCAAAACAGGTTAATTGTAATCTCGGGGAAAAAAATTGATCCCATAGAATGGGCACCAGATAATTTTATTGGGCAAAATGCTCTTTTATCAGGTATTGCAAAAAACGATAATGACATTCCTATTTTACAAACATCAAAATGGAGTTTAAAGTTAATCGGTTGTAGAAAATGGGAGGATTCAGAAATTGGAAAAATCGCCGAGGCGTATGGGTTAATTCAAGAAACAAAAATTAAAAAGTCATACACTGTTGAAAATTGTGAGGCAAGACTCGTAAAGCTAGAAGATCAGGTCGGCAAAAATGTAAAGCTTCGGGGAATAGCAATCAGTTTGAATGGACGTTGGTGGTTTAATTATCGTGGCACAGATATTTATGTTGAGAAAATGGCAGAGCTACCAAATTGGGCAGTACGAAATCATTTTTTGGAGATGGAAATTTCAGGCGTTCTCGAATTAGCAGAGTTGCCACCTATAGATCAATTTGCTTTGAAATCTCTTAAAATGCAATACATAGTACGAAAAGCCAGTTGGAAACCAGTAACATTGTTAGCATCAGAACTACCACCTGATGAAGAAGAATAATTGATATTACCCGTCAAGCTTTCTCCACCACCCCTCTCACCAAATCCATCTCAAAACCCTTCGCCAGTAGATAATCCATCGTTTTCTTTTTTCGGATCAAATGCTGTTCGCTTTTCAGTGAAGCATATTTTTGGTTGGCCAGTTTTTGTAATGTTTTTAAATAATCTTCTTCTTCAATTTGCTTCAATGCTTTTTTAATACAGTATTCGCTTACCTGCTTTTGTTTTAATTCATATTTTATTTTTACCCGGCCCCATTGTTTGATGCGAAACCTTCCTCCGGCGTAGGCAATGGCAAAACGTTCTTCGTTCAGGTAATTTTCTTCAATAAGAGTGGCGATAATTTCGTCATGCTCTTTTTTCCAAACGCCGAGGTTGTATAATTTTTCTTTCACCTCGTGGTGACAGCGTTCCTGGTAAGCACAGTAGTGTTTTAACTTTTGCAGCGCCTGTTCTTTGGTAAGGTATTTTTTATACATCACAATTCTTCTAACCGGTCGGTACAGCTATATTCTGTTTTTAAAAAATCGTCGTAATAATCTGCTTGTTTAAAAAGGTGGCGAAAGGTTTCGGCACCGCCTTCTTTGCTCATATCCAAATCATAAATAATGCGGCTGAGTACAATGTTTTGTTTTACACAACTTAATACAAGCCCATTGGTGCGATAATTTTCCTGCAACAAAAATTGATACAACGGTTTGATCTTCGTAGCATCCGCCGGCATTTGACAGAGGTATGCATCACCAGCTATAAAAAAATTTTCTACGTTGTAGGTAATTTTTATTTTGGCAGATCCTTCTTTTACACTCCAGGTATTAATGCCGTCTCTTGCCAGCCGCACATCTTTTCCCAGCTCTTTTAAAATTTCTTCGATCTTTTTGGCGGCACCTACTGCTTCCACTTCTTTTTCCGGTATCTCTGGCAATTTTACTTCTGTACCGCAACTGGGGCAATATTTTTTTGAATCAATATTTGCTGTTGTTACCAAATAGCTGCAACTAAAGCATCGGGTTGATGCTTGTCCTCTATTAGGTAAATACATTTGCAATGCATCCCGCAGGTAATTAACAGGCAGTGCAAAACCCAGGTTGTCGCCACCACGAATGATGAAGGAGTTAACACCAATTACTTCTCCCTTATTATTTACCAATGGGCCTCCGCTATTGCCGGGGTTAATGGCTGCATCAATTTGTATAAACTTCAATCCATCTCGTATTCTGTCCACTTTTGAAATTACACCTTGTGTAGCTGTGTAGTTTAATCCATAAGGATGGCCTATAGCAACAATAGCATCACCATCTTTCATTTCTTCATAGCGGCCCAATCGAATTTCCGGCAACTCAATATCAGGTGGTGCTTGTAAAAAAGCAAGGTCATGTTTTCTATCGGTGTACCAAACTCTTGACAAGGATTTATCAAATGCTTTACCGGCAATGGTTACTTCCGCATTGTCGGCCACCACATGGTCGTTGGTAACTATAAGATCAAACTCCTTTACATAAAAACCGGTGCCGGTACCTCCTGCAGTTGCAATTTGAATAATTGCTTTTTGATATTGCTCTATAATTTGTTGTGAATCCATGTAAATTGTTTCGGGTTTTTGGTCTTTGGGTTCTTGTTACTTTAAATCGAAACGACTTTTATTATTTAGGGTTCAACTAAAAACCACAAACAATAAACTACAAACTCATTTAGGTGTCCATATTCAAAAATTCAATTTCGTTCGTAAATGTCATATCAAAATTTACCAATGTATCGAAACGTAAATTTTGGGTTTTGAAGTCCATGTTCGGATATTTATCTCTCCACCGGGATTGTATTTCTCTTATGCTATCAATTATTTCTTCGGAATCAAACTTGTTGCGGGCAGCATCGTATGGAATATTGGTGTAACCCAACGCTGTAAAAAAGTCGGCGTAGTTAATCTTCATATATAAATGAAATAACTCGGTTATTACTTTGGGCAAGCTGTAAGAGTACTGGCAATACGAAATTCCATACTCCGCAATTTGTGAGGCAATAAACGGATAATTATTGTCCCTGTACCAAACCATGTTCTGGTTGGCCACATGAATGGAGTCGCTGACCGCTTTATACGGCTGTGGTGCAACAATGGAAAAAGTATATTTTGAATGAAAGAGATAATTGAAAATCTCTTCCTTCGGTCGTTCTTTTAATTTTTTAAATTCTTCTATCATATCCCTGTTCTTTTCTGTAACAGGCCGTTCATCTTTTTTAAAATAAATGCCCGTTATTTTTTCCAGGTCATGTAATAATTTTCCTTCGGGAGTTATTAAATAATCAATCCGATAAATTAATGCCAGCAACATATAGGCAATACCGCCGGAAAATTTTTCAGCATCCATAGAAGATGCGGTATCTAATACCTGCTGTATCCATTTCTGCAGGTATTCGTATTTTATTTCTTTTTCCTCCACTGGAGAAATAGTGACATGTTCACTATCCGCTGTTTGCAGCATGCTAAAATCCTGCACTAACAAATCATCTTGTTTGTCGGCTTTTATAGCCAGTTCTTTTAATCCATAGTACAGTTTACTCGGACTGGCTGCATCAATACCGCTATCAAACCGCATACAGAGGCGATCGTTATCCAATGCAAAACGGCTGTAGTATAAATTGAAATTCATTTCCAGCAGGCGGCGCATTACCGGTACTGATGCTTGTGGCATTTTAGCCAGTGTAACTTCTGCTGTTATACCTTCTTTGGAAATTGTTCCTCTTACTATTTTAGAACCCTGGTATAATTCAAAGCGGCCTTCGGCACCATTTCTTTCATACACCACATTTTGTATGTTATCATCCCGGAGGTATTCAAAAAAAGCATCAATGCTTTCGGGAAATTTTTTCTCTTTGTATAGATTATCTGCTTCTGTCCAGCGGTTCACTTTGGCCAGCGGTTTATTATTATCTGAATAGCGGCCAAACGGTATTTCCGGACCTGCTTTTGGTACTTCCTTTTTCTTTCCCCAGCCAAATAGTTTTTCTAACATAGAACGGTTTTGTGGAAAGGCAAGATACTAAAAAGGTTCTTTGAAGAGTTGGGTTTGAGTGGGGAGTCAGGAGTCGTTAGTCGGGAGAATTTCGAGCTTTCGGAGTGTTCCAATTTTGTTCGGAGTGTTCGCAAATGGTGAGTAGCGGACAGAACCCCGAACTGTGCGACGCAAGGGACGATGATAGTAGTAATACAGCTGGCAAAATAAAAAATATTTAACCCCTTTTCGCCCCGTTTTAAGTGTTGGCTGTAAAGCAAAAATCAGTAGTTTCGCCACACTCAATTATAAATATGAAGTTCATAGCATCCTCGTCCTCGTTGCTGAAACAATTGCAGCATATCTCCGGTGTTATTAATGCTAACACGGTGCTTCCGATCCTCGAAGATTTTTTGTTTGAGGTAGAAAAAAATAAACTGACCGTGGTGGCGACCGACCTGGAAACCGTAATGCGGGTACAGTTGGATATTGAAGCCAAAGACAGCGGTAAAGTTTGTATTCCCGCTAAGATCCTAATGGATTCGTTGAAGAATATTGCAGACCAACCCCTTACTTTCAATATCGATAAAAATTTTGGTGTTGAAATTACCAGCGATAATGGTAAGTATAAAGTAATGGGCGAAAACCCGGACAACTTTCCAAAAGAACCGGCGGCTGATGATACTACTTCGTTTACCATGACCGCTTCCGCTTTGGTTACTGCTATCAGCAAAACTTTATTTGCTACCAGCAACGATGATCTTCGTCCGGCTATGACGGGAGTTTTCTTTGAGTTGGATAAAAAAGGTTTTCAATGTGTGGCCACTGATGCGCATCGGTTGGTTCGGTATAAAAGAACGGATGTTAAATGTCCGAAAGCAGATTCATTCATCGTTCCCCGCAAACCATTGAATTTGGTGAAAACAGCTATCCCTTCTTCTGAAGATGAGATAACCATCAGCTACAACAGCAATCACTTGTTTATAAAACACGGCACTACGCAAATGAGCTGCCGGTTGATCGATGCCCGTTTTCCGGATTATAAAGTGGTAATACCTGCTGATAATCCCTATCGCTTAACGGTGAATAAAAATGATTTTCAAAGTGCCTTACGCCGTGTAAGTGTATTTAGTAATAAGAGTACCAACCAGGTGGCGTTGAGCATTAGCGGCAGCGAGTTACAATTAGCGGCGCAGGATGTGGACTTTAGTTTTGAGGGAAATGAAAGAATGAAATGCCAGTACAATGGTGAAGATCTGATGATCGCCTTTAATGCCCGTTTCTTAATTGAAATGTTGAATGCTGCAGATAGTGATGATATTAATATGGAACTTTCTACGCCAACCAAAGCTGGTATTATAAAGCCAACTGACCTGGGTGATAATGAAGAGTTGTTGATGTTGGTAATGCCGTTGATGTTGAATCAATAAAGACCGTTGATTGCGCAGATTAAAATGATTTTAATGATAAAGAAGCTTACAATATTTGTGAGCTTCTTTTTTTATACACTTGTTTTTGTGTATGGCGGAAAATGAGCCATTCAGCAACAACTAAATTTCCAACCCAGCCTACCCATGCTACAACCCGGTACACATCCATTGGTGGAAGAGTGACGGTGTTAGTGATCGCATATTTCCATGCCCGTAATGTAATAGCAGATAAAGTAAGGGCATAGCTTCTTATCATATAATTGCGATGGGCTTTAAAGTTTTTTTGCCTGGCTTTTACTAAAGCCATAGCGGTGAAATAGATCCATAGCATTGCCAATAAAACAAATGCTATTCTTGACCACAATCCGCCATTAGCATAAAAACCCATCAGCAATCCTGCGGGGCCGGTTATTAATAACACATCTACCACATAAATATAGCCGAGTGTTCGGTGGAGTTTGGGCTGGTTTCTTTGTATCGTTTTTGAAAACTGGGTAAAGCCTGCAAATAATACCCACATACTTGCATACACATGAATGAAGAAAGCGATACGCCACTGGTCAATATGAATATAGTGTTGTTTGATGCGTAAAAAGCCAACATCCGTGTTGTAGGGAATATAGGCCATCGTAATAGATGCCATTAGCCAGCAAAAAAAAGCCAGTAATAGCAGGAGTGCTACATTTATGGTATTTGTACGACTGATTATTTGTACTAATTTTAAAAGAGTAATCAAACCCCCTTTCCAAAATTAAACCTTTCGTTATGAGAAAATTTCTGTCGCTACTCATTTCTTGCCTGTTCTTTTTTGCGTGCAACAATGAAAAGACACAATCAGTAGTTGAAACTAAAGAAACTCCTACTGAAGTTCCGGTAGAAACTGTTGCCAGGCAGGAGTCAAAGCCCATAGTAGCCGACCCGAATGAAAAATTACTGGGTTCTTATGTAGGGCCTTTTGGCAGAAATAAAATCACCTTTTTGATTACTAAAATAGCTGGCGATTCGGTAGTAGGCAGAACGATTGTTGGCGGAAACGACCGTCCTTTCTATGGCACCTTTAAAAAAGATGGTAGCTTTTATTTTTTTAATGGCAAAGAACCGGGAGATCATAAAGACGACGGAGTATTTGATTTTGTAATTGATGAGAATGCATTAGATATATTATATGGTGGATGGAAGCCTTATGCAAAAGGCCGTCCTGAAAAAGAATACAACCTGCAACGTAAAAAATTTCAATATCGTACCGATGTAGGCGATTATCCCCAGGCATCTCAACGATTACTAAAGCCAGCAGATGTAGAAAACGAAATGAAAGAAGATCTGGAGTTTATGCGCAATGAAATTTTTGCCCGTCATGGTTTTTGTTTTAATAAGCGGCATTTACGTCAGCAGTTTGAAATGCAGGAGTGGTATGTACCCAATACCGTGGACATAAAAGGTTTTTTGACAGAGATCGAAAAGAAAAATATTGCGCTGATAAAGCGATATGAAAAATATGCGGATGAGTATGGTGATGAATATGGACGTTAATTGTGTATAACAACCTTATGAAAATGGCAAGTCGGTTAGAAACATTTCATTTATTTCAAGACGAGGCAATTGCGATGGAGTTTGCCGAGGTGCTTAACAGTTCTGGTATTGAGTGCAGAATAGCCAGCACCCCCCGCATCCTTGACAATCAAATAGCTGGCGTAGATTCTACACCGGACTATTCTTTGAAAATAAAGGCTGAAGATTTTGAAAGAGCAAACAATATTCTGGATGCCTTTTTTGAAAAACAACTCGCCGAAGTGGATAAAGATTATTTTATCTTTTCCTTCTCTACCGAAGAATTAAAAGATGTTATAAAAAAACCAGACGAATGGGGACGTTTGAACTATCTGCTGGCAAAAAAAATTTTGGCAGAACGGGGACACACAATATCTGAGGATGCATTAGGAAAACTGAAGCAAGAGAGAAAAAAAGAATTAAGTGTTACTGAATCTCCGGGCATTTTCTTATATATCATAGCATGGTTTTTAATTTTTGGCTCTTTGGTTTTCCTGATTAACCAACGTTTTCGAGAGGAGGATTTCATACGGCCGTTCATGTCAATATTTAGTTTCTTTATTGGCCGCCACATTTATAATTTTAAAAAAATTATGCCGGATGGTGAATCGCTATATGGCTATCATGAAAAAGACAGAAGCCATGGCCTTGTAATCAGGTATATTGCGTTGGTTATTATAATGATTAGCCTGTTGCGGCTAATATCAGATCAATTCACCTAATTGGAATTTAGTATATCGTATGTGGCAAGACATTATTAATCATTTCCAAACTCTTGAACAACGACCGCTGGAGCGAATGGCGATTCTTGTTGGTGGATTGTTATTGTTCTGGATCATTGAAGGTGCCATACCACTAATTTCTCTCAACTATAAAAAAAATAAATTACGCCATGCCGGTGTAAATTTTGTTTTTACTGTTATCCATCTTATCATTCATACCGGTCTTGCCTTTTTAATTGTATTGCTTTCCGATTGGTGTTTGCACAATGGCTTTGGTCTGGTGTATTGGTTCAATGCAAATGTGTTGCTTACTGTTATTATAGGTGTGCTGGCGTTAGACTTCAGCAGCTGGCTGGTACATATGGTTATGCACAAAGTTCCGGTACTGTGGCGTTTTCATCTGGTCCATCATAGCGATACCAATGTAGATGTAACAACAGGTTTGCGCCATCATCCTGGTGATAGTTTGTTGAGAGGTATCTTCTTTATCATTTTTATTTTTATCTCTGGTGCGCCGATGTACAGTGTAATGATCTATCAAACACTAGTGGTTATTGCTACTGCCTTTACTCATGCAAATATTAGTCTTCCCCAAAAATTAGATGCTGCGTTGAGTTATATTCTCATTTCTCCCAATATGCATAAAGTGCATCACCATTGGAAACAACCGTACACCGATACCAACTACGGTGCTGTATTTTCATTTTGGGACCGGCTGCTGGGAACTTTTGGAAAATTAGATCCCAAAGAGATTCGCTATGGCCTCGACCGTTATTACCCGGGTGAAAAAGATGAAGATGTTATTAGCTTACTAAAAAAGCCTTTTCAAAAATTAGATCCCTGATCAACTCTTTTAATAATTATATATGAGGAAGTTTTTTATACTTGTTCTTCTTGTTGTTTCAATAAACAGTAGGGCGCAAGTTATCGATGGTGTATTGTATGTAGCTGCCAAATCTGGTTTAAGTCTGCGTGAAGATCCAGATCCCGATGCGAAGTTGCTTGATAAAATTCCTTATGGAACAAAAGTTAGTTTAATAGAGGAAGATGGTGGTTGGAAAGAAATTATTACCGAAGGGCTGACAGGTTATTGGAGAAAAGTTAAATTCAATAATAAAACGGGTTATATCGTAGATAGTTATTTGTTTCCCTGGCCGCCACCAAAATTGACGACTGTAAAAGATATGAAACAATACCTGGCGCAGGCGACTACTCTTTTTGGCCAAAAACTAGTAATTCGTTCCGGAAAAACAGCCGAGATGACCGAAAGCGGCTGGGAGTTAAAGAAGCAGTTGTATAAGAACGGAGCAGAGCATCATGAGTTGAATGGATATGAACATGGTTCAGATACTTATTTTTTACCGGATTTTAATTTGCAACAAGGGTTTTTGCTATGCAGGCTTATTAGTGAATTCAAAAATGTGTTTGGAGAGAAAGATGAGTTTCCAACAGCCAGTAAAAAATTTAAAAAAGACGACAAAGAATATGAAATAGTATTGGTCAAAAGAGGTGATGAGGCAGATTATTCCGGCCCATACTCGATTGAAAAGATAAGAATAAGCTATGAAGACGGTGCTTATTATGATTTTGAAATGTATAGTATTGGAAACCAGTTAGTGATTTCTATCAGCTCGGGAGTGTAATTTTACCAGATGAAAAAAATTGCGATGATACCGGCCCGCTACGCTGCTACCAGATTTCCGGCCAAGCTGATGCAGTTGCTCGGCGATAAAACGGTTATCCGGTATACGTACGATGCAACAATAGCCACTGGTCTTTTTGATGAGGTGGTGGTAGTTACCGACAGCGATATTATTTATGCTGAAATTACCAATGCCGGCGGCCATGCAGTAATGAGCATCAACGAACATGAAAGTGGCAGCGATAGAATTGCAGAAGCAGCAATTGATATGGATGTTGATATTATTGTCAATGTGCAGGGTGATACGCCTTTTGTAAAACGAGAACCGTTAGAAAAATTATTAGCTCAGTTTAACGATGATACCGTGCAGGTGGCATCAATGATGCAGGTGTTAACCGACCGCAACGACATCATGGACCCCAACTTTGTAAAAGTGGCGGTTGATAAAAATATGAATTCGTTGTTCTTTAGTCGTTCTGTAATTCCCTATCCAAGAGATAAAAATTTTCCAACTACTTACTACGAACACATTGGTGTATATGCTTTCCGCAAACAGGCTTTAATGAATTTTACACATTGGCAGGTTACTCCGCTGGAAGCGGCTGAAAAAATTGAGTGTCTCCGCTATTTAGAAAATGGGGTGCCGCTCCGGATGATCGTAGTGGATTATATGGGAGTAGAAATTGATACTCCGGATGATTTAGCAAAAGCAGCTAAGTTGTTGTAGTTTTTGTAAACAGCAACCGTTTGCAGCAGGTTGTTTTTCTTGTTGTTCCTTTTTGTATCCCGCAGGCCTTTCTTATTTTCTTATCTTACCTATCAACAAACAATTGCCTGCACATGAATAAGAACAAGCTCCTCAGCTGGTCAATAGTGGCTGCTTTGGCCGGGTTTATTTTTGGTTTTGATACTGTTGTTATTTCCGGGGCCAATCAACCGATTAAAGAACTTTGGCATACCTCTCCATTATTTCATGGTTTCTTTATTATGTCAATGGCATTATGGGGTACTGTTGTTGGTGCTATCTTCGGTGGCATACCTACTGAAAAATATGGTCGTAAAAAAGTACTGCTCTGGATTGGAATTTTCTTTGCTGTTTCTGCAATAGGTTCTGCACTTGCACCTGACCCTTATAGTTTTTCATTTTTCCGTTTTATGGGCGGTGTTGGCATTGGAGTGTCATCTGTTGTTGCACCAACTTATATTTCTGAAATTTCTACTTCAAAAATTAGAGGCCGGTTAACGGCCATGTATCAGTTCAATATTGTGTTTGGTATTTTGATCGCTTTTTTATCCAATTATTTTTTACAGGGTGTTGGTGGTGATAATGACTGGCGGTGGATGCTGGGAGTATTGGCTATTCCATCTGTTATTTATACAGTGATGGTATTGGGTATTCCGGAAAGCCCACGATGGTTGATTACAAAAAAGAATGACCAGGTGGCAGCTAAAAAAATTTTAGCTGATATGGGAGTGGAAGATACCGATGCAGAAATTGCTTCTATCATTGCCAGTAACAAGCACAGCGAAACAGCCGGTGTTACATCTTCTTTCTTTGATAAAAAATACCAGAGAGTTATTTACCTCGCTTTTATGGTGGCATTCTTCAACCAGGTATCCGGAATTAATTTTATTCTTTACTATGCTCCTGAGATTTTAGAAAAAGCTGGTTTAGCTGCTAAAGAATCCCTATTAAATTCCATTGCCATCGGCGGCACTAATTTAATTTTCACTTTTGTTGGTCTTTATCTTATTGACAGAATTGGCCGGAGAACATTATTAATAATCGGTTCATTCGGATACATACTTAGCCTTGCATTAGTTGCCTGGTCATTCTATTCCGGAGCGGGGCCAACTTTTTTGTTACTGTCATTGCTGTTATTTATTGCAGCTCATGCCATCGGGCAGGGTGCCGTAATCTGGGTATTTATTTCAGAAATTTTTCCCAATAAAGTACGGGCAATGGGCCAATCATTTGGCGCCAGTGTGCATTGGGTGTTTGCAGCATTAATTACATTAATCACTCCTTTCTTTCTGGATTCAAAAGATGGAATTTTTAAAGATAACCCGTGGCCGATTTTTGCCTTCTTTGCAGGAATGATGGTGTTGCAATTGATCTGGGTATTAACAAAGGTTCCGGAAACAAAAGGAGTATCGTTAGAAGAATTGGAAAAGAAATTGATTGTTGAATAATCATTAAGCACATTGTATGAAACGATTATTACTTCTTTTATCGCTTTGTTTTTGTGTAGGCGCATCTGCACAAACAGATTCTTTATACAAAGAACAATACCGTCCCCGTTTTCATTATTCACCGGCAAACAATTGGTGCAATGATCCGAACGGCCTGGTATACAATAATGGAGAGTATCATTTATTCTATCAATACAACCCTTTTGGCAATGTATGGGGACACATGACCTGGGCACATGCTACCAGCAAAGATTTAATTCATTGGAAACATTTACCCATTGCCATTGCAGAAGAAAAAGACACCATGATTTTTTCTGGCACCTGTGTGGTGGATAAGAACAATACCAGTGGCTTTGGTAAAAACGGACAAGTACCAATGGTGGCGGTTTATACCGGGCATATTGAAAATAAAAATCAATCACAGCATATTGCTTATAGTTTAGACAATGGCATTACCTGGACAAAATATAATAAGAACCCGGTACTTGATTTGGGCAAAAAAGATTTCCGTGACCCGAAAATTTTTTGGTATGAACCGAAACAATATTGGGTAATGGCATTAATGTTTCCTGTGGAGCATTTTGTACAATTTTATTCGTCCGTTAATTTAAAAGACTGGAATCATTTAAGTGATTTTGGTCCCGTGGGTGATACCAGTGGAGTGTGGGAGTGTCCAGACTTAACACAAGTGCCTGTTGACGGATTGCCGGGAAAAAAGAAATGGGTTTTACAAACTTCACAAAATGCTTCCATGCAATATTTTGTTGGCGAGTTTGATGGAATAAGATTCACCAATGAAAATTCTGTTGATAAAATTGTTCGTCCTGATTATGGACCGGATTATTATGCCGCCATTGCTTACAATCAATTACCCGTTTCACATTTTCCAACAGCTATTGGCTGGATCAATAACTGGAATTACGCCAATGATATTCCCACCGATCCTTGGAAAGGAGCTTTTTCGTTACCCAGAACAATGAAAGTAAAAAAAGTAAATAATGAATGGGTTTTAGTACAACAACCTGTTGCTGCAGTAAAAACCTTGCGTACCCGACCATTGGAAATGAAAAACCGCGGCGTTACCGGAACATTTACCTTACCACGAAAAAGTCGTCAGTTTGAAATGTTGCTGACTTATGAACCTTCTGCATCAACCAGTGGTGTTCGATTGGCAACTGGCAATAACAGTTATTTTGAAATTGGTTATGATGCTGTAAAACAAGCTGTATATATTGACAGGAGCAAAACCAAACATACTTCTTTCAATAAAAACTATTCCTGGCTAAACCGGTTTGAGAAGCCGTTGGTATTAAAAGATAAAATGCTTCAATTGCATATTTTTTATGATCATAGCATTGTTGAGGTATTTGTAAATGATGGTGAAGCTGTTTTAACGGCACAGTTATTTTCTGATGATGCAAACAATGGCATTGAACTCTTTAGCAACGACAGTCGCACATCGATTATTTTTCTGAAATTGTGGGACATAAAATCAATCTGGTAAATTTTTCAATACTCGTTATTCTATTCCAATCTGTGTAATTTCGTGGGCAAATTCTCTAGTATGGCTTTTCGCAATTTCAAACTTGTTGGCTATGTAGTTTATGGTCGTGGTTCTTTTAATCAATTAGATGAAATTATTGCGCCGCACCGCAAGGAAAGCAAGCCGATGGTTTTTTTAGTTGATCATTTTTTTGAGGGCAAACCGCTGGTCAACAGAATTCCTGTTCGTGGAAACGACAAAGTAATTTTTGTAGATGTTACCTACGAACCCAAAACAACATATGTTGATACGCTAGCACAACAATTAAAAGATGAGTTTGGAACAGTAAGCGGCGTTATTGGAATTGGTGGCGGCTCGGCCATGGATTTAGCAAAAGCCGTTTCACTAATGATGAACAACACCGGATCATCTGCAGATTACCAGGGATGGGACCTCGTAAAACAACCCGGTGTTTATAAAGTAGGCATTCCGACTTTGAGTGGAACAGGCGCAGAAGTTTCCAGAACAACTGTATTAACAGGCCCCACAAAAAAGTTGGGCATGAATTCCGACTTTACTCCGTTTGATCAAATAGTATTAGACCCTGAGTTAACAGCCAATGCACCAGCCAATCAGCGTTTTTATACCGGCATGGATTGTTATATCCATTGCATTGAAAGCTTAGAAGGAACTTTTTTAAACGAATTCAGCAAAAGCTATGGCGAAAAAGCCTTGGAACTTTGCAGAGATGTATTTGTAAATACAGATGGATGGAATGAAGGCTGTGATGATAAATTAATGATGGCTTCTTATGCCGGTGGAATGAGTATTGCTTATTCACAGGTAGGTGTGGCTCATGCCGTAAGCTATGGATTAAGTTATTTGCTCGGCACCAAGCATGGTATTGGTAATTGTATTGTCATGAATCACCTCGAAGAATATTATCCAGCCGGTGTAAAAGAATTTAAATACATGGTGGAGAAAAATAAGATCGATATACCAACTGGTATTTGTAAAGGATTAAGCGAGGAAGATTTTGATAAAATGATCGGCGTATCCATGGGCATGAAACCGCTTTGGGAAAATGCATTGGGAAAAGACTGGGAAAAAATAATGACGAAAGAGAAGCTAAGGGCTTTGTATGATAAGTTGTAATTATGGCGCAGTGCGTTAGGTTGTATTTTATAAGCTTTCGTGCAATCTATATTCGTTTTGTTGAAGCCCTATGCTGGTAGCCAATTAAAAGACACGCCTTAATCAATATGAAGAACGCAATTTTTATAGTCTTTAAAACATTGATAGCACTTGTCCTTGTAGGAAAGATTTTAAACTGGTTCCTGAACTTTAGTTTCGAGACCAACCAGCTATAAATGCTGCAATGTTTAGTTTAATTGGAGTGGCTTATGTGGTTGTTGGGTTTGCGTGGAATAATAAGTTCACAAAAATTATTTTTATAACTTGCGGGCTATTTTTAATTGCAATGAATTTTATTGAAAAAAATACAATACTAACTATCATTGGAATTATTTGTATGCTGACGCCTATGTTGATTGGACGGTTTTATAAGGAGAAAAAAGTTGAAGTGAATACCCAGGAAATTTAAATAACTATTTATTTTTTTTATTACGACAGAAAACCAGATGATAAATACTTATTCCTAACATGAATTATGTAAAAACCCTGTATCCAAAAAAGGAACAGGGTTTTTTGTATGGACCCGACATACAAGTGAGAAACATTTTATCGCCAGCGTCCCGGTACCCATTTATATCCTCTGCGGGTATATTGCCAATGGCCGGGCACCCACACCGCCCTGCTATGTCTTGGGCTGGCCCAATATCCTGGCACTGTTACATACTGCCCTCTTTGCCAACGCCACTCTGGTCCTATCCAGATAGCACCATTCCGGGGAGACGGGCCGGGTGCATTCATCCGAATACCAACCGGAAAGTTTAACCGAACTCTTACATGTTGCGCCTGCAGTTGCAATCCCGCTACCAACAAGCACATTATTACTAATACTTTTATTTTCATAGCTACTTGTTTAAGGCCTGTATGACCGAAAAAGATATTCGGGGTTTAGTTGGCAGCGATACTTTTCCTAACTTTCCTGTTATGAATTTGGATAAGCTGCGGCCTGATAAATACCTGAAATATCTTTACCTCCCCAATCTGTTTGGTTCCAACAGAACTAAAGAGATCTTATCTGTTAACCCTACTGTTATTCCGCACCGGGAAGAAGCAAAGGATGTTATAGTTACAGTGTATGATTATAACGCAGAAACAATGGAAGAGAAAAAATTTTCCTCCATTGATAGTTGTTTTAATTACAAATCAAGCGGCCGCACCACCTGGATAAATATTGATGGGCTACGCAAAACAGATGTAGAAGCCATTTGCGCACATTTTGATATTCACCCGTTGATCGTTGAAGATATACTGAGCATTAACCAGCGTCCAAAATTAGATGAGGCAGAGAACAGCATTTTTTGCCTGCTCAACATGCTTTATTTTAATGAAGAAACTTTTGCAGTAGAGCAAGAACAGATCAGTATTATCCTGGCCAAAGATGTTGTTATCAGTTTCCAGGAAGATGCTCATCGTGATGTGTTTACTTCCCTGCGGGAAAAGCTAAAAAGCCACGGCAGTAAAGTGCGGCAGCGTACGGCCGATTATCTCTGCTACACATTGCTCGACATGATCGTTGACCATTATTTTATTGTAATGGAAAAACTCGGCAATCGTATTGAAGAAGTGGAAGAAGAAGTATCCCGGGGTAATAATCCAAGAGCTCTTGCACATATTACCAGATTGAGAAAAGAGCTGATCATCTTAAAAAGAAATTTTTCTCCGGTTCGGGAAGTGGTAAATGGTTTTTTAAGAAGCGAAAGTGAACTGTTGGAAGATCGCCATACTAAATATTATAAAGACGTTTACGATCACATCATCCAGGCTACAGACCTTAGTGAAAACTATCGGGATATCATGGTGAGTTTACAAGATCTGCATGTGAACAACGTAAATATGAAAATGAATGAAGTGATGAAGGTGATGGCCATCGTTACTTGTCTTCTTGCACCCGCCACGGTTATCGGTGGGATTTTCGGAATGAACTTCGATGCCAATGTAAACTTCTTTCACCAACGCTGGGGCTTTTATACGGCTGTTGGTTTAATGCTGCTGATACCAATTGTAATGCTGTGGATGTTTAGAAGACGGGGGTGGTTCTAAGAAAGTTTGTGGTTTATTGTTCTTAGTTCACAGTTGTCATACCGGATTAAAACTTCTTCTTTTTGCTTTCCGAAAATATAGAAATGAATAAAGAAATTATTGCTTGGGTTCCCTTTTAGCGGACAGGGGTTTCTTATACACCGGCACTGTACTGCACGGCTCTCCATACATGATGCTTTTTACAACCGGCCGCAATAGTTTTGTTATTTCCATATACACATAATCTGCAATAGGCGTTTCGCCACAGCCTTTAATTACTATTCGCTTATCAGCGTAATCATTTGCATTTATTGCTGAGAGGTTTTTTAGAAACAAGGTTTTGTGTAATTCTTTCTCATCTCCCATTACTATTTCTGCAGCTACAGGTTGCAGGTAAGACGCTACCAACATATAGGCCCATACAGGAATGATGGCATCGGCGGTGCAGGTGAGTGCTACGTTTTTATTGTCGAAAGTGGACCAGTCGATATTTTTTAGTGCTTCTCTAAAATCCTTTTCTTTTAATATCAAACCCATGAACAAATAATCTTTCATATCGAAAACTGCGGTTTCTCCTTTCGGATACCAGGTTTCCAAATCGATTGTTACCAATCCGCTTTCTGCTACTTTATTTATTATTGGCTCACTCATATTTTGCTTAACGCATTGCAAAGTTACAATTTAAGCCACGCTGTTGTTTGCGACTTCCGTAAAACAAAACAGCCCCATTTTAACGGAGCTGCCTGTTAATTGTGGTTGCTAGTCTGTTTAATATTTTTCTGCTCTTTTATCTTTAATGGTGGCCGCTTCACGCAGCGCCATCAAAATCAACTGAGGATTGGCTGCTCTTTGTTTTCCTTGCTCGTACAATGATTTTCGTTGTTCAGTAACATCACCTGTTGTTACGGCTGTTGCAGAAACGCTTTCTACTCTTACAACATATACACCGTTCTGTCCTTCCAATGCTTCCGGAACTACTTTTCCTTTATTAGCTGGATTAAAAGCTGCGCCAATTACCCGTGGCTCATAACCCAATGCAGGCGATGTTGCCTGGGAAGACATTCTGAGGCTATCCGCTGTTTCTATTGGTTTTGCTAATGCGGTAGCTGCTGTTTCCAGGGTTGATATTTTACCAATTTTTTGTTTCAGCATTTCTGCTTTCTTTTTATTGCGCAAGGCTGGCTCTGCCGTCATTCTTGCAGTGGCAACACTTTGTGTTCCTTCTTCAAAAACTTCTGTAACTACCGCAACGACATAATCATCACCAATTTTTTCTGTCTTTAATACTTCGCCTTTCTTAGCATCATAAATAGCCCGTACAAAAGTTCTTGAATCACCAAGACCCGGAATTTGAGAATCTGCTGGTTTAATATTAGAACCGATTCCTTTTAAAAGACCCTGTGATTTTAGTTTTTTCTCATACGTCGCATCAAATGATTTTAAATCTCTGCTATCACCGGCAAATTCGTTGGCTTTGTTTAATGCGTTGTTATCAGTTTCCTGGCTGGTTATAATTTCTTTTGGCAGGTAGGCAATTTTATACCCCGCACCGCTACCTTTTTGTGAAAGCACTTCCATATAGTGATAACCAAAATCTGTTTTTACTACCCCTTTTGTTCCAACAGGGTTTAAGAATCCAAAATCATTGAACGGTGCCACCATTTGGCCAGGCGTCATATTCTCATATATTCCACCCTTGTCTTTGCTGCCCGGATCTTCTGAAAGCTTTGCACAAACCGTATCAAAGTTGGAACCATTACGGATAGCAACTTCTATACTATCGGCTAATTTTTTTGCATCCTCATCACTTCTTATTGGATACATCTGTCCGCTTTGCGGATCTCTTTGTGTAGTAGCTATAAGAATGTGGCGAACTTTTACTGTATCTGGCATTTGTCTTACACCGACCATTTTTGCCAATGTATAGGTGGAGCCATCAAGATATGGTCCATAAGTACTTCCAACCGGTGTTCTGAAAATTGAATCTTTAGCAGCAATCTGTATGGCTTTACCGCTGATATATCCATTATAAAAATTTCCTGCTCCCTGGTAGGCAAGAAACTGTTCTATATTTTCTGTTGTATCAAACTCTGCCTTTAATGCCATTAGTTTGTTTCTTGCTTCTGCACTATCTGCAGTCGTTGGTGATGCGCTAAATTTTACATAACTGATGCTGCGACTTTCCTGCTGCTTAAATGCGTCTTTATTCTTATTAATATAATCCTGTATTTCTTTATCCGTAATCTTTACCGCACTATCAGGAATGCTGGTATAGGGCTCTCTTACAAAAGAAATTTTTGCCATCTGGCTGTTATCAGCATTTTGTTTTTCTACCATCCATTTGGGATAGTTAACGGTATTAGCTAACATAGCAACCAACTTTTCGCTTTTGCGCTGTTGCTCCAGATCTCTTATATAGTTATTGAACTGTTCTTTTTGTTCAGGAGTTCCCTTCTTCAACATCTGATCTATCTGTTGCTTTGCAAGTATCGCATTATACTGACCAGTTGCAGAATCTGTAAACTGTTGTTTTAAATCTTGCGGCGCATTAGGACCATATAAAATATCGCCTAATTCTTTTTTGCCAATCGTCATTCCCAGCTTATCAAACTCATCAGTAAATAAAACTCTGCCCACTTCCTGGCTCCAGGCCTGTTCAATTGCCTGCTGTGTTGTTGCACCACCGGCAGGATAACCTTGCTGCTGCATATTGCTTTCTACCCGGTCTACATATTTCTGAAATTCATCGGCAGAAATTTTAGTGCCATTTACTGTACCAACAGAACTGGGTCCGCCACCTGTAACTCCACGACCTTTACCAGCAAAATAATCGGTTAGAATAAATCCAATGAGGGCTAAAGCAATCAATACAACGGAAACTTTTGCGCCTTTGTCCCTTATAGTTTGAATAATAGACATAATAATATACCCTGTTTAAAAAGGATGGCAAAAATAGGGGAAAAACTGTGGAAAATCCACAAAAAATGCCCCGTTTGGGGGCGTTTAAAGCGGTTAAAATGGGGCTGGAAACCCGCCTTTATGGTCGGTAGCTCTATTTCTTCTTTGGATGAACCAGTTTCATTTCTTTGATCAGGTGTCCGGCTCCGGCATATTTATCTACAACAAACAATACATAGCGAATATCCACCATGATGTTGCGGCAAATAGATGGGTCGTAGTTAATATCACTCATTGTTCCCTCCCAGGCCCGGTCAAAGTTGAGTCCCACCAGGTTTCCGTAAGCATCCAGCGCCGGGCTACCGGAGTTGCCACCGGTAGTATGGTTTTTAGCAATAAAGCAAACCGGCATTTTTCCTTTGTCGCCATATTGGCCATAATCCTTGTTTTTGTATAGCTCTCTAATTTTTTCGGGTACATCAAACTCATAATCCCCCGGCTTGTATTTATCCATCACCCCGTCGAGGTAGGTATAGAAATCATACTTAACGGCATCCCGTGGTTGATATCCTTTTACATTTCCATAAGTAACCCGCAGTGTACTATTAGCATCCGGATAAAACTTTTTTTCTTTAAATACATCCATCTGCGCCTGCATGTATGTTCGTTGTAATTTATTAATGTTGGTAGTTAGCTCACCCAACTTTGATTGTACCTGTGTTTGATAAGTGATTAAAAAATCCTGGTACAACCTGATCAGTTCCTGATTTTTTAATGCAGTGATTAATTCTGCAGCCGGTTTATCTAATAGTTTCATGGTTTCCTTACTATCGTCCAGCGTTGTTGCTGCATATGTTCTTATGGCCAGTTGCGAATAATTATTTTCTGAACGCCGCAACCACTCTTTCAATGTGGGTGAAACATATTTATCTTCCTGGTCCTTTACATACATCTCCACCAGCACTTCAAATAATTTTTGATCAACCACAGGACTGTATTCTGCATATAAATTATTTAATGCATTTTTTGTAATAGGTAATCGTTGATTAAAACCCCTGTCGCCATCTCTTTCATAGGCAGTTATCAATGCATTTAATTGTGCGGCGATAGTAAACAACTCGATCTTACTAACTATTTCTGTATAATAATCTCTTGCATATCCATACGGTTTTAGTTCGGCATACAAAACTTCCAGATCACTCAATAAAGTGCCGTAGCTGTTTTTCCAGGAGGGGTTGGCGTTTACTCTTTTTTGAAATTCAGCTTCGTAGGTTTTCTTTTTACCTACAGCATTGGTACTTGTAAGTCCTAATACTTCTCCCTGCCACTTTTTATGGGAGTTTTGAATGCGGGCATATTTTGATGCGTATTGAATTTTTATTGATTCATCCTTGCGCATATAACCATCTATTACCATCAGGGCTTTGTCCCGGATAGCAATTTTTGCCGGATCATTTACTGTCATTATTTGCTCCACTGCGGGTGATGGTAAGTATTGTGTAGTTGTGCCAGGAAAACCAAACACCATGGTGAAATCATTTTCAACAACACCATCCAATGAAATAGCCAATGATCTTTTTGGCGTGTACGGAATATTATCTGCCGAGTAGTTAGCTGGCTTATTATTTTTTCCTGCATAGATGCGGAACATAGAAAAATCGCCGGTGTGGCGTGGCCAAACCCAGTTGTCGGTATCTTTTCCAAAATTGCCAATAGCAGATGGCGGAGCACCAACTAATCGTACATCATTATAAGTTTCTGTAGTAAATAAGAAGTATTGGTTACCTTCAAAAAATGGACGAACAAAATTATTCTGGTAGCTTTCTCTGGTTGAGGCACTGCGTAAGCTGGCAATGTTTTTATCAATAATTGATTGTCTTTCGCTTTCTTTCATGCCCGCTGTAACTCCTTCCAGTACTTTTTTACTTACATCATCTATTCGTACAATAAAGGTTACAAATAAACCCGGGTTCGGAATTTCTTCTGCATAATTTTTTGCCCAAAAACCATCTCGTATATAATTACGTTCAAGCGTAGTGTGATTTTGAATATTATCAAAGCCGCAGTGGTGATTGGTTAACACCAGGCCTTTGGATGAAATAACTTCGCCGGTGCAGAAGCCGCCAAAACTTACGATGGCATCTTTTAAACTTCCGGAGTTAATACTATAAATGTCTTTGGCACTGATCTTCATCCCCATGCTTTTCATTTGCTTCTCATTTAACTGAGCTAACAATTGGGGCAACCACATTCCTTCGTCTGCCTTAGCCAGGGTGGTTATAAACAGCGATATAATAATAATAACATGCTTACAATACTTCATACAACAAGTTTTTATGGGACTAAAAGTAGTAATTTCTGCGGGGAGTGATAGATTTACACCAAAGCTGTGGTTTTTGTCATCAATTATTAATTAAACGAAATATATAACTCATCAAAAAAGCTTCTTTCACCGATTATTTTCGCACAATAAAATGTGGATACTATATAATTTATGTGGATAGCCCTTTGTGAAACGTGGATATTAAACTGAATGATTGGAACAGAAAATGTGAATGACCAGGATTTTGAATTAGTGCTGTATGTATTTTATAGTTTGTCCTTAGTTAATCCACATTGCTTTTTAAATTAAAATTTATTTTTATTCAGTATTTACAATTCACAAGTATGTGGATAGCTCTACTGAAATACAGTAGCAGCAACAAAACAATATGTGGATTACCTTGTTTTGAATGTGTATTACTTTAAACAAGTAAATTTGTGTAGCAGGTTATCCACTAATCCACAGCTGTAATAATAATATACTCTTTTTTATAAAAATATATTATTACTATTATTGTATTAATACAGGGTTTGAAAAATTTTGTTTTGAAAAATTGGTTGGGTTGGTGGAATATTGCTGAATCGAAAAAGTAATTGCGATGAACGACAACACTTCAAACAACTCAGTACTGGAAACGGCGAAAGCTAATGTGGAGAACCGTGGTTTTCTGGATATTGATCTTGACCCGACGCTTGATCTTTTTGCGGCTATTGAACGGTTGAAAAAAGAAAAAAATGCGGTAGTGTTGGCGCATTACTATCAGGAGCCGGACATCCAGGATGTGGCGGATTATATCGGTGATAGTCTGGGCCTGGCGCAACAGGCAGAAAAAACCACTGCGGATATGATCGTTTTTGCCGGTGTACACTTCATGGCGGAAACAGCAAAAATTTTAAACCCCAGTAAAAAAGTGGTGATACCTGATCTTAAAGCAGGTTGTTCGTTGAGCGATAGTTGTCCGCCTCCATTATTCAAAAAATTCAAAGAGCAACACCCAGACCATGTGGTGGTGAGTTATATCAACTGCAGTGCCGGTATAAAAGCATTGAGCGATGTGATCGTTACCAGCAGTAATGCTAAGATAATTGTTGAAAGTTTTCCAAAAGACCAGAAAATAATATTTGCACCGGATAAAAATTTGGGAGCTTATATCAACAAAGTAACCGGCAGAGATATGTTGCTGTGGAATGGAGCCTGTATGGTGCATGAAATTTTTAGTTTGGAAAAAATAACCAAATTAAAAGTTCGTCACCCGCATGCAAAATTGATCGCACATCCGGAATGTGAAGACCCGATTCTTCGCATAGCAGATTATATTGGCTCTACTACGGGATTATTGAAATACACACAAACAGATTCTTCCCAGGAATATATCGTGGCAACAGAAACGGGTATTCTGCACCAGATGATGAAAGCCTCTCCCGAAAAAACATTTATACCAGCACCGCCGACTAATAGTTGTGCCTGTAATGATTGCCCGCACATGAAATTAAACTCTCTCGAAAAATTATATCTCTGCATGGAGTATGAAACACCTGCAATAGAGATGGAAGAATCGTTACGATTGGCAGCAAAGAAACCAATAGACAGGATGCTGGAGATTAGTGCGAAGGCAGGATTGTAAAGGCGGATTGTCCTAACTACAATACAAAATCTATAACATTAAAGCATTGATTTTCAGTGCCTAATTTTCTTGGGCTAATACGTCTTATATCATAATTTACTTGTTAGCCGAAATCAATTTCGACGTAATTAACTTTATTAGATGGGTTCTGACATTACGTTCTATTTTTCAAAATGGACATTCTTATTTTTAAGTTTGTTTATATTATCATTTTCTGCGGGTCTTGTTTATTTTTCTATACAATTTTTTCCTGGTGCATGGCAATACACATTACTTTTCTCCGTTCCATTACTTCTGTTTATATACATTCTACCGGAATATATACGAACTCTTTATTTTCTGGTTTTACACAAACCAGCACTCATATTGACCAAAGAGAAATTGATTGACAATTTTAAGGGCAAAGAATATAGATGGTCAGAAATAAAGAACATAAACTACAAGCTAAATGAGGGGTTGAAAGCACAAGGCGGACATATTGCAGTGTACATCAATAATTCTGAAGAAGTGATAAAACTATCTGATACTAAGCTGAGATGTAAAAGGTCCGACCTTTTGGAGACTTTGACAGGCTTTCACAAAAGATATAGGAATACAAGAATCTAAAATGTAATGACTTCGGCTAACATATTTTACGGTCTTATTCCACCTCTTGTTCTTTCTAATTCTGTTCTTTTACTGTTACTAAATTTATTGAATTGTAAACATAGGATGGGGTTTGGCGTTATGGCGGCTTTACGAACATATCCTGATCGATATAACATTGCTCAGCGACATATCAATCTGACGAATAAATCCCAGCTATAGAATATATTTTCATCTTCATATCTTTGATCAGCACCAGTCCCGGCTTACGTAACACAGAATATCCCCACGTCGCCAAGCCCGGACGTTAGCAGCCATTATTGAAAATGCTTACACAAAAAATATTTACTGCGAGTGAGGCTGGGAAAATCCAGATCAGTTATCATAAGTACAGAAAATTTACAGTAATATTTCTTATAGTGGGCTTGACTATTGATGTAGGTATCGCATTTGTTGCATCTTTAAATGCTCGCAGTTTATTTTTACCACTTTTAATCATCACAATCTTAATAACACTAGCAGCCTTTTATTTCGTATTTTATAAAAATCTCAAAAATTTAAAAAAAGACATTCTTGAACAGACTAAACTGTCCGGAAAGTTGAGAGTTATTTCAACATCTAATGAAAAGAACCACTTTTCTATCACATTTGATTCCGAAGAGTTGAAGAGTATATCAGTAAATGAATCCGTTTTTAATAAAATAATGCCCGAAGATATTCTCAGTATTGAATTCGGAAAGCATTCGCATTACATTTTTAATCTTTCCAAACACGATGAACTATTGATTAACGGCAGTTAACATCGGGTTTTACGCAATCTTGGCTTCTGCTGGCCTCGCTGAATAATAAAAGAATTTTCTTAGTGCAGCTCGGCCGGTAGATTTATTAGCTCGTCGGCCTGTGCAAAGCCCTGCTCGTTATCTGCTAATCTCCGCCAGCACCATCGTCTTGCATTCTTTTTCTCTCTTTGCAGGATTCATAAACTTTATATCCAGCTTGGTAATTTCATAATCAGGCGTAGCAAATTGTTTGGTGAGTGTATAACCAGCATCTGTTATTTCTTTTTCATCCCGGGTATCATAAATGATCCAGGTGGTTTGTCCGGTTTGCAGAACAGAATCGGCAAAATTTTTATGGAGTGTGGCGGTGTAAAATGCAAACGAAGAACTGTAATCTTCCTGCCAATAATATACCCTTGCCGGATCTATTTTTCCCTTAGAAGCAAAAGCCAGTTCATTTCCTCCCTGGTAGGTTAGCAATTGCGGATAGAAATTACTGTTCAATAAAAAGAAACTAAAGCACATAGCGGATACCGGAACGATTATATTTTTTTGTGCGGTACTGTATGATTTGCTTTTTACAAAATGAAAGACAATGGCTAACAAAAGAATAGTACCAATAATTACAGCAACAGACCGCACCGGGAAAGCCCATCCATTAATAAAGGCAGATAAGAGCAGCAAGAAGAAAACTAAAATGCTTTGTATGATGAGTATTCTTCTTATCCATTTTTCATTATGCCGGTGCTTCAATATAAATGCGGCTGCCGCCACCGCCGCTGTTGGAAAAACGATATTGATATAATGGGGCAACTTAAATCCCGCAAAGGCGACCACTAAGAACATAGTAATAAAAACACCTGTTGTCAGCCATTCATCTTTACGCTGTAAAAAATTTTTAATTCTGCCCGTAAATGCAATTACAGTTATAATTCCCCAGGGTGCAAAGGCCCATAAAAAGGAATGTAAAAAGAACAGGTAATCTTTTTTACCGGTAGTGCCCATGCCGCCACCAAATCGTTCTATACTTTGGTTCAATAAAATAAAAGCCACCCCATTGATATTATTTTTTCCCCGCACTACTTTTTCAGGATGCAGGTTGTATTGCAGGTAATAGCAATACACTACCGGGGAAATAAACAAAGCAAAAACCAACAGCAGCACTAACCATTTCCAGTTATAGAACAACTTCCAATCTTTGCGATACAGTATATAGAAGAGAGCTGCAACAGCCGGAACAAATACAGCAATATGTCCTTTTGTGCAAAAGCCGATAGCTAATCCGAGTGCCGCACCCGCTGCGTTCAATAGTTTTTTAGTTTGTATAAATACCACCAACTGCCAGGTAGCAAAAGCAATACAGGCGGTAAGTATTGCATCCATCCGCACATCATTGTTGGCTAATATAAATGCAAAGGCAGAAGCAACAATTAAAGCTGCCAATTTTCCCGTTTCGGGATCATACAATGCTTTTCCCAAACGATAAACTGAATAGATACCGCCAATTGTAAATAGCAACGAAGGAAGTTTATAAGCGAAGGTGGTTACACCAAACACTTCATAACTCAATGCACATAACCAAAAGTGTAAATGGGGTTTATCCAAGTAGTCTTTTCCAAAGTCAATAATATTTACGTAATCGCCGGTGAGATACATCCGCAATGCAATATTGCCATGATGTGCCGAATCGTTATCCATTAATGGAACAAAGAGACCGATCATGTACACCAACCCCAACAGGGAAAAGAGAAAAATATAGGTGTTACGGGAAAGAAAGGGAGTATTCAAACGTATGCTTTTGGCAAAGTACGTAAAGAATGAGCATTTTATAAATATCGTCGGGTCTCTGCCAGGGAACCCAACTATTAATTCCTAAAGAAATGGCCTGGCGATTTTACTTTAACGATGCCAATAAATCTGACACCAGCCCTTTTATATAATCTCTTACCTTATTAAACGCTGCTGGTTCCATATGTTTAGGATCGGGTATTTTCCAGTCAATAAATTGTTTGGCTGGCATCCATGGACAAGCATCGCCGCAGCCCATTGTTACCACCGCATCAAACGGAGCATATTGTTTTACTTCTTCCAGTGATTTTGAATCATGCAGACTCAGATCATAGCCCAGCTCTTTCATTGCAGCAATTGCTTTAGGATTTACGATGCCTGATGGTTTTGAACCGGCACTGTAGGCTTCTACACTTTCGCCCCCCAACATTTTTGCAAAAGCCTGGCTCATTTGCGAACGGTTCGAATTTTCTACACAAACAAAAAGTAATTTCTTTTTCATTCTTATAAATTTTAAAAGAGGAGAGGCGGTTAAGCCTCTCCTGAATTGTTAGCAGCAACCAATACCACCGCCATCGTTTCCACAGCAAATACTGCCGGGTTCACAACAGGTTGGATCTTTCTGCATTTGATTGTTTGTTTTCATGGCTTTACTTTTTATAATGAAACAATAAGAGACGATTAACAGCAACCGCTTCCAGGCTCACAACAGTTTCTATCATCTTTAGCCGGCTTTTCTGCATAAACTGTAATACTGGTGATTTTTGTATTGCCTTTTTTGTAAGCCGCTATTTCTTCTGCACTTAAATAATCGGACAGTATAGAATCAGGGATCACAATAGCTTTATCTTTTTGCAACAGCATGTTTTTAAAACCGGCTTCTTCAATTATACCGAGGTAATCCTTTTTTTGAATAGCACCCGATACACAGCCGGCATATAATTCAGCTACTTCTTTCCATTTAGCAGGAAGCTCACCTTCCAATACAATATCAGAGATGGAAAAATGACCGCCAGGTTTTAATACCCGGTATATTTCGCTAAATACTTTGTGTTTATTAGGAACAAGGTTCAGCACACAATTACTAACGATCACATCGGCTTTATTAGCTGTCACTGGCATGTCTTCAATATCTCCCTGCCTGAACTCAACATTATTGAACCCTAATTTTTCTGCGTTATCTCTTGCACGGGCAATCATGGCGTCCGTAAAATCAATGCCAATTATTTTTCCTTTTTCCCCGGCTAGTTTGCGGGCTACAAAGGCATCGTTTCCTGCACCACTGCCAAGATCGATCACCGTATCGCCTTCTTTAATCTTTGCAAACTCGGTTGGCAGGCCGCAACCTAATCCGAGGTCGGCATCAGGATTATAGCCGCCGAGTTGGGTATAATCATCGGCCATAATATTATATACCCCATCGCCACAGCAGGCAGATGTTGCGCCGCAGCAGGAAGCCGCATTGATGTCTTTCGACTGGTTAGCGATTTCGCTGTATTTTTCTTTTACCAGTTGTTTAAGTTGAGAATCGTTATTCATGGCTTTATTTTTTTTTGTAATTAATTATCAGCAACAAGCTTTTTCGTTTTTTAATTTCAGGTTGGCAAAGAGAAAACTAAACTCACTATTAAATTTTTCAAAGGCTTTCCAATTAATGCAATAGCAACTGCGGGGACCATCAATGGTTCCGGTAATAAGTCCGGCATTTTTTAATTCTTTTAAGTGTTGTGATACGGTGCTTTGTGCCAATGGTAACAGGTCAACTATTTCACCACAGATGCAAGCATTACGCTGTGCCAGTACTTTTAGAATGGCAATGCGGGCAGGATGGGCCATTGCTTTGGCAAAATTGGCCAGGTCCTGTTCTTTCTGTGTAAACTCTTCTTTTTTGTGAATCGCCATTTTTATAATCTTATATCGCAAATATACGATAAGACTATGCGGACTTCCAAATTTTTCAAAATATATTTTTAGAGCAGTATTTATATTTAACAAGAAATTTTTAGATAAGCTATTAAAACTCCAGCTTATTGGCCAATACCAGCTTTTGGTCGGGGAATTAAATGAACTTCTTTTTGTCTTCCATTAATGTAACGGAAGCCATGCTCGTCAAAATATCCGTCTTCTTCCAACATTATGCGGATGCTCTTTTTCCATTCAGGAAGATTCGTAGCAGCGTTCAGCTCAATGGAATACACTGTTTTTTCGTATAAAGGATAATCTCCCGATCCCGGAACTTTACCCTGGTTATCCCACATGCCAATAGTTGGTCCGGCAGCATGACCATGATAGCCCAATGGGTGTGTGTAGATCGTTGCCTGAATATTTTCCGCTTTTGATTGGGCTAATGCATCGGCTAATATTTGATTGCCTGTTTTTCCTTTTTTATACTGCCCCGTCAAAATATCCTGCACCCGGCTGGCTGCGGCAAATGCTTTCGCAAGATGGTGCGGCAGTTTTGTTTCGCCGGGCAACAATACATAAGCATGCTGCTGGCAATCTGTATTGAGCCGGAGGTATGTGATTCCAATATCAACATGCAATAAATCACCGGGTCTTATCACATCATCGCTTGGCCGGTTAGAAAAGCTGCGGAGGTGCTCAAAGCTTGTACTATCACTTCGTTGTGCTGCTACCGATGGGTGAAACCAGGTATCCAAACCAAGGTCTCTTATTTTTTTACGAAACCACCAGACCACATCATCTGTTGTAGTAATACCCGGGATGATAACTTTTTCCGAAAAACCTTCATCAATAATTGCATGAGTAATCGATACTAATTGAGGATATAACTGCATTTCCTTTTCCGTTCTTGTCTCCAGCCAACGAACCGCCAGTTTTTCTGCAGAAACAACTTTTTGCTGGAAACCAGCCGGTAATTTTTTCATCAATTCGGTATAAGAAGTATGATCAAGCCCATTAGCATGACCAAAGTTTTCTGAAATATTGATACCGATCTGTTTAGGATTTCTGGTTGTAATTATGTTGACCAATGCATCCCATTGATCCGGGAAACGTTTCATATCCCAGCTTGCTTTAATATTTTCACCTACATTGTAGCGGGCAACGGCCAATTTTTCAAACTGATTATTTTTTTCATTGCGGTAAAAGACCAGCATAGTCGTTCGCCGGGCCGACATCCATGTTGCTGGTAGCATTGTTTTCAATACCGGATCTTCATTGTATTCTTCACTGATCAGCAACCAAAGATCTATTCCCGATTCTTTCATCAGGGAAGGAAGTAAATTATCCAACCTTTCAGCAAGTACTTCATCAATTACTTTGGCTTGTTCACGGGGATAAAGAATTTGCTGTGCATCTGTTTTTGCCACTAAGAGTAAAAAAGAAATAAAGAAGAATAGCCGGTAAAACATCATAAACGGTTTGTTTGCCGAATGTAAAAAACATGTTGCAGAAATCAACCTTTTGTCTTGCTTTTGAACACCGAAATAATTACCCCGCTAAGAATAATACAAAGAATACCTGCAGAAGACATCAGGTCTGGAAAAGCATCCCCCAATGCCATTCCAATAAAAACAGAGAAAATGATATTGGCGTAACCAATCGATGAAACAATACCTGCTTTATCCGCACCATACGCTTTTGTAACAAAGTATTGTCCAAACAAAGCGGCCAGGCCGAGCCACAACACATAGAACCATTCAATACCTTTTGGCCATTTCCATTGTATAAAAAATACATCGTCGGGAGTGATATTAAAGAGATAACCAATGATCATTAAGACGGCCGGTACGAGTACTCCAGTGCCAATAAAAGCCAGCACAATTATTCTTGAATCATAATAACCGGCCAACCTGTTTACTGTTATGTAGGCAAGTGCAGAAGTAATACCGGATAACAACCCTGCCATATGATAATACCATGGAAAGTGCATGGCGGGTTTATAGATCAGCAACATGCCGGCAAAGCCAAGCAGCACAGCCAGTAAAACTATTCTGCCATGATACTCCCGGAATAATAAAAATGAAAACACCGCAATGAATAATGCAGAAGTGAGATTATACGTCATGGCAGTGCCCAGCGGCAGATGAAGTATACAATACAACAAGGTGTACAATGCAGCGGTGCCCATCATCCCCCGAAAGATGAGCAAACGAAACTTTCCGCCTTTGTTCTCTGGCGGTTTTGCAAGAAAGCCTGCAATTAAAACAAGCAGCCCAACGGCGTTTCTCCAGAAAACTAATTGGCCTGCACCAAAACTTCCTTTTAATAATTTAGCGGCTCCTCCCATTAACGAAAAGCCAAGTGCTGCTAACAGCATGTATAAAATTCCTTTGTATCGGGAGTCGATAGCCATTAGAACCGGGACAATTTTTCAACAGCAGCTTCTAATGTTTCTTTCTTTTTAGAAAAACAAAACCGCAACACTTTATCATCTTTTCCATTTTTATAAAAAGCAGAAACAGGAATGGTGGCTACGCCAGCTTCTTTTGTTAACCGCACGGCTAACTCTTTATCCGCTTCGTTACTTATCCGTTCGTAGGTGCCGCAAACAAAATAACTGCCCGAAGATTGTTGCAGGGTGAATCTTGTTTGCTTCATTAACTCCGTGAAATAATCTCTTTTCTCTTGCATAAAAGAAGATAAAGACAAATAGGCTTCTTTATTTTTTAAGAATTCTGCCAACGCAACTTGTGCAGGGGTAAAACAAGAGAAGCAATTATACTGGTGTACTTTTCTAAACTCTTTTGTTAGCTCCGCAGGGGCAATACAATAGCCCAACTTCCAGCCGGTGCAATTATATGTTTTGCCGAATGAAGAGCAAACAAAGCTGCGTTGCAACAAATCGGGATAGCGTAAAATACTTTGGTGAGGAATATTATCAAATATCAAATGCTCATACACTTCATCGCTGATGATAAAAATATTTGTTCCGTCCACGATCTTTTTTAATTGTTGAATATCATTTTCACCAATCACACTTCCGGTTGGGTTGTGCGGAGAGTTGATAATGATAGCTTTTGTTTTAGCACTAATGGCTGCTTGCACTGCCTCCCAATCAACATGATAGTCGGGATACACCAAATCAATGGTTATGGCTTTAGCACCGCTGATCTCAATATTGGGGATGTAACTATCATACGCCGGTTCAAAAACAATTACTTCATCACCCGGTTGCAGAATAGTGGTAAATGCAGAATAGATAGCATAGGTACCGCCGGGTGTGATGGTAATTTCAGTAGCAGGATTAATAGTCGCCCCATATAAAAAACTTGCTTTCTCCGCAATAGATTCCCGCAAAGGCATCCAACCCGGCATTGGTGAGTACTGGTTAAAATCATTTTTCATGGCCTTATTCACCAGATCGGTCAATTCGTTACTCATAGAAAAATCCGGAAAACCCTGGCCAAGATTAACTGCATTATATTCGGTGGCCAACCCACTCATTACCGTAAAGATGGTGGTGCCTACGGTTGGCAATTTTGAATTAATATGCAAAAGAGATAGATTGAAGATGAATGAGCGGTAAAAATAAATCAAAAGCGTTTATCAACTGGGACAAACCTTTTGCAGCAAATACCCGTTTGTAATAGCAAGAGAAATCGTAATGAAAAAACAACTACAAGCTTTTTTTAACCCTGAGCAGTTTCATGGCTGGGGAAAAACCAAAAATTACTTTGAAGGATGGTATTTTAAGGTAATTAATGAAGCAGAAACAAAAGCATTGGCATTTATCCCCGGTGTTGCAATGGATAAAGAGGGTAATCAACAATCCTTTATACAAGTATTAGATGGAAAAAAGAAGACAGCCGCCTACCACAAGTTTGATAGAAAAGATTTTATACCAACTGGCGGCAGGTTCTTAATTGATATTAAGAACAATCATTTTACGGCAGAGCAAATTTATCTTGATTTACCCGGCATTAATGGGCGGCTGAACTTTTCGGGAAATGTTCCATGGCCCAATAAAATTTATTCCCCTGGAATTATGGGCCCGTTTGCATTTGTTCCATTTATGGAATGTTATCATGGTATTGTGAGTATGGATCATCATATTGAAGGACAATTAACCATTAACAATGAGCTGGTTGATTTTACCAACGGCCGTGGGTATATTGAAAAGGACTGGGGCCGGTCTTTTCCCTCAGCCTATGTGTGGATGCAAACAAATCATTTTAGTGAGCCCGGCATTTCGCTTAAAACATCTGTGGCAAAAATTCCGTGGATCAGAAAATCCTTTGTGGGTTTTATCGGTGGTCTTTGGCTGCACGATAAACTATACCAATTCACTACTTACAACGGCTCATCTTTACGTAAATCTGCAATTACAGAAGAAAAAGTGGAACTGGTTATTGAAAACAAAAACTACCGGATTGAAATTTTGGCGCATCGGGACGAAGCAACCGCATTAGCATCTCCCATTGGCGGACTAATGGGTGGACGGGTTGAAGAAAGTATGACAGCTAAGGTGGACGTACAATTGCTTAATAAG
Source organism: uncultured Chitinophaga sp. (assembly GCA_964641575.1). Taxonomy (GTDB): domain Bacteria; phylum Bacteroidota; class Bacteroidia; order Chitinophagales; family Chitinophagaceae; genus JJ008. Next base: position 2,109 of record CAZXMP010000005.1, on the reverse strand, counting down.
AAAACAAAACAGATTGTGTTTGAAGATTCTGGCAGAAATGCCGGGCTTGAAGTAGCGGGCAAAATAGAAGAAATACAGGTGGGATAATTATTTTTTCTTTTTTGAAACGAGATCATACGAATGGTCGATCCACTCTTTCAATTGTTTTGTAGCAACAGAACCATCAACAACTACTGTATTCCAATGTTTCTTATTCATGTGATATCCGGGAAGAACACAGGGAAACTCTTCTCTTAGCTCAATGGCTTTATCCGGATCACATTTTACATTAAAGCTAAGCTGTTCACTATCCAGCCCCGTTAGTAAAAATATTTTTCCCGACACTTTAAATACCAGGGTGTCCGGACCAAAAGGAAGCGTTTCCTCCACACCGGGCTTAGACAAACAATAATTTCGTAAGGATTCAATATCCATATCAGGAAGTAATTATAGCAGTAGCTTCAATTTCAATTAAATATTCAGGCGCAATAAGTCCTTTCACTTCTATCATGGAAGTGCAAGGTTTTATTGCTGAAAAAAATTCTCCATGTGCTTTACCATATTCTTCCCAACGACTGATGTCGGTTACAAACATTCTTGTTCTTACTACATCTTTTAAAGATGCTCCTGCATTTTGCAATACCCGTTCTATTTTTTCTATAATGAATTTTGTTTGTGCATAGGCATCATCTTCGCCAACCAGCAAACTATTTTCATCCACAGCCACCGTTCCTGTTACTTCAATAATGTTTCCAATTTTTACAGCACGGCTATAGCCTACAATATCTTCCCATTTGGCACCGGAAGAATAATTTATACGTTCCATTTAGTTTTTTATTTCTATGTTTTCCTCTTTAATTAATTGTTCGCCGTTCATTCGTAATAATATCTGCGCCACGGTTACCACATCTTTTTGGCAGTAGGTAACGATGCGCTGCAAATTTTTTTCTAGCCAATATACCTCCCACACTTTACTGCCGTCAATATCATCTTTGGGTGTTTTAATACCCAATGTATGCGCCAGTAAGTTTAACGATGTAAAACTTTTAAAATCTCCAAACTTCCATAATTCCAAAGTGTCATAATGATTAACCTCCCAGGGTTTTTTACCAGACATGTTTAAGATAGAAGGAATGGAAAGATTGTTTATGATCATCCTGCGACAGAGATAAGGGAAGTCAAACTCTTTTCCATTATGTGCACAAAGAAATTTTGGCTCATCCGTTGCCCATTTGTTGAGCATTTCAATAAACTGTTGTAAAAGCAGTGCCTCATCATCTCCAAAAAAACTTTTTAGAAGAAGTTTTTTGTTCTCGCCGTTTCCTTGTATTATACCACAACTGATACATACTACTTTTCCAAATTCGGCATAGATGCCTGCACGGGGATAGAGGCTTTCATTGGTTTGCCCTTCATGATATTTTGAAAGCGAATTGGATTTAGTATCCCACAATTGTTTCCAATCTTCGGGTAACTGGGTATATGCTGGATATTGTGGTACAGTTTCAATATCCAGAAAGAGAATATTATTAATTGGTAGCGCAGCCATATAAAGGTTTGTCTATAAAAATAAAAAACCCCGGACAAACCGGGGCTACTACTTTTAGGTAATTTTTGACCATCAAAGGAACTTTTCCCCTTTATTTCGCTTTACTTCCGCCACATATTCTTTTATTTCCTGTTCTTTATCTTTTTTGCAGATCAGCAATACATCCTTGGTATCAACTATAATATAGTCTTTTAGACCCTGCAGCAATACCAATTTGTTATCGGGAACATGTACCAAACAATTATTGGCATCCACCACCATTACGTTTTTTCCTACTACAGCATTGCCAAAATAATCCTTTTCTTTATTGTCCCAGGCACTGTTCCAGGTTCCCAGGTCGCTCCAGGAAAAAGAGGCTGGTATTACAAAAACATTATCCGCTTTTTCCATTACAGCAAAATCGATGGAGATATTGGTGCATTGCGGATAAATGCTTTCAATCGCTTCTTTCTCTTCGGCAGTATTAAAACGTTCTTTTTCCGCCGCAAATAATTCATACAATTCGGGTTCAAGCTTTTCAAGTGCTTTTAAAATGTTTTTTACTTTCCAGGTAAAGATGCCGGCATTCCATAAAAAATCAG
>CAZXMP010000004.1:0-77663 GCA_964641575.1 uncultured Chitinophaga sp. | reverse complement strand
GTCTCTGGCAAAGGTGGTCGGCGGCGATAAAATAAAATTGCGCAATGAATTTTTGCCCCCCTGAAAAAAAAGGCAGATAAGGGTAGGGGGCTATAACTAGTACTTTCTTCATTGCCGGTTTAGGCTGTTTTTCGTCCTTCTCTCCAGGCCATAAATAATCCTCCTGCAAATACTAATAGTATAATGATGGAAGTAATAAACATAATAGAAGTGCCGCTCTTAACAGATTCCGGTTCAAACACAAACTTCACTGCATGTTTTCCACCTGGTATAGAAACGCCACGGAGAATATAGTTTGCATTTACATACTCTACTTTCTTTCCATCTATATATGCATTCCAGCCTACCGGGTAATAAACTTCACTAAACACGGCAAATTGAGGTCCGTTGCAATTCGCTTCATATTCTATCGCATCGTTATCGTACTTGATCATTCTTATAGAAGAAGCAGAATCTGCCTGCGGCTGAACTATATTTTTACTAAATGATTTTTCTACAATAGCGGTGTCTTTCAAATTTGTATTGCCAATTGCAACAATAGCAGCCACCTGGTCATCCACCAGTTTTACATTTTTAACCAACCAGCAAGGCCCGAATGCTTCCGGGTTTGGAAGTAAACCTGGCTGACCTGTTTGCGGATCTTGCACCACAATATATTTGGTGTTCAGCATATTTAAAATTGCAGGAGTTGGTCTCGATGACAAATACTTCTCAATTACATCCTGGTAAATGCGCAACTTGGCCGGATGATAACCACCCACCGATTTATGAAAATATGAAGTGCGGGATTCCGCAAATACATCGCCAGCCATATTAAACACTCTATAGTTCGGATCTTTATCTTGTAATATTTGTTGATCAATATTGCTTGGCGCAAAATTAGTATTAGAATATTCGTCGGGTGACATGTATAAATCATCCCCTAAATATTTATGGCTAACCATCGTAAGCTCCAAAGTGCTAATGAAAAGTAATATAATACCTGCAGCCAATGGTTTAATCCAATTTTTTAAATAAGCATACAAAACACCGAGTAATAGAATAGCAAATCCGGCGGCTCTTAATAGCTGTCCGCCAAACATTGCTTTGCGGTCAGCCTTCAATCCGGAAAGAACGGCACTGCCAATATCGTTACTCTTAGTTTGTTCATTGAGATTAGCCAATAATTCTGCATCCATGGGTGCTTTGTAATCCATCACCAGATACATCAATGCAAGCAAAGCAAATAAACCACCTACTGTATATAATACTTTTTTAAAGTCGCCTTTAAAACTGTCTTTAATTTTTTCTTCGAACAATAAATATTGCAATGCTAATGCTGCAGCCACGCCAACAGCAAACTGCGGTATCACTTGTGCAAAAGAAGGAGCCCTGAATTTATTATACATCGGCAGGTATTCAAATAGAAATACATTGAAGCTGCCAAAATATTTTCCCCATGCCATAAAGATGCCGAACACTGTTATAGCTAATAAACCCCAGCGAACTGGTTTCTTCACCAACACAAATCCAATTAACCCTAACACACAAATAATAACGCCTAGATAAGCAGGGCCAGAAGTACTTAACTTGCCCCAGTAGGCAGGAAGGTTAGCTGCAAACTGTGTTGCCTGGTTTTCAGGAATACCTTTATCTATTAGTTTTTGTATCACTTTAGAATCTTCTCCTGCAGGCTTAGAACTACTTCCTCCAAATGCATTCGGCATTAAAAAGGTAGCTGTTTCAGCAGGGCCAAGACTATATTGAAAAGCATAAGAAGTATCAAGTCCTGAAGTCTTGGCTACTTTTACAGAATCGCCTTCAATAGAAATATTCTTCCCTCCCCGCATCGTGTATTTCGCATACTCAGAAGTTGTTTTTAATGTCAATGCATTACCCGCAATACCAATGATGGCTGAAATGACAGTTACTGCTGCTGCAATTCCCAAATGCTTCCAGTCTTTATTTTTGATCCATACATACACATAGCAAAGGGTAATAGCAATTGCAATTAAAAAAGTATAATAACTTACCTGCAAGTGGTTTACTCCAATTTGTTGGTACGTTGCATAAGTTGTTAATGCAAGTCCCAGCCAATATTTTTTCTCGTAGGTGAAAATTAATCCTGCGATCAGCAAGGGCATAAATGCCGTGGCCAGCATCTGCGTATCATGTCCTGCGGCAACAATAACTGGATTGTATGTAGAAAATGCAAATCCAAGTCCTGCCAGTATGCCGATCACTGGTCGGATTCTTAATGCTAAGCATAATATATAAAAGCATACACAGGCTAAAAAGAAAAAATTGATCGGCTTAGGTAGTCCAAACGAAAATATTTTGGTCAGATCAGGCAAAATTGTTTTGCCTTCCATCGCCACCTGGTAATTGGGCATGCCGCTAAAAAGGTTGGGGTTCCACAACGGGAATTTGCCGTTCTTATCCTTATACTCGAACGAATTTTGCGCCATTCCTTTCCAGCCCACATTGTCATGCTGGTTCAGCACATCACCTTCTAATGCTGGTTTGCAAAACAGCACCGAAACGATTAAAAATATTGAAACAGCAATAAAATGAGGGAGTAATTTTTGCAGCAGGGAATTTTTCATTCATCAACAATATTAGGCTGACAAAATAATGCTATTTTAGACTAAAATCCCGATGCGCTGGCTTTTATTTTTGTCAAGATTGGCCTTTATATCAGGTATTTGCATATTGGTATGGCTGATACTCGCCATGGTAGAAACTGAGAATAGCGAACTGTTTTCATCTACCGTTATTATCATTGGTTATGCTCTCGGTGCAATAATCCTGCCTCTAACAAATATCTGCTACCTGGTGGTTGTATTGAGGGGAAAGAAATTACGACCTACTGTACCCTTGTGGTTAATTATTGCAAACATCTTTTTCTTACTATTGTTGATATACTATATATTTTATCTGAATGATCCATACTATCATTAAAAACAAACCAACCCGGCTCTTCCTTATTTTGAGCGGTATTTTTATCACCAATGCATTAATCGCAGAATTTATTGGGGTAAAGATATTTTCATTGGAATCTACTTTTGGTTTGCAGCCAGCAGATATTAAATTATTTGGTGGCAGCTACTCATTCAATCTTACCTGCGGTGTGTTATTATGGCCCGTAGTTTTTGTAATGACGGATATTATTAATGAATATTATGGTGTAAAAGGCGTACGATTTTTAAGCTGGCTAACCATCTGCTTAATTGCTTTTGGTTTTTTAATGGTGTATGGTGCTATTCAAACCGAACCAAATGGATGGTGGGTAACAAGTAAGAAAGAGGCTGGGATTGAAAATATGAGTGTGGCTTTTAATGGTATCTATGGGCAGGGGCTAGGGATCATCCTTGCGTCTATGACAGCTTTTTTGGTAGCGCAGCTTATTGATGTTTTTGTTTTTCATCGCATCAAAAAAATGACGGGTGAAAAAAAGATTTGGCTGCGGGCCACTGGTTCCACTGTAGTTTCTCAATTGATAGACAGTTTTGTGGTGCTCTTTATTGCTTTTTATTTTTATCCGAAATTGGTAAAAGGGCAAGGTGAACCGTGGCCTTTCGATCAGTTGATTGCTATTTGTATTGTTAACTATATTTACAAATTTATCGTTGCGTTGTTGTTAACCCCTGTAATTTATTTGGTACACAATCGAATTGAAAAATATTTGGGGCATGAACAGGCAACTGCAATGAAAAAGGCTGCGATGGGGGATTAAAAAAATAATATTAAGATGACAACTTTACAAGAATTATTCGAAACACATGAAGGGCGGCTTGTACATAAATGGAATCATTATTTCGAAGTATATGAAAAGCTTTTTTCCGATTACCGGGGCAAGCCTGTTAATATTTTAGAAATTGGAATTTCTCATGGCGGGTCCTTGCAAATTTGGCGAAAGTATTTTGGAGAGAATGCAAATATTTTTGCAGTAGATATTAATCCAGAATGCAAAAAGTTCGAGGATGAAAAAACAAAAATATTTATCGGGTCACAAGAGGATGAGGCCTTCTTAACTCAACTAAAATCACAACTTCCGGTTTTAGATATATTAATAGACGACGGCGGGCATACAATGAATCAACAAATAGTTTCTTTCAATCATCTCTTTTCCACTGTAAAGAATGGAGGTATTTATCTTGTGGAGGATACTCATACCTCTTATTGGAATGAGTATCACGGCGGCTATAAAAAGAAAAGTAGTTTTATAGAATTCGCAAAAGACATGGTGGATCAGATGCATGCATGGCATATCGATAATGAGAAAATTGCCCCAATTAATTTTATAACTGAAAATGTAATGGGAATTTCTTTTTATGATAGCATTGTTGTGTTTGAAAAGAAACGGAGAAAAGAACCATCTCATTCCATGCGGGGAACTTCTTCCATTACTTCTTATACAGACCCTACTTTAAAAAAAGATTCCATCTTGCAACAAGTCAAGAAGAAGCTTTCCGGGAAAAAGAATAGTTATTTACGACAGCTTAAAAAGTAGTACTTTTTATTTTACCAGCAACAAGCTTGTCAATCGGCAACGTAACACTCTCAGTAGAAAAATCAGTCCAATCAATAAATCGGAAGGTTTCTGTTTCTTTGGTGGCTTCGTAAACTTTTAATTGTGCTTCATCAAAATCAAATGGCTTGGTGCGAAGCGGTGCTTTTATTTCTTCCAGTGCAGTTACAAAATAATAGATGGAAATGATCTGGTGCCCGGGATTGAAAGCAGATAGTTGAAAAAAATCGGTAGTGTAAATATGCTCATCAACACTTACATTCAAATTCATTTCTTCCATGAATTCTCTTTTCAGGCAATCTCTGGTTCCTTCACCAAATTCCAATCCGCCGCCGGGAAATTTGGTAATATAGCTTCCCCGGATTAACTCATCACTTACTAAAACTTGTTTTTTTTCATTGATAAGTATGCCGTAAACTCTTAGGTTGAAGTGCTGCATGCGGCTTAAAATATTTTCTTCCTGAGAAAAAACCAACCTATGAACAAAGAAATGATAAGCGATAAACCTACCGGCATATAAAAAGCCAGTTTAGATTCCTGGTAGGGTATAGGTACGTTCATACCGTAGATACTTGCTACCAGTACCGGTAATGTAAGTACAATAGTAATTACTGAAAGTCGTTTCAAAACCTCGTTCTGATTATTGGCAATAATGCCGGCAAATGCATCCAACGTACTGCTAAGAATGTTGCTATAAATATTGGTCATCTCCAGTGCCTGGGAGTTGTCTACGATTAAATCGTCTAAAAATTCTTTTTCATCTTCTATCAACGGTAAAAAATTGGTACGTTGAAGTTTCATTAGCAATAATTCATTTGAACGTAATGCTGTATGAAAATATACAAGGCTTTTTTGTATACGCATCAACTCTAATAAATGTTCATTTCGGCTGGCATCGTATAATTTTTGTTCCAGGGTATTGCGACGCTGGTTAATTTGTTTCAGGTGCTCCATGAAATTTTGAATGATCTTTTCAAATATTTTCAGCACCATCATATTTCTTTTGTCTGTCTGGCGGTTTTGAAAAGTATTCAGGAATTTTTTGATGGCCGGATTATCAAAAGAATTAACTGTTAAAATATGGTTATGTGTAAGAATGATACAAATAGGAATGGTAATATAATAAGCATCACTTTCATTGAACGAATTATTTTCCGTAGGTGTTTTAATAACGATGAGTTTTACATTGTCATCTTCTTCAAAACGGCTTCTTTCATCTATATCTAGTGAGTCAGTAAGAAAGTCGATCGGGATATCAAGGCCCTCAGAAAGTTCAGAAAACTCTTCTTGCTTTAGTGGCGGCGACACATTAACCCAGGCACCATCTTCTACTTTATCAATTTCAACAGTTTGCTGGTTGATATTTTTGAAATATTGAATCATGAAGCCTGTATATTTAAGAGGTTGTCTGAACCGGTTGCAAAGGTAAGTTTGTGAAGCGGGATTTAGTGCTGCGTTTTTTGCTTAATTAATGCAAGGTGGTGGAAAGTGTGATAAATATTGAAATAGGCTAATTCCCACAATGTTATTTTACCCAATAGAGGATGCGGTGCTATATATTTATCCAATTGATTTGTTTCCCATTTGTTCTGTATTGCGGTTGCCAGTTTATGCATCGCTTTCGAAAAACTATCCAGTAGTTGTTGCTTTCCTTTTTCAGGGCCTATAGGTTTTGGTACGAATCGTCCACCGGCTTTACCACCTTTTTCTAATTTTGATTTATATTTTTCTGCTAACTCATCATAAGTACGGGAAGGCCGGTTTGGTTTGCCAGCAAACAATCGTACAATAAATTTGGGAAGTATATAGGCCAGCCGACTGCTGTTAGTGGCCGTAGTAAGATGTGCAATATCTTGTGCAATTGACCATTTTTTTTCGGGCTGATAAAAAAATATTTCATCGCTTATTTCTATGCAATAAGCAAGGGTTTCATTTAATGCAGCTATCAGCTGTTGTGTAATTTCTTCTTTAGATAAAATGGGAGCCATAACTATTTGATTTCAACTGAGCCTTCAAAAACTTTTTCGGCAGGTCCGCAAAGCCAGATATTTTCGTAGCGGGTATCATCTAATTTGTCGTACTCTACTGTTAATGTACCGCCCAATGTTTTTACTTCCACATCATTAAATCCATTTTCGTTGTGGTAGCAAACAAGTGCTGCAGCTGTTACACCTGTACCGCAGGAAAAAGTTTCATCTTCTACACCCCGTTCAAATGTTCTGACAATAATTTTATCTACCTCACTTAATTGTTCGGTAAAATTTACATTGATACCTTCTTCTAAAAACTCTTTGCTATTCCTGATCTCAGCACCTTTTTTAAATACATCCATCTCCATTACATTTGATACCATTTTAATATAATGCGGGGAGCCGGTGTCCAGTATAAAATCGTTATGGAATTTGCGTATAGTTTTAACATCTTTCATTTTCAGTGAAACAATGCCTTCTATATCTATCTCTGCTTCATGCGGACCGTCATAAGCTATAAAGCGATATTTCTCCCTGTGAATGCCGAGGTGATAAGCAAATTTTGTGATGCAGCGTCCGCCATTGCCACACATACTACCTTCTTTGCCATCAGCATTGTAGTATTTCATTTCAAAGTCGAATCCATTTTTTTCATTTAATAGCATTAGTCCATCTGCGCCGATGCCAAATCTTCTACCACAAAGTTTGTGTATCTGTTCCGTTGTCAACGAAGAGTATTCGCCATTGCGGTTATCAGCGAGAATAAAATCGTTTCCTGTTCCCTGGTATTTATAAAAATTGAGTTTCATTAGATGCTATCTGAAAATATTTGTAGAAATTTTTTAATTAGATTCTCCACTGTGGTTTTTCCATCTTTGGAAAATTCTTTTTGTACCCTGTTTGCGACAATAGCATTTACAGCCAAGCAATTGTGCCCTAATAATTTTCCTAAACCATAGATCGCTGATGTTTCCATTTCGAAATTAGTGATACGATGCTGTCCAAAACGAAAATCGGTAAGACGGTTGACAAAGTTTGGATTGCTGATCCCTAATCGTAGTATTCGGCCTTGCGGACCATAAAATCCAGGACATGTTACGGTGATACCCTGGTAAAAATCTTTTACAAAATGTTTGATCAGCGATGCGGCACCACTACTGATGTAAGGATTGCCAATTTGGCCGTGCACTTGTGTATGTGTTACAAATGAATGAAGAAGCTGTTGTTCTTCTACATTTTGTTCGTGGCGATAAAAGTTCAGGAGGTTATCGACACCCAATCCATGTGTAGAAGCAACAAAACTATCTACAGGAATATCAGCTTGCAAAGAACCGGATGTGCCAATACGAACAATGTTGATTGATTTCAGTTCTTTTTTTATTTCCCTTGTTTCAAAATCAATATTTACCAAAGCATCCAGCTCATTTAATACAATATCAATATTATCAGGCCCGATGCCGGAGGAAAGCACCGTTAATCTTTTTTTACCAACATAGCCGGTGTGAGAAATAAACTCCCGGTGTTGGCGTTTCACTTCTACTGAGTCAAAATGTTTGCTAACTTCTTTTACCCGGTCGGGGTCACCCACCGTAATTACGGTTCCTGCAATTTCTTCCGGCCTTAAATCGAGGTGGTAAATGGCTCCGCGGGGGTTAATTATTAATTCTGATTCAGCAATCCGGCTCATTATTAAATAGTTGAGGTAATCAATAGTTTCTATTTCTCAAAAATATCCTATTTTTGCTGCCGTTCAAAAAAGGTCCTTTGGCCGAGTGGCTAGGCAAAGCTCTGCAAAAGCTTCTACAGCAGTTCGAATCTGCTAGGGACCTCTGGAATACAATGCAAAAAAATGCAAAGACCTGCTAAAACTTCATTAGCAGGTCTTTGCATTTTAAGGGACCTGCAAACCGACGCAAAGAAATGCATAGTTGAGGTGTAGTTTTGGTGACATAAATCAAAAATGCACCGGTTCATTTTTAGTCCGATTGATTTTGCAGGATTCTGCTCGTCTCTGCACTTTGAAATGATACACCAGTCTGTGAATTTTATAACCTTTAAAATTTACAGTTATGCTAGAATTATTGAACGTCCATTTTACCTTTTATTGCCGTACAAGCCACCGCAATAAAGAAGGCAAATCGCCTATTGCATTAAGAGTTAGTTATCGCAGTGAAAGGCGTGACCTATTTACAGGAATTTATTGTTTTAAGGAGGCGTGGGATGCCACATCAGGAAAAGTCACAAAGGCGGATAAACTGGCTCATGGTCTGAATCAAAACCTTGCAATGATTTTACAAAGTGCCAAACATTCCTTTGACGAGATGAAATTTTCCCGGCAAGCATTTACAATTGGCGAATTAGTAAACAAAATTAAGGGGCAGGAAAGCTCACCAACCTTACTTATCGATTATCTAAAAGAAGGGAATAAGAAAATGCTGAAGAGGGTAGGGACAGAAATCATTCAGGCTACATATAATAAGTATAATCGTGGCTTGCTTTATATGCAGGAGTTTCTTGAAGCTGAGTACAAGGTCAAAAACCTTAGTTTGCAAAAAATGAACGTCGAATTGATAGAGCGATATTTTCAGTTTCTTCGTAATGCCAAGAAAATTGGGCACAACACAGCCTGTAAATATCTTGATTGTGTAAAGACAATTTTGCTTCCCGCTATTAATGATGGAATCATAAAGCCCAATCCATTTTACAAATTAAAGATTACTGCAAAACCTGTTTTCAAAGACTTTTTATCGCAATATGAAATTGATGCCTTGGTTGCGCTTCATTTAGATGACCCCGATTTGGATAGAAAACGTGATATATTTCTTTTCGCTTGTTATACGGGACTTGCCTATGTGGATTTGCAGCAATTAAATAGTAGCCACTTAATAAAAGAAACTGATAATTCCTGGTATATACGGAAACCAAGACAGAAAACTGGTCAGGATAGCATCATACCATTGTTACCAACAGCAATAAGGATATTAGAAAAGTATAGTTTAACAGGAAATATTGCAGATTTCAACTGGTTTGTTTCAACCAATCAAAAGATGAACAGAGGGTTGAAATTTATAGCGATAAGAGCTAAGATTACTAAAGATTTACATATGCATCTAGCCCGTCACACATTCGCCACTACAGTTACATTGGCTAATGGTGTGCCCATTGAAACGGTGAGCAAAATGCTGGGGCATGCTAGTATAAAACAGACACAACATTATGCGAAGGTGATACCGCTAAAGATTAAATTAGATATGGATAAGATTAGGGATTTGTATAAATGATATGAGTTGTTTGGGCTAAGTTTTGTTAATCCAAAATTGGCCGTAAATTGAGGTATGTCTGATATAATTACATATCAATATGCATTTTCATCTTCCTTGGTAAAGAATGCTAACCAGGATGAATTGTTTTTAGCTAAGTATTCTGAAATTCAGAAAAAGGAGGCACCGTGTTTTTTCTGGGGTAAACTGGAAAACCCCTTTATAACAGCCCGCTGTCTGATCACACTTTCTAATGTGGTACAGTCAAGTTTTAATTTGTCTCCATTTGAAATAGCCAAATTAAAAGATCCAATAGTGACTGCTGGAAATGAAAAAATTCGCTTTGAAGCATTTAGCCATTGTGCTGGTGTGTATGCAAGGGTTGATGTATTGCCCGGTGGTTATGATGGAGAGTTTCCTGAAAGCGGTACAACAAATGTGGATTTTAATCAGCCTATGATTTCAGCATTAAGCCGCATTTCAAAGGGTGAAAATGTATTACTTTCTGTAGGGAAAAATGAAGTCGCCATTCACAAAGAAGGCGAAAAAATTGTAGAACGAAAAGTACCTCTACCCACAAAATGGATCAAAGGGTTGACTACTGTTCAACTTTTTTTGGCGCAAGCTGAAAAAACTTTTTCATTCAATAGGATGCAGGCGTTGCAGCTTTTTCAAAGTATTCCTGCCGGTAAGCCAAAAGGAGATTACTATCTGATTATTCGGGGTAATAAACCAATGTTTTCACCAGTAAAATCTGTTAACGCTATATGTGTTGGAGGAATTCATCGCTTAAAATTAATAGAACCCTTATTGGCATATGCGGATGAATTAAAAGTCTTCCCTCATCCACAAATGCAGTCAACTACCTGGCAATTATATTTTGGAAACATTCGGTTTAGTTTTTCACTTTCACGAGATGCATGGCGAGGATTCTCTGGCGAAGGAGCTGCATTAGAATCATTGATTGATGAAGTGCCAGATAACTGGATTGACGCAGTAGATAAATACGGTTATGCAAATCAAGTTTTTAATCCTACTCTTCTTGCCGTAGAAGAAGGATTAGGGATACAAAAATTGGAAAATGTTACCGGTCGCTTATCTGCAATGGGTTTATTAGGGTTTGATTTAGACGAGAATGTTTTTTTCTATAGACGCCTTCCATTCAAATTAAGCCGGATACTAAGCCTTAACCCAAGAATGAAAGATGCAGAAAAATTAGTGGCTGAAAATAAAGTAGAGATTTTATCGGAAAAAGGTAGCAGGGTAGAAGCCAGAGTAGAGGGAAGTGGAGTTTTTCATACAGTTATTTTGGATAATGACTTAGATCGTTGCACATGTACCTGGTTTAGCAAGCACCAGGGAGAAAGGGGCTTGTGTAAACATGTATTGGCTGTAAAAAAGAAATTAGCGAATTAATAATTATCGTATGACAGTGGAAGAGCAATTCACCTCTCTTGTAAAGGAAGATAATGAGAAGGAAATACTGGTATTATTAAAGCAAGCTAGTAAAACTGAGCGAAAGGGGCTAGTTCCTACTATAAAAAAGCTTACTAAGCATTATAACGAATACAAGGACGATGGTAAAGGTCGCTACAGTGCAATAGGTACAGAAACACAGCAAAAAATGCTGATGATTTCGTCATTTGTATGTTTTACAAGAGCTGATTTCGAAAAAGCTTTTTATTCAACGTGGATACTCGATCCTAAATACCTCGTTTTAGTAAGGGACTGGCATATTCCGGACTGGTTCAGTGATTTCGTAAATAAGTTAGCGGATGGAGAATTTTTTTCAAACTGGATTTCATACGACTATATAATGGAGTTGTCTGACCAGGGTTTGGTAAAGCCATCGAGGCTATTAATTGCTAAACTACTTCCGGCTTCAATTTTTGAACATGTAGCAAAAGGAGAACGACGATATTGGGTTTGCAAGCCGGAGAATTTGCTGAAAAGGCCTGCTTCCTTGCAGGAACATTTCTGGTTTTTATTTGAAGAAGAAACCAACCTTCATTTCAGTGATCGTTATATACATTTTGGAAATGAAGCTAATAAAGAGGAGATAGGATGGGTGCCAGTAATTAAAAATTTTGTTCAATCTGGTCAACTTGATAAAACTAGGTTGCTGAAAGAATCTTTGCTTGCCAGTAATAAAAATTTCAATAAAGTATTGTCGGGTTGGTTTGCTGAATTATTTGTTCAGCTGGAACCAACAGCTGAGGAAATTAAGAAAGTGCAGAAAGAGCTGATTAATGTATTGAATTCTGCACATAGTAAACCTGTAAGTGTAGGGCTCCAGTATTTGCGAAAGATTGCAACGGACAAGGAATTGGATGTAGCATCTGTACTTGACGCCGCACCGGTAATTTTGTCAAGCAATACCAAAAATATTGTGGCTTCGTCGTTGATGTTATTGGAGCAAATAGCAAAGAGTAATAAAAACAAGCATACTGAAATTACGGGGCTATGCTGTCAGGTTTTCATTCATCGGGATGATGACCTTCAGACAAGAGCAGCAAAAATTATTGAAAAGTATGGATCTTTTGAAGATGAAACACTGGTAGAAAAATTGGACGGGTATAGAAGTGAAATGCTTCAAAATGCAAAAAAAATTTTAAATGCATTTGTTGCAGTAAATGAAAAAGTTGATTTAATTGAAGATACGGGTAACAATTTCAGTTTAGTTAAAGAAGAAGTGAAAGTTATTCCTGCAATTGATAACGTAGAAGATTTAATGTTTCTGGCTGCACAGGCATTTGATAATAATGAGTCATGGTATATTGATGTTTTACCCGCTGCTCTTATCAAGTTGCAGCACCAGCTTACCGGATCCGCATTGGCTCAGTTGCAACCAGCCTTGCAAAGAGCTTTGCAAACCACAAAAACCGGATTGCGTTCCACAACAGGGTATTATGATCATATGCTGTCTATTTTTTTTATTGATGTATGCATTATACTGGTTAGAAAATTTCCAAAAGAGACTGAAGAACTTAATGATGTATTTGAAAAATTTAACCAACAAGATGGAGATACGTTACGAAAATGGATGAGTATTGATTCAGCAACTTCCTATATAGTGGAGTGGGATAATTATTACAAAGATCCATTTTATGTTCCCTATAAAATCTTTCTGACAGAAGTATTAGCAAAGATTCGTGTCGGTGACAAGCTTCCTTTACTTTCAACACCTACTCATCAACCCGGATGGATTCTACCAGAAATACTGGTGCAACGTGTGGCGGAATATCAAGACAAAGATTTATATCCCGATCCAATGGATGCAAAGCTAGCTTTGGCCCGTTGTTATTTGAAAAATCCAGAAGCAGGATTGTTGTTAGCCAAGGAAAAATTGAAAGGAGAGTGGCGTAATCTGTTTTTATTTTTACTTGGCGAAAATGAAGTGCCTCAAGGACCTTTTACACAACCAGAGGCCTGGGTCATGGCTTCGCTTAGCAAATCGCCCAAAAAAATATATCCTGAATTTGAAGAGTTTGGGTATTATGAAAAGGGACTTGGTCTCTATACCGGCCAACTTCCTTGGGAGGTTGTTTTTGAAGAGTACCAAACCCGCCGTTATGACTATAAACTTGGAAAAGAAGTACCAGTAACAGCTTCTCATAAAATTCTAAAAATAAATTTTAAGCCACAACTGCAATCAAAGAAAGAAGTAACCGGTGTTAAAGGCTTTCTTCAAAAGCTAACAAAAAAGATGATTGCTAAAGAACCTCCACAGCTTTTGTATAATTATTTTAAAATTAAAGCGCAATATTATTCAAATGAGCACAACGATATTCGGCGGGCATTGCTGATGGCTCCCAATAATACGGAATCTCTTCTTCCACAATTATTATCAATCTCTTTTAAGTATCCCACATTTACAGGAGAGAATGATAAACGAATGATAATTGCAGCCTTGCAAGTTCTATATGAATTATGGGACGAACCAGGAGAAACGGCGCATTTGTTCTTAGCTGCAAGTTTGCTTTCTTCAGATAAAACTGCAGCCTCAACTGCCGCAGAGATTTGGGTGCATCATTCTCCAAAAGGAAAAATTGATAATGTTCTATTAGGACAAATAATAGGAAAATACCAGAGGATTGAATTTGCGCCCTTTAAGCGATTAACAGATTTGCTTATACAATCTATGATTAACGTGTCGGCTGGTCATAATAAAATGCTAAGACAAATAATTGAAAGCTGTTTAGTAGAATTACCTACTGTGCCGGTAAAAGGGCTAAAGAAACTATTAGAGATTTATGCTGAATTGCTGGCTTCAGATAATCCGGCGTTAATCAATGCTGAAGTCAGATCACAATTAGAAAAATGGAAAGATAATCCTGGATTAAGCCGGATAATCGCTGGATTAATAAATCGCTAGATAATATCAGGCTCAATTAGTGATTAATCCGCATTTATACCTGAGTTTACATTTGATATGGTATTTGACACCTCCTTTACATAGCACACCCATTCAATTTCTCTTTTTTTGTATTTTTAGAGAACCAGCATGCCTCCACCACCAAAACATACCTTATCCAAATCAACATTCATGTACGGTTGCCAATGCCCCAAAAGGCTATGGCTGCATAAATTTCAACCAAGCGTAAGAGACGAGTTAACAGAAGCCCAAGCTTCCATTTTTCAAGCAGGAACGGATATAGGAATGCTGGCCCGACAGTTATTTCCATATGGTGTAGATGCAAGCCCGGAAACGGCATATAAATACCAGCAATCAGTTGCCGATACAGAAAAATATATCCGTAAAGGAGTGAATGTTATTTACGAAGCGGCTTTTCAATTTGAAGGCATACTGGTGGCGATTGACATATTAGTAAAGAAAGGCGATAAATGGTATGCGTTCGAGGTAAAAGGAACAGGTAGTGTAAAACCTCCGCATATTCAGGATGCAGCATTGCAGTATTATGTAATTACACAATCAGGAATACCACTGGAAGATATTAGCATAGTACATCTGAATACAGACTATGTTCGTTATGGCGAACTGGATATTCAACAGCTATTTACCTGTACTTCGGTAGTGGAAGAAGTAAAAGAGCAACAATTTCTTATTGTTTCCAAAGCAATAGAGTTAATGGCTATGTTGAAATCAAAACAACTTCCCATTATGGAAATTGGAGACCATTGTTTCATGCCTTACGATTGTGATTTTTATGGTTTTTGCAGTAAAGGTTTAGTAGATGATGAATATGTCGAGGAAGAATATATTAACCAGGAAGCGATAAAGGAATTTTTGAGTCAATTAGAATATCCCCTTCAATTTCTCGATTTTGAAACATGGATGACTGCTGTGCCCGAACAGGATGGTCATTGGCCATTCCGGCAAGTGCCTTTTCAATTCTCCCTGCATATACAAAATAAAGCCGATGATGAATTAGTACATCGCTATTATTTAGCTGATGGTCCACAGGATAATCACCTCGTCTTTGCTGAAAAATTATTGGAAGCATTGGAGAAAAATGGAACCATACTGGCATACAATAAAACATTTGAAAATACTATTCTCAATCATTTGAAGGAAGAGTTTGAACATTTGGCAAAACCGATAGAAAAAATTCAGGAACGGATGGTGGATTTAATGGCACCTTTTCGTAAAAATTACAGGTTGCATGCTATGAAAGGATCATACTCCATTAAGTATGTATTGCCAGCATTGGTACCGGAATTAAATTATGATTCATTAGTTATAGGAAATGGGGGAGATGCGAGTGCTGCTTTTTATAATTTGAAAATGGTGGAGGAAGTAACAGAAAGAGAAAGAATTCGCCAGGCATTGTTAGACTATTGTGGCCTGGATACCTTGGCAATGGTGAAAATATTGGAGAAATTGAAAAAATTCTAGCATAATTTTTTGTAATTCAAAATTTAAAGATAAAGATGCTTTATTTCTTATATTTGATTGGAAGGCCAACTCTGATATAGGAGCTGGTCTTTTTTAATTACACTGATTTATTTTATAAAAAATAATGAAAAACATATTTGACTTACATAAGGACATACTTGGTGATTACAAGCTGTACATTGACAGCTTTATCAATATTGCTGATGAAAAAATACTTGCTACTGTTAGAAAGGATTTTGATTCCGGCAATTTATATCCCGAGCCATTAATCCAATTTAACCCTTCTTTTGAATCTGGTGGGAGTGTTGAAGATTTAGTTAATAATGGAGTATTGGTAAAAGAGTTTAATAATATATTCTATGATGGTGAAAATAATTCATGGTCAATATATAAACACCAAACAGAAGCAATAATCAAAGGCAATGAAGGTAAAGGCTTTGTTGTTACCTCTGGAACTGGTTCGGGTAAGAGTTTAACTTATATCTCAACAATTTTCAACCACCTGTTTAGAAACCCAAATAAGCCAGGTATTAAAGCAATTATTGTTTATCCTTTAAATGCCTTAATTAATTCACAGGAGGCTGCATTATTAGGATTTGAAGAAAACTACAGAAAACGTACTGGAAGCAGGTTACCCTTCACTTTCGCAAAATATACAGGGCAGGAAAAGCAAGATGACAGAGATAAGGTAATTGCAAACCCTCCCGATATTCTACTCACCAATTACATGATGTTAGAACTCTTAATGGTTCGTAAAGCAGATGAGGGTTTAAGGAAATCATTTTTGGATAGCATTGAATATTTGGTTTATGACGAATTGCATGTTTACAAAGGGAGGCAAGGTGCAGATGTATCTTTATTAAACAGAAGAATTAAATCAGCGGCTAAAAATAAAAATATCATTTGCATTGGAACATCGGCAACGATGGCTACCGGCACCATTGATGAGCAGAAGAACGAAGTTGCGAAAGTTGCAACAAGATTTTTTGATACTGATTTCTTTCCAGAAAATGTAATTGTGGAATCATTAACGTATTCAACAAATGAAGTAATTCCATCAAAGGAGGCATTAGTATCAGCTTTAAAAGCGGACATAAAAGACTTATCAAAAAAGGCAATACTTGAAAACCCCATTGCAATATGGCTTGAAAGAACCATTGCTGTTAGAAATGAAGGAGAGCATAAAAGAAGGAATGAGCCTAAATCTTTAAAAACAATTGCATCAGAATTCTCACTTGAAACGGGAATCAGCGAAGCAGAGGCGGAGAAAAAAATTATTGAAATTTTAATTTGGGCTGAATCCTTAAATATTGAAAGTGCAAGAGAAAAGAAAAAAGACACTATACTTCCATTCAAATTGCATCAATTTATTTCACAAACAGGCTATGTCTATGTAACACTCGAAGATGCTGATAAACGTTATATAACCTTAGAACCAAATCCGTTTGTAAAACTTTCCGAAAGCGAGCCGGAAGTCCCTGTTTTTCAAACAGTATTTAGCAGAGTTAGTGGTGTGGAATTTATTTGTGTTAGAAAAGATTTTAGTGAATCAAAACTAATCTTTAGAGACTTCAATGAAAATCAAAATCCGAAGAACGAAGATGATTTAAAAGCCAATGATGGCAACAAAGTAAAGAAAGTAAAAAGCCGCCTTCAGGATGATTACAAGGATGGCTACATTCTATTTGATAAGGGATACCAGTTGGATATAAATGATTTTATTGAACTGTTACCTGCTGCATGGATAAGCAAATCAGGCAAAATAGAAAACTCAAAAGATTTTCTACTTCCAAAAGAAATCTATGTATCAAAGGATGGTTCCTTTTCAGAAACACCCAATGGAGGAGAAAAAGCCTGGTTCATGCCAGCTCCCTTAATTTACGACCCAACTTGTGGGTTAATTTATTTGGAGCCTAAACTCAGTGAAAAATCAAAACTCATTTCTTTAGGCAATGAAGGACGTTCCACATCAACCACCCTGATTACACTTCAAACGTTGTTGGCTCTCTACAAACATGGAAAGGTATTGAAAGAGCAAAAGCTAATGAGCTTTACCGATAACAGGCAAGACGCTTCACTTCAAGCCGGGCATTTCAACGATTTCATACAAGTTGTTCATTTACGTTCTGCAATTGAAAAAGTGTTGAAGATGAGTGATGAACCGTTAAAAATTTCTGACTTAATATTTAAGGTTCAGGAAGCATTAAACCTTCCTGAGAAAGATTATGCAACCAACCCTGCTCCAAACCCCAATAGGCCAAATGAAGATAACCTGGAAGCATTAAGAAACTATATTTCATATCGCATAATACAGGATCTTAAAAGAGGCTGGCGTTACATTCTGCCCAATCTTGAACAAACTGCTCTTTTAGAAATAACATACAAGAATTTAGATAAAGATGTTGCAGATGAAACACTTTGGAACACAATTGATTTATTAAAAGACTGGACAGTTGAAAAAAGGAAGGAATTTATTCTGCAAGTATTAAACTACTTCAGAAATATGTATGCAGTTGATTACGACATGCTGCGATATGAAAACAGACTGCGTATTGAAAGTGAATTAAATCAGCAATTAAATAAAGAAAAACTTTGGTCGCTTGATAAAGGCGAAAAGTTGGATGCCCCGAACTTTCTTTCAGTGCAGGGTGCTGATAAAGCCACAAGAGAAACATATATTCAAAGTATTGGTCCATCCAGTCGTTTGGCTCGATTCATAAAACATGAATTTAGAAAACAGGGTATTATACCGCCAAGCAGCAATGATTACAATGTATTTATGACTAAAGTGTTGGATGCACTTGCAGAAGCTCATTATTTAAAGAAGATAAACATTAAAGCAGAAAAGGGCGACAAGGATGCATATCAATTAATCCTCTCAAAAGTGCTTTGGAAGAAAGGCGATTTGATAAATGTTGCCACTGACAAGACATCATACATTACATTGGATGAGGAAATCAAAATCAAACCGCATCTATACTTCCAAAATTTATATCAGGAAGATTTTTCTAAACTACCTAAATCATACATAGCTGCTGAGCATACTGGACAAATTAAGAACGAGGAAAAAATTGAAAGGGAAGATAAGTTCAATGAGGCAATTGAATTAAGTGCTTTGTATTGTTCGCCTACAATGGAATTAGGGATTGATATTTCTTCTCTAAACATTGTTCACATGCGAAACGTACCGCCAAGCCCGGCTAACTATGCACAGCGTAGTGGCCGTGCAGGTCGTAGTGGGCAATCAGCATTGGTATTCACTTATGCTTCTAAAGTTTCACCACACGACAAACACTATTTTGCAAATCCTGTAAAAATGGTTGCCGGTATTGTTCAGGCTCCAAGAATTGACCTCACCAATGAAGAACTGATCCGTTCACATATAAATGCAACGGTACTTTCTTTTTTAAACGCAGAAGAATTTAAACCTTCATTGATTGACCTCATTGACATTGCTGGAGGAACTTATAAATTAAAAAAAGACATTAAGGCAAAATATCAGGATGTAATTGATTCCAGTTTTACCGACATAAAGAATTTAGTTTTAAAAGTAGTTGCCGGTATTGATTTTAAAGGCATCCGGTGGTTTAATGACGCATGGTTAGAAACACAAATCAGAACGGTTCCAGATAAATTAGAACATGCCTTGCTACGTTGGCGTAAAATGTATTTGGATGCTTTGCGTCAAATGAACGAAGCACACGAAACGCATATCAGCCCGGTAATAAAAGATACACAGCTAAAAAAACTGGCCAACATTTCATACATGAGGGCAAAGGATAGAAAAAGCCTCTTGGAAAACCAATCGGATAAAAACAAAAATTCAACCTTATCGGAGTTCTACACTTTCCGTTATTTGGCTTCTGAAGGCTTTCTGCCAGGATACAATTTTACCCGTTTGCCAATTCGTGTTTTCTTAGGTGGTAAGGATAGAAATGAATCCATTTCAAGACCACGTTTTATTGGGCTGAAAGAGTTTGGCCCTAACAATCTTATTTATCACAATGGGGGTAAGTATAAGGTAAACCGAATTACTCCAAATGATGTTTCGTTGGACTTGATGGAAATTAAAATATCGAAGGAAACCAATTATGCTTTTCTTGGTAAAGATGAAGGGAAAGGCAAAAATCAAGACCCAATTACCGGAACACAATTCACTGCAAGCAATATTGAGTTACATCAGAACCTGCTCGAATTAGAAGAAGCACAGTCTGAAAACTCTGAACGCATTTCTTGCATGGAAGAAGTACGAACCTCCGAAGGGTATGTAACAGAACTTTATTTAAACTCAGCAGATAGTTTGCTTGATGCCACAAAAATTAAACTTACAGTTGATGGTGACGAATTGATGAAATTGTTTTACGCACCAGCAGCAAAGCTGATTTTGCTAAACAAAAAATGGAAGCGGGGCCGTGATGATGGTTTTGATATTGGAACTAAGACGGGTTTTTTGAAAACAAAAAAGCAATTAGAAAAGCCAAATCCAGAAGACCTGATTCAAAACGTTATGTTATATACTTATGATACATCAGATGTATTGTATGTTCAGCCCATAAAATCTCTAGGGTTGACAGAAGAGGGAGTAATTTCTATGCAATATGCTTTACAAAAATCTATTGAACAGTTATATCATATTGAGTCGACAGAAATTACTGCCAAACTGATGGGTAGTGATGAATATAAAAACATCATGCTGTATGAATCTGCCGAAGGAAGTATTGGTGTATTAAAAGATGTTGCCCGTAATCCTGCAAAACTTAGAGAGATATTTTTAAATGCGTATGAAATATGTGGCTATAACTATGCTACAAAAGAAGATCTATTTCCTACACGGCCTAAAGCAAGTTATGATGATTTGTTGTCTTATTACAATCAAATGGACCATATCAAAATTGACAGGCACTCTATAATTAAAGCTTTGGAATTATTAATTGTTTCTAATCCTGATGATACAGTTGGCGGCACTTATGAAGAGAAATACGAGGAGCTAAAAAAAGGATTACACCACCGCAGCCCAGGCGAAAAAGCACTTTTGGATTATCTGTTTGACAATGGATACAGATTACCTGATTTTACCAACCACAATATGGAGCAGTTTTATGTGCAACCTGATTTTGTATATGAGAAAGAAAAGGCTTTAGTATTTGTTGATGGAGGGATTCATAAGAAAGCCCTCAATAAAGCTGATGATGAGAAAAAACGAAAAACGATTGAGTTAGCCGGTTTTGATGTATTGGTTTGGGATGATACTTCAGAACCAGTTGCAGCATTTGTAACAAGGAGACAAGACATTTTTAGAAAAGTACGCTAAGCAATATGATAGACAGAAAATTAAAAAAGCCGGGTAAGCTCGTTAAGTTCAGAGGAAGAAGGTGTGTTGTACAGCCATCTTCTGACAATGAAATAGTATTGCTCAAACCGCTTGGTGGTTCTGATGATGAAATGATTTCAGTGTTTGAACCTGTATTGCAAGCCTTTGATAAAATAGAAGACGACCAGTTTGAGTTACCTGATAAATCAGACTTAGAAAGTTTTCTTACTGCAAAACTTTTATACGATGCAGCAAGGCTTTCTTTCCGTCAGGTAAGCGGCCCGTTTCGTTGTATGGGTAAACTTTCGTTTCGTCCAAGATCATATCAATTGGTTCCGCTAATCATGGCATTAAAGCAATCTGTTACCCGTTTGTTAGTAGCAGATGATGTGGGGGTTGGTAAAACGATTGAAGCCATCTTGATTCTGCGGGAACTGTTGGAAAGAGGTACAATAAAATCCTTTGCTGTTTTATGCCCTCCGCATTTATGCGAACAGTGGCAAAAAGAATTATCTGATAAATTAGATATTGATGCTGTAATCATTCGTTCAAGTACTGTTGCAGGATTGGAGAGAAAGATTGTTGGAGATGATACGCTGAATGTATTCAACTATTATCCCTACCAGGTGGTATCCATTGACTATGTAAAAAACGGCTCGGCTAAAATGCCTGCCTTTCTAAAAGATGTTCCTGATTTGGTTATTGTAGATGAAGCCCATACCTGTACCAAAAATCTTGATTTTAAAAAAACCGGTCAAAGCCAGCAACGATATGAACTGTTGGAAAAGATTGCAAAGAACGATCAACAACATTTGCTTTTACTCACTGCAACGCCACATAGCGGAAAGGATGGAGAATTTAAGTCGTTGTTAGGATTGGTGAATCCTGAATTTGAAACATACGATTTTGCCGATTTAGAAACTTCGGAAAAAAGAAAAGTAGCAGCCCATTTTATACAACGCAAAAGAAAGAACATTGAAAAGTGGGAAGATGGAGAATCCCTTTTTCCAAAGCGAACAACAGAAGAATTACCCTATACCCTATCTCCCTCCTCAGATTATTACAAACTCTATCAGGATGTCTTAAAATTTGCAAGAGGTATAAGCACCGAAGGTGTTACAGAAAACAAAGCAAGGATAAAATACTTTGCTGCTCTGTCATTATTAAGAGGTGTAATGAGTAGCCCGGCAGCAGGGTTTGAAATGTTACAAAAGCGTAAATCTAAAATTGCAGAACCCGATGAGATTACCGAAGATGAAGTAAAAGAGAATCCTATTGTTGAAAAGTGGGATGAACAAAATGATACAGAGCAAATTGAAATCATAGATCGTGCCGGTTTATCAGATAGCGAATGGAATATATTGCATAAGCTTGCCCAAAAGGCTGCGGAGTTAACTAAAATTGAGAAAGACCAAAAGGTGAAACTTGGTGCAGAGCAAATTAAACACTGGATTAATAAAGGGCAAAGTCCAATTGTATTCTGTCGCTTTATCGCTACAGCTCAATATGTGGCTAAAATTCTAAAAGAATATTTGCCAAAGGATGTGGATGTTCGAGCCATCACCAGCGAACTGAGTGATGAAGAACGCAGAGAGAAGATTGATGAAATGGCTAAAAGCCCCAAACGGGTTTTAGTGGCTACCGATTGTTTAAGTGAGGGTATTAACCTTCAAGATAAATTCAATGCCATTCTGCATTACGATTTACCCTGGAACCCTAACCGTTTGGAACAAAGAGAAGGCCGTGTTGACCGCTACGGTCAACCGGGATGGATTGATAAAAACGGCAATCATCAAAACAGCATTGATGTGAAGGTGCTATTTGGCGAAGATAATCCTATGGATGTGGTGGTACTTAAAATCATCATTGAAAAAATACAACGCATACAAAGTACATCAGGTGTAAGTATTGCGTTAGCCGATGATAACCGTTCTGTGATGGACAAGGTTTTGAAAGAGGTATTACTAAATCCTGATAAAGCCCAAAACAGATTCTCAAAACAAATACGCATTGATTTTGGAGCAAGCCCTGAGTTAGACGAATTGGATGTTGAAATTACCAACGAGATTGAAGCAGCAAGGGAAAAGGCCGAAAAAATCCGTTCCATTTTTGCCCATGAAAGCATAATGCCGGATGAGGTTAAAAAAGACTTACACGAAGTAGATGAAGCCATTGGTGATGTGGATACTTTAGAAGCATTTGTGCTGGCTGCCTCAAAACTATTGGGTGCTAATTTTGAGAAAACACAAGGTGGTTACATTTTTAAGAAATTAAATATGGATGAATGGATGGCATCTGCATTGGGTCAGGGCGACAAAATTCATATTTCATTCCAGTCACCTACTCCGCAAGGCTTCCGTTACATAGGCCGCAACCATCGTTTTGTAGAGCAGTTATGCCACCGCATTATTGCCAACTCTCTTGATAAAGAAAGAAAAGGAAATAAAGCTTCAAGGGCATCCGTATTCCGCACAGATGCGGTTAATACGCAAACCACTTTAATTCAATTCCGAGTTCGCAACGTTATTCGTGAAGTAAGCAAGCAACACGAAATGGTTTCCGAAGAAATGTTTCTTTGGGGCTATGAGCAAACAGCTGATGGTATTCATGCTCTGGATATTGACCAATGTAAAACACTATTGCATACTTCAAGTGCATTAGACATTAGCACCGAAAGGCAGGAAATCATTTTTGAAAAGGAACTGCAACATTTTGAAGAATTGCATCCTGACTTTATTGCGGTAGTTGCGAAGCGTTCTGATGAATTGGTGAATGCACATACCCGATTTGCAAAGTACATAGGTGCTAAAAGGTTTGAAGCAGTCACTCCTGTTTTGCCTCCTGATATTTTAGGGGTATATGTATTAATTCCTAATCCTAAAATCTAAGCAAAGCAATCAGTATGAATTTTCCATCAATAGACATACAAGGTTCCATTCTATCCACTGACTTGCTGGCCAAAATCCGCAGCGAGCAGGCAACCTTTCAGCAGGGCAAAGATTTCAATCCTGATTTGACCAATGCCAAACTAAAAGATGAAATAAGCCTTGCATGGCAAGAAGCAAAAGGACAATGGACCATTTATAAAAGCAAACTAACCCGTTTAAAAGAAGGCGAAACAGGAACTACCGAAACCCGTAATTTCTGGATTTCTCCCCTGCTCACCAATCTTGGGTACAATCTTACTTTCAACAGAACATCCGAAGAACTAAACGGCAAATCATTTCCTATTGGTTACCGTGATAGTAGTTTGGATAATTTCCCGGTGTATGTAGGCGGTTACCACGAATCACTTGATAAACGACCGGAAAACAAACAACTCCGTGTATCGCCTCATGCCATGCTGCAGGAGTACCTCAATTACAGTGAGCATCTGTATGGCATGGTTACCAATGGCCGCCAACTCCGTTTGTTGCGTGATGCGAGTCGCATTACCCGGTTAAGCTATGTTGAGTTTAACCTGGAGAAAATGATGGAAGAGGATCTGTATTCCGATTTCGTTATTCTGTACCGTGTATTGCATGCCAGCCGCATGCCGAAAAAGGTTGATGCCGGTGCCGACAGCATCATGGAGAAATACCACCAGGAAGGTTTGGAAGCCGGGAGTACCATCCGCAATAAATTAGGCGAAGCAGTTAAAGCTGCTATTAAGAACTTAGCCAATGGCTTTATTAATCACCCCAACAATGCAGCGCTTCGTAAAGAAGTAGCTGCCGGAAATATTGATGCCGATGAATATTATCGTCATCAGTTGCGTATCATTTACCGCTTACTTTTTTTGTTTGTAATTGAAGAACGTAATCTTGTTTATGCTGATAGTAAGACACCCGAAACCAAACGCTTCAATCACATCTATTTCAACTATTATAGTTTATTACGATTAAGAAAATTAGCTAAGAAATTGCTTCCACCCGAAGCCAACCGCCATTACGATTTATGGCAAAGTTTGGTAAGTACCTTCTCTCTATTTGAAAAAAAAGACATTGGCGAAAAGCTCGGCATCATGAGCCTTCAGGGTGATTTGTTTGGCTACCATGCTATCAGTAATAATCAGTATGATTTGCACCAGTGTTACCTGAGCAATGCGGTGCTATTAAACATCATTAAATCACTTAGTTATTTTGAAAACGACAATGGGGTATTGATAGCCGTAAATTATGGTGGACTGGATGTAGAAGAATTTGGATCTGTGTATGAAGGTTTGCTGGAATTAAAATTAGAGTTCAAAAAAGTTGAAGGATCAGATAATTATTCGGTGAACTGGCAAAAGCAAGCAGGAGGCAGAGAGTTTCAATCGCACTATACACCCGAAGAATTGGTGCAGCCTTTAATCAAACATTCTTTAGAATACCTAATTGAAGATATATTGCTGCTGTATGCTCAAAAGAAAGTAAACAAGGAAAATACGATAAAGGCTTTGTTGAAATTAAAAGTATGCGATGTTGCCTGCGGCAGCGGGCATATACTATTAAGTGCAGCCCGTAGAATTGCATTGGCAGTGGCAAGGGTGCAAACGGAGGAAGAGCAACCAAATCCATTATCGATACGTAAAGCCATGAAAGATGTGGTGCGGAATTGCATCTATGGTGTAGATAAAAACCCATTAGCAGTTGAGCTTTGCAAAATTGCCTTATGGCTGGAAGCATATAACCCCGGAGAGCCGCTTAACTTTTTAGACCACCATATTAAATGTGGTGATGCCATTGTAGGCTTAGCACATCGCAGCGAATTGGAAAAAGGAATTGCTGACGAAGCCTTTAAAACCCTTGCGGTAGATGATAAAGACATTGCTAAAACATGGCGTGATAAAAACATAAAAGAACGTAAAGAAAGAATTGCCAAAAGTTTACAGCTAAAAGCCGAGTTTGAAAAAAGCACTGAAAACTCTGTGCAAGAAGCAATGGCAGAATACAAAACCTTTAATCAACTGCCCGAAACCACACCGGATGAAATAGAACGCAAGGCAAAAGCCTACAAGAAATTTATTGATGGCAAGAGATTTACTTTTTTAAAGGCGATGGCCGATACACAGATAGCACAATTCTTTATTCCTAAAACTGAAGCTAATAAAGATTACCTGATGACCGATGCGGATTTCCGTTTGATACTAAGCGGTTACAAAGGTTGGCAGGATAGAAAAGTGGCGAAGGCAACAGCAGTGGCTTTAGAAAAACGTTTCTTCCATTGGTTTATTGAGTTTCCGGAAGTCTTTAGTGAAGGAGGATTTGATTGTGATTTAGGTAATCCTCCATTCCTCGGTGGCAAAAAGATTAGTGGCAATTTTGGGGATGAATATTTGGCTTTTCTTAAAACAAATTATGAACCAGTGAGTGGTGGAGTTGATTTTGTAGCTTACTTTTTTAGGAGGATTTTTGAAATTATTAAGAAAAAAGGATTTCAATCTTTAATTTCTACAAATACTATTTCACAAGGAGATACAAGAGAAGGTGGACTATCAGTTATCAAAGATAGAGGGGGCAATATCATCTACTGTGATAGAAATGTAAGATGGCCTGGATTAGCGGCTGTTGAGGTTTCCTTGATATCAATTTTTAAAGGTGAATGGTCAGGAAAGTACTTTTTAGATAAAAAAGAAGTTGAAACAATTACATCTTATTTTGACGACAACATTTCCTTATCTGAACCTCATGCACTTTTAGCAAATCAAAATAAAAGTTTTCAAGGCAGTATTATTTTAGGTCAAGGTTTTGTCATGGAGCCAAAAGCAGCAAAAAATATTATTGCCAATAACCAAAAGTATTCAGAGGTAATTTTTCCTTATTTAAGTGGTGATGATTTTAGCAATAATCCGGATCAAAAGGCATCTCGTTATGTAATAAATTTCTTTGACTGGAAGTTAGATTTTTGCAAAAGTGAATATCCGGTCTGTTTTGAATTGGTTGAGAAATTTGTAAAACCAGAAAGAGAAAAAGTAAAAAGAGATACGTATAGAAATAATTGGTGGTTATATGCAGAAAAGGGAATAAACCTGTATAAAGCAATTAAAGGCAAGGAAAGAATAATTGCAGTTCCTCTTGTTTCAAAACACACTGGAATTGATTTTGTTGAAAGTGGTAATGTATATTCTAACAAACTCGGGATATTTACTTTAGACACATGGTTGGAATTTTGTTTTCTTCAATCCACAATTCATAATATTTGGGGATGGAAATTTGCCTCAACTCTTGGTGCAGGTACTTTGAACTATTCCAACACAATTTGTTTTGAAACTTTCCCTTTTGTTCAAAACCTCAACCCACAACAAGAACAAAAATTAGAAACCATTGGTGAAGCCTATCACGGACATCGCAAGCAACTCATGTTGGGTATGCAATTGGGGCTTACCAAAACCTATAATCTGTTTCACAGTAATGCCATCACTGCCCAAAGCATTAATGATAAAGACAAACAGGTAGCATCTCTGCAAAAGCATTTAGATAAAACCGTTAACACCATTTCATTTAATGAAGCCATACAAGGTATCCTCAAACTCCGTGAGCTGCATGTGCTAATGGATGAAGCGGTGTTGGATGCTTATGGATGGCGACCTTCCACATTATTGCCACCAGGGGAATCTGTAGAATTAAGACATGGATTTTATGATGTTGATTATCTTCCTGAGAATGATAGAACCAGATTTACTATTCATCCCGATGCCAGAAAAATTGTACTGCAAAAATTATTAGAACTCAATCATGAGATACATGAAGAAGAAGTAAAGGCGGGATTGTGGGATAAGAAGATTTCGAAAAATAAATCTAAAACAGAAAATACCGATAATATAGTAGAAGAACCCGGAGCACAGTATGGGTTTGACTTTGGTAACGATAATTATTAAAAGCTTGCTATGGAATTACTTTACTTATGGATAAAGGAATATAAGGGCCTTAAAGAGGTAGGGCTTAATTTAAGCAACCAGTTTCGTTTTCATTTTGATGAAAAAAAAGGAATTCTTGATGTAAAGACTGCTGAAAATTACATTCCAGGTTTCTTTGGAGAAAATATTACCCACTTTATTGGAATCATAGGTGAGAATGGAGCTGGGAAGACTTCAATTCTGCGCTATATTATTGAATATTGTTCTGGCGGTATACATAACAATAAAGATGAGAGAGCTATTATAGTAGTGCGATTAAAAGACAAGTTAAAGTATTATAGTTTTCTGGACTTTAAACTTAAAGTGCCAGACGGTTTTCCGGCAATTACAAGAATTGATGATTTGGAGGATATTAAGTCTGCCGCTATAACCGTTTTTCTGTCTAACACATTTGATGCCACATCCTTTTATGCAATGGATTACAGTAAGCAACAATTGGGAGATACAAAGAATTTATCGACCTGGCATTTGTTATATTCAGATTATCAAAACAGAACCGGCAAAAATGCTTCTGAACCATCAATAACTTACAATGATAAGATTTCAGCTTTTTCATCTCAGGAATTAATTCGCATGGTTCGATTGCTCCGCTGGCTGAATAAGAAAGAGAACGAATATTTTGAAGATGGAAATAAAAAGATTTTTCCAGTAACACCTCCCCCTTATCTTAACCTATCATTACGTTTCGATACGGAGCAGCATAACAATAGGGAATTAGTTGAGTTGACAGCATCGTTAAATAATTATTTCAGTCTTAATCGTTCAAAAAAAAACAAGTTTCTTTTACGGGCTTTCCAGGCCGCTGTTTATCACTTTGTCGGCGAAGAAAAATTTGTCAGCGGCCCAGATACAATAAAGGATATTTACCGGAAATTTCCTTATAAAATTTTAGAATACTTAGGAAAAAAAAAGAAATATGATAATATTTCTGAGCAATCAATTGTGCCAGAGTTGCATGATATTTTTTATTATATATTGAGAACCCGTGAGTTTGATTATTTAAATGATCGTATTTCTCAGATGCAAACATTTATTCATCAATTAGGAGAGTTTGTATTCAGAAGAAATATTGTTATCCATGAGGGTGGGAGTATCTTGTCAGTAGAGTTAACAAAAGCCACTAGATCAGCTTTAGAGGAATTAATTGAAGATTACTTCAAAGTAGAATACATATCAGGGTTTGCAGACTTTTACTTTAGTCATAAACCAGCCAGCGAGTCTTCTTTAAGTTCTGGAGAATATGCCATGCTAATGGTGTTTGCCAGGTTAAATGATATGAAATTGCAACGGGAAGAAAGAAAAAAGCCATTACTAATGCTGCTAGACGAAGCAGAATTGGCTCTTCATCCACAATGGCAAAAAGAATTTATTTATCATTTTACGGATTTCATCACAGAGCGGTTTACGAACCATAAAGTGCAGGTGATATTAACTTCACACTCACCGTTTATCCTTTCAGACCTTCCTCCCAATTGCGTTGTTCTTCTTAAGAAAGGAAAAGGAAAACCAGAAGTGGTTGATAGCCTTGAAAAGAAAAATGAAACATTTGGAGCAAATATTCATGAATTATTTACGGATAGTTTCTTTTTGCAAAACGGGTTGGTGGGAGAGTTCGCTAGGAAAAAGATTGAGAATCTTGTTCAAAGAGTTAATTCAAAGGACAAATTCACAGTTGAGGAATATAATTTGTTAAAAAAAGAAATTGATATTATTGGGGAGCCTTATGTTCGATTCAAGCTATTAGAAAAAATACTCAAAGGAATGCCGAGGGAGCAATTTGACAATATCATAGTTGAAAGAGAAAAAGAACTTAACCTAATTAAAAATATCAGGAATGATAAAAATCGAAGTCGATAATATTGAGGCTGTAAAGGAAGCACACTTTGATGGTGTTAAGGATTTAATCCTTAGCAGGGTAAACTTTTATCTATCTGCATTTAAGGTAATTGATAAACAAGCAGGTTTCACAATAACTACAGTACGAAACTTTGCACCTCTTGTTACAAGAACAAAAACTTCGCTTCTAAATATAATCGGTCGAAATAGAGGTTCTTTCACAAATAGACATCATTATTCTAGATTAAGGAATCAAACTTCTTTATCATTACATTTTTATAATAATAGAGCAGGTTACATAGCTCTTCTAACAGCATTATCCGACGAAAACAATTTAAAGGATTTAATACTTTCTGAAATAGATGATTTACAAGCTACTAATGCTTTACACACTCAAGCTTGGTTTACTAGAGAAACGCTTAAATTTATCAAGGTAATAATTCCTTACGATGAATTCATAGACAAAAAAACTCTTCCTTACAATGCTTATGATTTATCCAATGCATTAAATGTC
Source organism: uncultured Chitinophaga sp. (assembly GCA_964641575.1). Taxonomy (GTDB): domain Bacteria; phylum Bacteroidota; class Bacteroidia; order Chitinophagales; family Chitinophagaceae; genus JJ008. The sequence goes on along the minus strand of CAZXMP010000004.1, from coordinate 47,528 downwards.
AATGTGTGTGTTTTTTGCAATCGGGTTTATACAAATACTGTTATTGGTAAGGGGCGGGATTTAGTAATACGACCTACCCTGGATCATTATTTTCATCAAGCACAACACCCTCTACTTGGTTTATCTTTTTATAACCTTATTCCATCTTGCAATTATTGTAACTCCAACTTAAAGGGCGAGAAACTCTTTTCTTTAAATCTGCACATGCACCCATATAAGGAAGGGTTTAGCCATGATGCTACTTTTGATTATTTACAAATCGGCTTTAACGCTGATAAAAGTGATCCAAGAAATTATAGAATTACTTTAAATGAAAATGTTGCCTATCCAAATCTGAAACATTCTAGGATGTTTGGGGTTCCTGCAGTTCCTAACTCTGGGAATGTAAATGTTTTTAGGATACGTGAAGTGTATCAGGGGCATGCAGATGTTGTAGGAGAACTTATAGTTAAATCCGATAAGCTTAGTCCCTACTATGCAGGGAATGTTGTTGATATGCTTACTCGTTTGGGGGCGTCAAAAAAGGAGTTCTACCGATTCTATTTTGCAAATTATCTGGATGAAAAAGATTTTAATAAAAGACCGTTGGCAAAGTTGACAAAAGATATTGTGACAAAATATTTGCCTGAGGTCATTTAGGTTATTGCGATGAGGAATCAAGTCAAGATTGTACCAAATTACAGATTTAGGCCAGTTGAATTTTACCAGGGTTAAAACTATTGATCTAAAAAATATTAAACCGGAGAAAGTATGGAGTGGGAAGAGATAAAATATGATCTTTCGAAAATTTCTGATTTTTCGCTGATAATTTCAAGTGTAAACAGAGATAATAATTCCCTCTTTGATTACATTGATGCGTTGCCACTCGAAGTTAAAAATGAATTATACACGAGGTATAGGAATTCACAAGGACCTGTATTAGGTCTACGAAAGCAGATTGTAGACGAATTTTTAAACGGACTGGTTAATCGGAATGACATTATCGAGAAGTACGAATCGGGTAAACGGGATAATCCAAAAAGTTTTACGCAATACAAGAATCTGTTTGCTGTTTTGTATCCATTTTTGACATATACAACCAATAACTTAGTTTATGAAACTCTTGAAAATCTTGCAAAAAAGATACAAATAGACTTACAATTAACAACAGCAACCGATTTGAAGCCAATTGGTTTTGACGGCGGTAGAAATACAGGCAGTGAACATGTCTGGTTTGCGATTTACAATAATTCCTATCCAAATCAGCAAAATGCAAAGCAATTATTCTTTTCTATTCACAATGGTTCAGTTGTCTATGCACTTTATGATAGAGGAAAGAACTTATTTGTTGAAAGGATAAGCAGCGATGTTGCTTCATTGGATTATTCCACTTTGCTGGAATTTTACGAGAGACATAAATCGGCTATACTGTCGGACAATTACCGGGCAAACCTGCTTCTGAAGTACCCACTTGAAAAATTAGTAAGCTCATTGAAGGCTGGTGAAATAAAATCATGGTTGATAAAACCTGGTGAAAAGGGTTCAATGTGGAAGAAGGCATTGAAAGAGGAGAATATTCGGATTGGCTGGGGCTATGTAGTAGATGACATTTATGATGAAGACAATTTTGAGGAGGCGTTTATTCTACAAAAATTGGATGAGCATTATCCAAAAGAAGGGACCAGGCAAACAAATAACAAAACAACTATAAAGTCATTTGTGGTAGATGTTGCAGAAAATGATATTGTATTTGCTGTTTCCGGTACATCTGATATTATCGGCATGGGTATTATAACATCTGACACTGAGTTGGATGAAGATGATGAAGAATATAAAGCGTTTCACAGGGTTGATTGGCTTATCGATCTGTCAAAGAATCCTTATCATCCAAACTATGGCTTGCCAATTAAAACGGTAACAGCTTTAGAGTCAAAATATGCAGTGCCGATCATTTCTTCAATATTTAACTATACACCACTTCTAAATACAAAAAATATGGAATTGCCTTTTATTAACACAATACTATACGGACCTCCGGGTACAGGTAAAACCTTTGAGTTGAATGCTTTTAAAAAGCAGCTCTTTACAGACGCTAACAAAGAAGCATCAATAGAAGAGCTTTTGCTAAAAAAAGTAAAGGAACATTCTCTTTGGGAAATAGTAGCAGCCGTATTATTAGTAAAAGATGATTTTACTTCAGTTACAGAAATTTGCGATTCAGAACTTGTGAAGTTGAAGAAAGATCCGAAGAAGCCGACGAAATCATATTATTTGGTACGAAATAGCCTCATTGCTTATAGTGATGACAGCTCAAGTGAGTATAAGAACAAAAGAAAGGATAGATTTTTTACAAAAAATGATAATGCAGAGTGGTCAGTTATATCGGAATTAAAAGAAGAATTAATTACGATCATCGGAAATGACTTAATCAAACTTGCTAAAGGAGAAAATATTGATGCTGCTCCTAATGAGCTAAAGGAATTGTCCAGTCGGTATAATTTTATCACCTTTCATCAGAAATATAGCTACGAAGATTTTATTGAGGGCATCAAACCACTATTACAGGATGTTGATACCGAAGATCAGGTTGCTGATTTGCAGTTTGAATTAAAAAAGGGCATTTTTTATAACAGCTGCCTCGAGGCTTTAAAGTTGGTTGGATACAATTCTTTTGAAGAGTCCTATGCAGATTCATTTGAAGGCAGAAAGGCAAAATATGAAGTAATCAAAACGAATCCGGAAAAGCAATTTGCATTATTCATTGACGAAATCAACCGTGCAAATATTTCCGCAGTTTTCGGCGAATTAATTACGTTGCTTGAAGATGACAAAAGAATGGGTGCAGATAATGAAATGTGGGTAGAACTTCCATACTCCAACGAAAAATTCTGTGTTCCGGCAAACTTGTATGTGATAGGAACAATGAACACTGCTGATCGTTCAATTGCTTTGTTAGATATAGCACTTAGGAGAAGATTTGAATTTAAAGCACTCTATCCTCTTTATAAAGAAACTGAATGGTGGTCTCCAATATTGGAAGCATTAAATCAGGCTATCTACAACTGGAAGAAAAATCCTGATTTTTTTATCGGTCATGCTTTTTTCATAAACAGACCAGAAGCTGATAAAATAAAAATATTAAACACAAAGGTTATCCCGCTACTATATGAGTATTGCCAGAATAATGCAGAAACCGTAAAGCGAATATTATCAGAGGCGGGATTGCAAATTAAAACAACAACTATAAAAGAAAACTTTCAAATTATTGCTGAGTGAGATTATTTGAATGGCATAGCGATTCCTTTGAAGGGCACAAAAAAGTAATCCCCGAATTTGTTAATTACCTGTCTGGTGTTTGGCAAAGCAGAAATCGTTATAACGAATTGTTAGAAGAAATTTCAGAAGAAGAGCAGCAGGAACAGAAAATTCAGAAGCAACGGTTCTTTGATTTTACGGTTGATGGCAAAATATCCGCAAGAAACTATGTGGGAGTAGTTCAATACGAAGGAGTAAGAATTGAGGTTTACCCCAAAATATTTGCAGACGACAAAACAGAGAATGTAAAAAAATGGCAGCTTAATCTTTTATATTGGCTAGCCTACTGCCGCAAAATAAAATTTCCTTTCTCATTTGCTGATGTATCAAAATTGAAATTTGATAATTACCTGGAATTACTCATTTATATTTTTGCCAACTATACAGAGGAGGTCCTTTCACAACAACCCTTTCAGGCATATCAAAAAGTTGAAGAAGAGACTACCTACCTAAAAGGCCGGTTGTCATTCGACAATTATACCAAACACAATTTAACAACAGGTAAGTGGCAGAATTTTTATTGTATCCATGAGCCATTTGTTTATGATAATCTTTTTAACCGAACCATCAAGTATGTTACTAGAAGACTTTTGGCTATCAGTGAGAACTACCTCAATAAGGAAAAGCTAAATGAAATACTTTTCTTATTGGATGATGTCTCAGATGTGCGATGTACAGCCGAAGATTGTGATAAGACAAAGTTAAATCCTTTGTTTGCTGACCATAAGCAAATACTGTCTTTATGTAAGCTATATCTGTCCAACCAAGTAATAGACATGGATTCCGAGGACAGTACAAACTTTTGCTTTCTTGTTCCCATGGAATACATTTTTGAAGATTTCATCTACGGGTTCATTTCCGACAAATGGCCATCCTTGAATATTAAAAGCCAATGCACCGATTTCTTGGCAACAAACCAAGGTTCAAATGTCTTTCAAATCAGGAATGACATATACGTCAATAACCAACTAATTATTGATACTAAATACAAAATCAGGGGAACAGGTGATGGTTTAAAAGCAGGCGTAAGTCAACCTGATTTGTACCAAATGGTGAGTTATGCAATAAGACGAAACTGCAAAAATGTTTTACTGCTTTATCCCAATACTCAAACAGGATTAAATGCTCCTGCATTGTTTCAGATTCCATCAGCAATGCTGGCCGAGAATCTCAATATCCATGTTCAAAATCTTGATATAACATTTGACGATATACATGAGGCTGATGAATCAATAAAAACAAGAATAAAGCAAATAGATCGAATATTTAAAGATTAACACTCATAGAGTAGAACACTTTCCGATTAATAATGGATATAAAAATTATTTTAGATAGAGAGAACATAAGTGAAGAGTTGCTTCAAAAGGGCTTGAAGCACATTGGGCTTAATTTATCCAAATTTGATGGCGTTGTGGAAGAACAGGTTCCGGGACTTATAGCGTTATTTAAAATTGCAGTTGATATTGATCCGAAGACTACAACCAAGTTTACAAAAATGGATATCCGGTCAAAACTTGAAAAGGTTTTAAAAGGGCAGCCATTTAATAATCAGAGTAATACTGTAGCTACAAAAGAGGTAACAGAAAAAAAAGTACTAGCAACTGATCAACTAAAAAACAATCACCAAAATTCAAATGTCGACCAACAGCCACAATTGGCTTTAATTAATAAAAAGCTTGGCAAAGTCAAATTTTTTGATTCCACAAAAGGATTTGGGTATGTGCATAGTTTCACTGATAACAAAGATTGTTTTATCCATGTTTCAAAACTTATTACATCAGGTATTGATGAGGATGGTATTGTAATTTTTGAAACAGTTGCTTCAAGAAAAAAGCCTGGAGAGTTAGATGCAATCAAAGTATCTAACAAAATTCCTGTGTTTATTTTCAATAAAGATTCTTCGTCAAAATCATTTGCCTATCCACTCTTAGATAGCCAATTAGAAAAAGAAATTGCTTTAACAGAGAAATATGAAACTGGCTTTTTTTCAATAACTGCACAAGCCAGGTCATCAGGTTGGAAGGCCTCCATGATGTCGGTTGTGAATTTAGGAACTAAGGAATTGGTCACATTGGGTAAAATAATATTTACCAAACATTTAATTGATCTTAATGGCTATGAAGATTCAATCGAGTGGTTAACTACTTTTTTACAATCTAATATTAGAGAAGCCGAGTTGAAATTATTATGTAACAATGTGATCCAACAATTAGAGCAAAAGCAAATACCGGAATTAAATACTAAAGTTAACGAAATAGGGAATCTCCAATTATTTCGTTCATTTATAAAAGAAAAAAGCAAATATCTTAATAAAATTAGCTTCGTTTTATGGGCTCAGGAAAGACTGGAGAAATTGCCAGATCCTAGGAATCAAGAGGATGTAAACATATGGCGTGATGATATAATTCCATTCTTAGGATGGAGAACTTTGCAAGAAGTGCTGTTAAAGTTAATAATCGAAAAAGGCCCAATAAAACAAATAGAGGACTCTTATAATTTTTTAATAAATAGGGGCTGGCAAATAAATAACAAGGAAGAATTTGAAAATATTGTAACATTTCTTGAATCTTTTAAACTCTCATTTCCATTTGTCCTAATAAGTGAGAAAAATTTTAGATGTGCGAGTAATCAATTTTATATATCCTTATACGAAAAAGGGGTGCTGGCTGAACTGACTGACTCTCGTATAGGCCAACATCTTTCCGAGCTTACCTATGATATTGATAAGTCTGCATTTATAGAAAAACTTCCTTTAAACAGAGCTCTTTCATATTATAAAAGTGTACCATCTCTTTTCAAGTATAAGGAAAAGTTTATAGATCGGATTCTGGAAAGCGATTTCTCTCAATTTGATTACGTATGTTTCGACTTAGAATCAAATGGTGAGAAAATAAATGAGTTGGCCTGGAAAAGCAGATTAGGTGCAAAAAGTGAAGCGGATTTTAAGCAGGTGGAAGATGGCATTACGGAACTCGTAAGTCTTATAAATTTGGGTTCTTTAGTAATTGGTCAGAACATTAAGGAGTTTGACTTACCTGTGTTAGCAAATCATGGGGCTTCGCCATCTTCTGATTTTATTTGGGATACTCTTGAGGTTGAAATGTTGCTTAACCCAGAACGATTTAGTTACGGACTTAAAACTCAACATAATGCAGCATCAGATACAGAACACACTTATCGTTTATTCATAAATCAATTATCAAGGATAATAGTTTCGCAAAGTAATTTAGATGCTGTTAAAGAATTATTACCTTCAAAAGCAATCGAAGCAATTAATCAAATTAGCAGTAATTCAAATTGGGCATTGTTGGATTATGAATATTTTGTAAAACAGTCCAATGAGTTTTTTCGCCCTAATCCTACAAACCAGAATATTTCTGAACAAACATTTAATCAACTTACAGAAAAATTAAATGAAAAGGGGAACAAGGTTGTAATTGCTCCCGAATTTCTTTGGAATACATTATCCCATCAATTTGACCTCACATTTTATTCCGATAATAAGTCTTTAGGCTTTTGCTTAAATATAGAAAAAATAGAAGCAACTCTTGTTGATGATAAGTTGCTCCAAGCTATCCTTTTTCGATTTGTGGATTCATGCATTTCAAAAGGATTGCAGCCTTATTTTCAGCACCTGCCAATAGCCATACGATTAAAGCTAAACAATGAGCAATCAACGTTAATATGTGACAACATTGATGTTGACTTTGGAAATATTAATCAGAAGCCTATCTGCATTAAGCCAACTGATATAGAAATCCTAAAACAGCATGGTAATCAAGTTTCAGATTTTAAAATAATTGTGGTAGGAAATGAATTATACAATCTAACAAGTAAATTACAATTAGGCAAAGACCTTGATTTTGCTACAATTTTCGACAGATTAAAAAATGAACCTATATGGCTGCAAATGTCTGGCGGTAAAAGTTTCATTAGTCTTGAACAAGGTCATTGCAGGCAATTGGGTATTTCAGAATTTCCTGAATTTGTTCAAAATATTTGGTTAGAAAAAATTGGTAAGGGCAAATTCAAAGTATGGTGTAATCTCAACTTCGAGGCCTGTATAAAAGATTTGCCTATTAATGAGGCTCATTATATTGATTGGGTAGATGAAACCTTTACAAAAACAAATTCATTCATTATAAGGCCGGATGCCAGGAAGTCTGGTTATATAGCTGAACAAAAAAGGGTTAATCCTGAATCGTTGTATAGGAAAATATATTGGGTATATCAATTCAAATTATTTGAGGGTATTGGCAATACAAATAATCCTAAAGTCTTAATTGTAAACGATGAATTGGAAACTGAAAAGCTGTCGGCTTATGCAAGGCGTAAAGGGTATTTTATTCCTGATACAAAGGCTTCATTGGCAAGACAGGTAGAATTACTGCATACACATAGATCACCTAACAAACTTTTAATAGCTTCTTTCCTAACCTTAGAGAAAATAATTTCAAGCAACTATACTGGCCCATTAGATTTTATATGGGATAGTTTTTTGCTACAGGAGAAATTGCAAATGTTGAAGGGAAAGATACCGGTAGAATTTGAAACCAATGAAGAACAAAAGGAGGATGACTATCAGGCTGACATTAATTCGGTTCAAAAGGATTACGATTTATTTTCGCTAATAAAATTGCACAAACCACTTATTGATTATTACTATAAAATGCTTTATGATAATAATCCAGATTCGCAGCTATTCCTTTGTGATACAAGACTGACTGACTATTATGGTATTGAGAAAAGTTTAAATCTTAATGCTAAAAGTGTTCAGATGTGGTTTAAGGAGGCAGATTACGATACAGATAAGGAAATTGCTGCTGAGTTCTTTTCATCAGCTCATGAGAATGCAGACACCGACTTTAATATTGATGAAGCGAAAGAAATACTCCGGCAAATCTTTTTGATACCTGAAGAGGGTGGTGTTCCATATCCGTGGCATGATTATCAGCACCCATGTTTAAATGAAATTTTACCGGCAAAAAAGGATTTGCTGATTTCCTTACCAACTGGAGCAGGTAAATCTTTATTATTTCAAGGACCGGCCTTATTCCGTTCAGCATTTTCGTGTAAGCTTTCAATTGTTATTAGTCCACTTCGTGCTTTAATGCAAGATCAGGTAGATGCCCTGTGGAATAAGGGCTTTTATAGCAATGTTGAGTTCCTTAGTGGAGACAAATCTCATGTAGAAATTAGAGATATTTATCGAAGGATTTCTGGTGGCGAGGTTACTCTTCTTTATATAACACCAGAACGGTTTAGGTCTCGTTCATTTGAAAATTGTCTTCTTACAAGATTGGATGCTGATAGTGGATTAGAGTATGTTGTATTCGATGAGGCACACTGTATTTCGCAATGGGGTCAGGAGTTTCGTCCTGATTATTTGAATGCAGGCAGAAAAGTTGCAGGTTATTCCGGAGTCTATCAAATGCGTAAGCTGCTATTTTCTGCAACAATTTCCGAACAGGTTTTTGAAGAGATAAGTATTCTCATGCCAGGCGTTGTAACTGTAGAAGGCACAGAGAAAAGTTACAATCCGGTAAGGGACCACATCAAAATGGATTTCAAACATAATGTGGTTGAAGATGATAGGCTTCTTGAAGTAGCGAATTACTTAAAATCAGGCAAATTCAATCCAAAATTAAGCCGGGCAATCATTTTTGTTAAGAGCAGAAAAAAAGTTGAAGAATGCTCTCTAATAATGTCGGATAGTTTAAAAGATGTATTTGGAGCTGACTGTAGTTTTGCGGAAAAGGTAGGTGCGTTTCATGCTGGAATGGATGCAGAAGATAGAAAGGACACTTATGAAAAATATAAAACGGGTGAAATTCTAATTCTATTTGCAACAAAAGCATTTGGTATGGGAATGGATATTCCAAATATTCATTTTGTAACCCATTATTCACCACCCAGTACGTTTGAGGATTTTCTTCAAGAAGTTGGAAGGGCTGGTAGAAACGAGAAACAACGATTAGAAGCAGGTTTTAATAATATTGAAAATCCGATTAAGACACTTTGCCTTACCACCAATAATGATTTCGCAAAATTAAAAGACCAACTGCATGAAAGCAGAATTTCATGGCATGAGGTAAAGGATATTAAACAGGTATTGGAAGAATATATCGCAAGGTTTAAACCCTTGGCACCAGATACTGAAATTCCAGTGGCAGTGCCGTTCAATCTATATTCAAATGAAAAAGGTTCTGTAAATGATGACCTTGATAACAAATTCAGAATTGCATTGCATTGGCTGGAACGATTAGAAAGAATTAAATTAGGGTATTTCACAATTACTCATTTAGAATTTGATTCTGCATCATTAAACAAATTAGCCGAACGTATAAATAAATGTCCGGATAAGGATTGCGAAAAAGTATGTCATGCTATACTTGAATTACTTCCAAGTGATGCTCAATCTAATAAAGTAGTACAACTTTCTATTGCATCGTTACGAAGCATTTCAAAGCTAAGTCTTGAAAACCTATTTACTGCTTTATTAAAAAATCATGCTGCGGGTATATTAAAGCTATTGCAAGATGTAGTTATTGAGCCAACTAAAATTCGTTTAGATGAAACAAATCATTGCAAGAATATTTATTATGAGAATGAAAAGTACCCAGCACTGCAAGTGGTATTTTCATTAGCATCTAAAATACTGAGCTCAGTTCTTTCTAACAGCTCCAAGTTTTTTGAAGGAGAAGAATTAGATGATTTCTTAAAGGAATCTGTAAATGAAAATATAAACTTTAAGAAGCTACCTTGGACAAAGAAAGACAATGCAGAGGGTCAAACAAAGGAGTATAACAATTACATCAAGGATATTTTCAAAAAGAGAAGCAAACATGCCTTTACTATCATTCGATTGTTGGGGAAGACTAAACACGAAACCAAAATGGAAAAGGTTACTGACGGTAACCGGAAAGTCAGAATAAAGCAGTCAATATTTAATGGCTATCACAAAAAGGAAGAATGGTCATATAAAATCGCACAATTAGAGAAAGACTGCATAAAACTATTGGATTATGTAGCAAAGCAATACTTTGATAAAAACATAAAGAATTTCAACTGGCCGGATATTATTTCCGATTTGGATTTCAAAGGGAATGTACAATACTTATCCGACTTGCTCTTTATATTATCTGTATTAGGATATAGCAAAACAGGAGGCTTACTTCCTACAGGTATTGAGATTTACCTTACCTCAATCGAGAATATTGACGAAACAGATTTGCAATCGCTTGATAAAAAAATATTTGAAGAATTTGAGGAAACCAGAAAAGTAAGAGAACTTAAATTGATTGCGTTAGAGGTGTTGGCTGGATTCCAAAAAGGTGGATTGGGTAATGATGCAAGTACAGTCAGAAAAAAGCAAGATACTTTTATTAGGAAATACTTTGGATGTAATTCATTGGAAAGCTTATTGCAATTATTACAGGATGAACTTCCACCGAATGACCCATTGCTTGTTAAATGGAGGGGTGATGCGATTAAAACTGAAGAAGACCGCCTGAATGAGGAACAACGAAAAGTTTATGATGCCGAAATAAACCAGCATATTAATGTTATGGCTGGTCCTGGTTCCGGTAAAACACATACTTTGACTCTTCGTGTTGCAAGATTAGTACATCATATTGGGACAAATCCAGAAGAAATTTTGGTGCTGGCATATAACAGAGCAGTTGTTTCTGAATTGAAAGAAAGGTTAGGCCGCCTATTCAACGACTTGGGTTACGGTAATTTAGCAAAGAGAATCAAGATATTTACCTTTCACGGTTTGGCTAAAAGATATTGCCAAAATGAAATTAAAGGACAACCATTCGATGAATGGGAAACAATTTTACTTGATCAACTGAATAATGCTCCTGGGCAAATAATGAATCAATTAGCCCCATTAAAGCATATTTTGGTAGATGAATTTCAGGACATTAATAATGTACGAATTAGGCTTTTGAACAAACTACATGAATTAAACGATTCTCATTTGTTTATTATAGGTGACCCAAATCAAAGCATATATGGCTATGAAAGAATAAAAGAAGGTGGAAGCATGAGCCCTTGGCCATACTATGCTGATTTTAATGAGATATTCAATCCAACTCAATTTGAATTGTATGACAATCACCGGTCATATCCGTCAATATTGAATTTAGCAAGTCAGATATTGACACTTCCAGTAGAGCACCAACATTTAATTCCAAGACCAACAAGAGTTCCTGATGAGAATTTCATCGCTAATTATGCTCAAATTATAGACAGGACACAGCAAAGGGTTGATTGGTGGGATCAGATTTCAATATTAATGCAAGAAAGAGTTGGGCAACGGCCATATAAACAGATAGCAATTCTTTTCAGAACAAACAATGAGGTGTATAGAGGCTTTCAAAAAATAAAAGGACTTAATCTTCCCAATATTAGAATCCGTATTCAAGGTAGCTTACCTTATGAGTTCACTCGTATAAGAGAATGTCATGCAGTTATTCTATTCTTGAAAACTAAAATAGGCCAACAAATTCCGTTAGATTTCAAACAAACTTTTCGTGTATTTATAAAAGACTTGATAAACAACAACCAAAATTGGAATCATTTTTATATTAGAGTTATTCATGCCCTTGTTTTGGAATACTTGGAAGAACAAGATGAAAGTCAGGTATTCGATAATTTATTAGAGTTCATAACCGAATTGACCTATAAGGATGATGGTCAGTTGTATAAAATATATGAAAAACATTTAGATAGAATTTCAGCTGCAACTCATGAAACGGAAATAGTTCTAACTACAATGCACAAGGTTAAAGGGCTCGAATTTGATAGCGTTATTATAACTCCATCATATTCAAATTTAGCTTTTAATCAATATACTGCTTTAACCGATGATCAAATTGCTGACACAATTAATGAGGAAAAAAGACTCACATTTGTTGCATACACAAGAGCAAGATACCGCCTATTCGTAGTTGATTTTGAAAGAGAACTGGCCTTAAAAGCTTCAAGACAGTATCAATTACCAGAGAATTATCAAATAGCCTTAGGCATTGCTGTTGAGCCTGAAATAAAGAAGTTAAATATTGGTTGGGCAGCAAGTGATTTTATTTTTAATAATGGGCGAAACAATTACATTAAATCGAATATATCCTCTGGAGATTTTGTAGAAATTAAGAAACTTAAAAGAGCAAAGAAAGATGGAACAGCATTTTTTGTGCATGAAATATTTAAAGTGGGAGCAGAAAAAGCTATTGGTCAATTATCAAAAGATGCTGGTAAATTATTAGAACATACGCATGTTAAAGGATTAATAGTAAATGAAGTTGCAGTATGGAGTTATGATGATACAGTCGCATTTGACAAAAAAAATCCGGGTAAAAATTACTCAGCAAATTGGTGTCAGGAAGCAAGGAATCATGGTTACATTTATTTGGTCGACTTTGCTGGCTTTGGTGTTCCGGCTGATTCAAATATATGATAACTATAAAATTATAACATCAAATTAATTATGTATTTCATCACAGAACAAGACCCTAACTATTCGATAAAAGGTTCCCGTGATCCATTAGGATTTCAGGTTGTTTGGCAAGCGGCTGGCAGAAAGCTCATACCAAATCTTTCAACAGTATCAGGAAGTATTAAAGATTTTCAAATTCTGTGTTTGGCCTATGCGATCCAAAGGTGTATTTTTAGAGACATTGTATTCTTAGTCTTTAGTATGAAATTATTTAACCAAGAGGTTAAATAGTTATAAGTCCATATTTTATAAAGCAATTTGTCAAATATAAAATGTAGGCGTTCGAATCGGACAGTCTCCCGGACAATATTTTTTTCGATTAATTCTTACTTAATCTATATTTCCTGAATAATACCGGATTAAATCACCCTATTAAAATAAGAGTAAAGATTAATCCTGACTTTTATTTTATTTTTTTGAAAGCCATATTTAATCAGTAAATAATAATGTATTAATTAAAAAAAATACTGATTAATCAACATTTCTAGTCGTTTTTCTCCAAAAGTTACAGGCCTTTTCGCCAATTATTGAATCTAAAAGATCGCCGGAGGCTGAAGGATGGATTAATCCGTTTTTGAATTACAGAAATTACATAATTGCCAAAGTGTAAATGCAATTGTTTGTACGGTTATACTACTCATTGGAGTAAGATATTTGAATAATTATTTTTATCTTAATATTCGTCTACCGTAAAGCACAAGAACTTGTAAATGAGTTATAAAATTTAAATTATATCTGTCGATAAACTTTCTTATAACTCTTATAGTAACCTTTCTTTGCAAAGGCCATTGCAGGGTGTATATTTACAGATTTTAAGAAAGTCAGAAAGTACCAGGCTAACGTAATATGAGTATTCGCCACACAGCTTTTTTCCGTACTACCTGTTTTATGTTTTTAAACATACTGGTGACTGTTATTTCGTCCTTTGGACAAGTTCGGGACAGCTATATTTCATTTCCAGAAACAATAATTGCTAAAACTGCGGATCAAGGTGCAGTCAATCCTCAAGGAGTTATTTCTGTAGATGCCCTTAGTTGTAACACTTCCACTTTCCGCATATCACTTACAGCCGGTGTCAACGAAAAAATTGAAGTAAAGGAAGTGGCTACACTTGAGAATGGCAACTTGTTGGTGGCGGGTAACATTTTACAAAACGGACCGGGTCCACAAGGCTTACTTTGCATATTAAATAATGGGGGAGTTCTGCAATCACAGGTTAGGATCAGCTTTAATAATAGCCCTACTCTTATTTATGGATGCAAAACAAGGTATGATGGCAGCATCTATATTGCGGGTACAGTAACAGAGGGCGGAATCAACAAAATATTCATCTGCAAGCTGAATAATAATTTGTCCACTGTATGGTCCACCTTAACAGAGATCAGCGAGCTGCCTTCGAAAGTGTCCCTGGAAATAACCCGGGAAAACGAAGTTGTATTAGGTGCTCAACTTTCCTCCAATATATTTTACGCCTTCGTCACTCCGGCAGGAATTATACAGTGGCAAAGACAAGTTACACCTGTCGGCTTAGATAATCTCGCGGGAATATGGCAAAACGATTTTGGTCATATGGGGCTGGTGATCAATTCAACCCGTTCCGGCAAAAAAGTAACCGAGGTCCTAAGCATTAATCGCAGCAACAGCTCCTTCAACTCCATCCATTCACTGGGCAACGGAACAGAAGAGTTTTCCATTGGCAAGGTTACCTCTTATTACAGCAGGGGTATTTTAACTGGGGTCGTAAAAAACAATGCAGGGCAATATAAATTAACCCGGCAAAGACTTTTTAATTCTATTACTGGAGAAACAGTACATACCTACGATGTTCCATTACCCAACGGTTTTGACTACTCCAGTGCACAGGATAATGCGGGAGATGCATTGGGTTTTTGTTTTCCGCAGCAAGGAAAGTTGCTATATATCCGTCATTTTTCGGATTACCAATCGAGGCCCGAATATTTCAGAACTTATGATGTACCTGTTGGTAGTCAGATAGCAGGTGTTACCCGATCGCTTGTTGATGGTGGTTATCTTTTCGGGCTCAATACAGCTTCGGGGGATAGCATTGTACTATTAAAAACAGATAGCATTGGTGTGCTGGGCGGATGTGGATATACAACCCTTACCAGTGGGTTTACCGAAAACCTGGCTGTTCCAAATTCGGTATCCAGTCTTGTGGCAACCAGCATCAGCAGGGTAGCCAGCAGCGAAACCTTTCAGTTAAATAATATGGTCCTCCAAACCAGTATTGCCTGCAGCGAATTATATTGCCCGCCACCACCGCCCGATGATACCTGCCTGAGCACTTATTATAAAACTTATCGCAGTAACAGCCACATTGATTTTGCTGTAAGGTATTACCTGATGCGTAATAACCAGCACATCACTCAAAACCAGCGGTACGACCGATTACTGGAAGATGGTCACCGGCTAACCCAGGGACTTCGTCTTTACAATGAGAGAGGAGATTTTATAAAAGGGGTGAGTATCTTTATCGATGGTAAAGCAGACCCTTTACTCAGTAAACGTATGGACGATCAGCATGTGATGCTGGTCCACCGGACCCAAAGTAGCACTGACCCCACGGCCATCATTTTTACCTTCACCCTGGTCAATGATAACCTTGATATTGTCTGGTCAAAATCAACGCAGACATTCACGAATTTCTTTAGTGGCCCCCTGGCATTTGGCGAGCTTACCAAAGATGCAGAGGGTAACTATTATTATGTATATAACTCGCAGGGCTATTTTGAGAACGCAAAACTAATGGTATATAAAATGGATGCGGCAGGCAACGAGGCCTGGTTAAAGGTCTATGCATTGGGGGCAGAGGTTTTGAGTTCTTCTAAAATAATAACAACTAATACTACCGTCGTTGTCCAATTACAGGGGGGAACACAAGGAACCGTTTCCGTCAGCCTCGATAAAAATACCGGGCAGTTCATTAAAGGATATCGCTACCCGCAGAATTTCGGAGGTGTGATCGATGTAAGTTACCTGGGACATTATAATGGACTGGTCTATACCGTAGGTAAACACGAAGTAAATTTTCAAGATTTTTTGCGTTTTGGGCTGCTCGATCATACCGGGAAGCCATTGAAGATGCGACAAATATCTACTGCGGGAGCGGGTGCAATCGATGTTAAGTTCGGGAAACTCTATACCTCTTTCGAATACTATAACGGAATGGTGTATAAAAAATGTATCGTTAGAATGGATACCACCCTAGTCCCGGATTTTATGACGGAGTTCTATGACCAACGGGATGGGAGGCCCCGGGGGATGGGCGTAGCTGATAATGGAGCCATTTATTTTGGAGGAATGATCTACCATGGAAATGTGAATAGTAGTTACGCGGATAGTTATATCCGGAAAACAGATAGTGCCGGCGGAGCGGGTACTTGCCCCACAGATCCATCTCCCTTAACCATAACTGACTACCCGGTCACATTTTCTGAAATTACCGCAACCCCTTTAAATCTTTCCTTTACTCCTTTTACCATCCCTGTTGTTTTTGTGCCTGATACTGCCGGAGCGAGGGTGGCCCAACAACTTTGCAGCAGTACCCCACTATGTAACAATATGGAGCTTTCAGGTCCAACCGCCGTTTGCCAGCTCGGCCAACCTTTTACTTATCTGGCCCAACGAAATGCTGGTTGCAATTTGCGGCCGGCCTGGGTGTATGATACTGCCTTTGCCGCTTTGCAAACTAACACGGATACATCAGCGATCTTTCATTTTAAGAAGGTGGGAATTACCAAACTTTATGCAACTATCAATACAGGATGCAGGTTGTACACCGACAGTATCGAGGTAGCCATTCAACAGGCTCCTTCTTCTTTTTCCTTGGGTGCTGATACCCTGCTCTGTCCCAGTGACACGCTATTATTAAATGCAGGCACCGGGTTCAATTCCTATCTATGGCAGGATGGTAGTACCGATTCCATATTTGTAGTGCGGGGACCGGGGAGATATTATGTGCAAACAGATAATCTTTGCGGAAATGCATATGCGGATACCATTGATGTGTCGGCAGTAATTCTTCCCGTTTTAAATATTGGTCCGGATGCAACTTCATGCATCCAGGATACCGTACACCTGCAGGCTCAAACAGGGTTTGCTACCTATAACTGGTTCCCGGCAAATAGCGTTGTGGGAAACAGTGAACAAGCTTTTGTAATTCCCATGTCCAATATGGATGTATGGGTAAGTGCCATCACATCCGAAGGATGTATAGTAATGGACAGCATATCCATAGCGACCATCAGTGCGCCCCCGATAAATTTAGGAAGAGATACCAGTTTTTGTCTCAATGATTCCATCCACTTATCTGCAGGGAATAATCATCAGCAATACCTATGGAGCAATGGTTCTACAGCAGGATCCATTATTGTAAAGCAAGCGGGGAACTATTGGGTGAGAGCCACAGCCACTAACGGTTGCCATGTAAAGGATACCATGGCGGTGCTAGAAATTTATTCGTTACCGAAACTAAATTTAGGTAATGATTTCACACTATGTGAGGGTAACCAACGTCAATTGAATGCCGGTAGTTTTAGTTCCTACCTCTGGCAAGATGGGAGCACTTCACCCAATTTTACTATAAGTTCACCGGGGACTTATCATGTAACGGTTATTGACGATAATCAATGCAGTGCATCCGACAGTATTGTTTTATTGCAACTGTTGCCATCGCCTGTTAACTTTTTACCTGCCTCGGATAGTATCTGTGAATTTTCAACTCTTTCTCTTTCAGCGTTGAGCAATTATACCAATTATCAATGGAGTACCGGCTCCACGCAAAAAACAATTACAGTAAGTTCTCCCGGTAATTACGTACTTACTGTTACGAATAATAATGGATGTTCCGCAAAGGATACGATCTCTGTTGCACAAAAAAATTGTTTCGCAGAAGTTTTTGTACCCACAGCGTTTACGCCGAACAATGATGGATTAAACGACCTGTTCAGACCCATCGTACCCGGTAGTGTCCTTAATTATTCATTTGAAATATATGACCGGGCTGGGCAAAGAGTATTTGCTTCGACAAATCCTGCACTTGGATGGAGGGGTGATGTTTCAGGTGTAATACAATCATCCGGTGTATATGTATGGCATTGCCGCTTCCAGTTGCCGGGCAAAGCACCAGGGTATAAAAAAGGAACAGTGACCCTTATCCGGTAAACAAGATTGGTAATAATTTAAATGAGATTAATTTTAATATATGATATTTTTTAGCAAGCATTGTAAACTGGTTATAAAAACTATACCTATTGTATTTACTTTAATTTTATTTACCTGTATTACTCCGCAAGCTTTTTCACAGAAAAAAGAGTTTGAGGGGATTATTCAATATAAGGTGGAGGTGAAATCAAAGCTGCCCGGTATCTCAGATAAATTAATGGAAACTTACCTGGGACTGGGAGATGCGTTGACCGTTCATATGAAAAAGGGAAACTACCGCCGTACAACAGCGATCCACGAGGAGTATTATGTTCCTGCGAAGAAAAAGGTATATATAAAATTCAAAAATATTGATACACTTTATTTTGTTGAATATAATTCAGATACCAGCACGGTACTGAATGTGTTGAAATCTGAGGAGCAGAAAGAGATAGCTGGCTATCTATGTAATGCCATTTCAATTAATTCAACTTCCTCTGCCAAAAAGTATTACTATGCTCCCCAACTTTACAATAATCCTGCCTGGGATAAAGAAAATAAATTGGGGAATCTGGACCGATTAACAAATGAAACTGAATCGGTGTGGCTTTCATTATATGAAGATGCAACAAACTACCAGTTAACTGAAACGGCCATCAAGGTTCAAGTTAAAGAGATCGATGACGAAGTTTTTGTATTACCTGAATTGCCAGAGAAATTATTTACTATAGCTTCTGTAACCAAAGAACCAGAATTTGCAAGAAGTGGTGGTTGGCACAAATACCTTGAGACCAATGCTAATGGAGCATTAGGGTCCAAACACATTAAAATTCCCAAGGGACAAAATTCTGCCCAACAGGTTGTGAATGTTAGTTTTTTAGTTTCTGAACGGGGCGAGATACAAGAGGTGAAAGTCCTTAATCCAAAAGAAGTTCATCCAAAGCTTGCGGAGGAAGCGATAAGGGTGGTATCTGAAAGTCGGGGGTGGAAACCTGCAACGGTATATGGTATAAAAATTCCTTTCCGATTGAATCAGCCTATTACCTTTGGGGCGATCAAGTAAATAAATTTTTGAAAAATAGAAAATCAAATAATGGGTCTACTTATTTAATTTTTAACCCCCACTAAAATCATGTGTGTAGCAGGATAATCAATCTTTTCCAGCTTGTCATTTTGAAGCACAAATAAAGCAGCTTTATCTTCCCACCTGTTTTTTGCAATCCATTCGTTGGTGAATGAGTGTGAAGAAGCATGAATTGAAAAACCTGCTTTAGTTAAATTTTCTTTCCATTCATTAAAATCCCAGAAGCAAAAAGTTTCATGCATTTCGCTATGCCAGTTATCTGTATAATCTTTCCGGCTTAAAAATTCCGCTGCATCTTGCATAGAAAGGATTACATATTTATGATCCTCAATAATTGTTTCTTTATAATTAAGTATATATCCTTCAGCGGATCGAAAATCTTTTGCGAACCGGAGAAAGCGACTGTAGGTGGATAAGGATTTAAGAAAGTCGGATAATTCTATCCTTTCGCTGAAATTATTAAAAGGATTGTCATTAGAACCATCTTTCTCATTTAGTAGCATATACACTTGTTGCTCTTTATTATAGGGCCCAACAACATCCCGGTTTATCCAAATTCCACCTGGTGCAAGTTCATCATACCGGTTTTTGATAAACTGTAACAAATCGGCCCTGCTTCCATACGATTCTATTTCATGTGTAAGTGATGAAGTATGTATGGTATTCATAGAATTTTTATCAAAGACTAAACCAGTGACAGCATTCTTTTGTAAAAAGAAAACAAACGGATTATTGAATTCACCATTCTCTTTTCGCTGGCGACATATTTCAAATAAATGGCGGCTTACTTCGCATCCGTAAAAATCACTTTCCCTTAACCGATCATCATTTGAAGCGAGTTTTATCCAACTACCAACGGCGCAGCCAATATCACCAATACGACCAGGCTGAATATAACGGGACGTTTCCTCATACTTCAATCCGGCTATCTCATCCATTTGTCTTACATATACATTGTAGTCTCTTGTCTCCGTCAGATCACCATCAATGCTTATCATTTTATCCCTGAACAACAGTTGCACTTTTTCTCCGAGTTTATATTTCTTCCATACATTATAAGAAGCCTTATGCATCTTCCTTTTTATCCAATCATCATTATCCCAGTTGGTAGTCTTTGAAATATATTCAACTATATCCCAGGGCATTTCGGTACTATGTTCCCAAGTATTTACATCGATCAATTCTGCAGGCAGTATTGTATATCCCAAAGATTCATATAATTTCAAAACAGGCGATGAGCAAACCACGATGGTATTTTCAGGGGTACAATTAAAAATTCCATCACTTTCATGATTTACCCGCTTCAACGTATACGAAGCAAAATTGGAGAGATCGCCTACATCGTCTATACCATAGATATAAACAGGAACAGTAAGTTCATTTGCCATTGCTTCGATTGAAATGGCCCGGAGATAGAAGGGGAGTGGGTTACGGCGGGTGTTGGAATGATTAGCAGAAGTGACCGGAAAAATAATGGCTTCCACAGGTTCATCCATCATTATTGCTTTTCCATTTATATTCTTTGCCGTATTCAATCCGCTTTGAATAATTTGGCTTAGATAGTCAAATTGAAATTGCGTTATAAGCTGGTGCCTCCCGGGTATCAATAAATACATCTAATTTTGCTTTTATATTATGCAAAATAAGTCATCTGATATAAAGGTAACTGTAGATGCCATTGTTTTTGGTTATTCAAAAAAGGATGGTGTTTCGATTTTATTGATCCAGCGAAAGTATGATCCTTTTAAGAACAGCTGGGCTATTCCCGGCGGCTTTGTATTGGAAGAAGAGTCACTGGAGCAAGCCGTACGAAGAGAGTTGGAAGAAGAAACTGGTATTGAAGTAAATTACCTTGAACAGCTATATACATTTGGGGAACCACAGCGGGATCCCCGACAACGAATTGTTTCAGTGGCCTATTTCGGATTAGTAAAAACAACCCATTACCAAGAATTAAAAGCCAGCACCGATGCGGAGAATGCAAAATGGTTCAGCATAAAAAAAATCCCATCTTTAGCTTTTGACCATAAGCAAATAGTAGCTGTAGCACTAGAGCGATTAAAGGCGAAAATCCGTTACCAACCCATAGGGTTTGAACTGCTGGACAAAAAATTTCCTTTTTCAGATTTAGAAAAATTATATACAGCCTTGCTTGACAGAGAAATTAATCGCCGGAATTTCAGCAAAAAAATACTTTCCTTCGGCTTTTTAGAAGAAACAGGGGAGTTGTCAAAATCTACAGGGAAGGGTCGTCCTAGTAAGATGTACCAGTTTAATCAAAAACGGTACCGGGAACTATTGAAGGATGGGTTTCATTTCGAGATATAGTCTGTAAAATTAATTTGCTTCTATTTGAAGCAAAATTTGGTGATAGCAGTAAAGTAATCTATATTTGCTTAATTATTAAGCAAATTATGAAAACAATTAACCTTAACACCCCATCCGGTATTCAATTCATTCTGTTTCCGGATAATCAGCCCCACATCAATATTCAGGGAATTGAAGAAGGAGAGGAAGTGAAAGTCATTTGCTCCTTAACTGACAGTTTAAAAGTTATGCAACTACTGCAAACTGCCAATGCATTAGATAATTTATTCGCTAAAAAGAAAGTATTAGTTGTCCCATACCTTATGGCAGCCCGCTACGACAGGTTGATGCAACACGGCGATAGCCTAGACCTAAAAGTGGTAGCTGACCTTATCAACAGCTGCCGTTTCGATAAAGTTTATTTATTTGATGCGCATTCAGAGGTGGCCTCGTTATTAATTAAAAATGCAGTTAATATTACCAACCAGCAAATGGTAGAGCAATACCAGCACCCTGAAGGGTTATTGATCTGTCCAGATGCGGGAGCTGCAAAAAAGGTAGGAAAGTATTTTGAGTGGAATAAAAATCTGAAAGATATTGTTTACTGTAATAAGAACCGTAACCTGTCTACAGGTCAATTAGCATTAGAAGTGCTGGAGCCCGATAAATGTAAAGGTCGTAATTGTGTTATTATCGATGATATATGTGATGGCGGAGCTACTTTTCTTGCTATTGCAGAACAGATACAGCCAAAGCATCTAACCTTGATTGTAACACATGGGATATTCTCCAAAGGTTTTGCAGCCCTGGAGCAAAAATTTAATGAAATAATTGTAAGTGACAGTTTTTGCAAAAGGTATGATTCAAAAATTTTGAAAAGAATTGAAGCCATTATCGCTTAAAAATTAAATAATGAAAACGAACCCCTTTTTATTGACCGATTATTATAAAGTAGGACATGTGTTTCAATATCCTGCTGGTACAACATTGGTGTATAGTAATCTTACACCCCGCAAAAGCCGATTTGGCCAAATTGATGAAATGGTCTTTTTCGGGTTACAATATTTTGTAAAGGAATATTTATTAGATTATTTCAATGAGAATTTTTTTGCCCAACCAAAGGAAAAAGTGGTGGCCAATTATAAAAGGAGAATCATTACATCACTGGGCACTCATCTTCCGACCTATGAGCACATCGAAAAATTACACGACCTGGGTTATTTACCTGTTGAAATAAAAGCATTGCCCGAAGGAAGCAAAGTGCCGATGAAAATACCTTGCTTAACAATTGTCAATACCGTTCCTGAATTTTATTGGCTTACCAATTTCCTCGAATCAGTCTTATCAGCAGTCATCTGGCAGCCTTGCACCAGTGCCACCATTGCTCATGAGTATAGAAAATTATTAAATGGCTATGCAAAAGAAACGGGTATGCCGATGGAATTTGTACAGTGGCAAGGACATGACTTTAGTTTCCGGGGAATGAGTAGTCTTGAAACTGCCATCACTAGTGGGATGGGGCATTTATTATCATTCACTGGTACTGATACCATTCCTGCTATTGAGGCATTGGAAAAATATTACAATGCTGATGCAGATAAAGAATTACTCGGCGGTAGTGTGGCAGCCACAGAACATAGTGTGATGTGCAGCGGTAGCAAAGATGGTGAATTGGAAACCTTTCATCGGCTGATAACCGAAGTATATCCATCGGGCATAGTGAGTATTGTTAGCGATACCTGGGATCTATGGAAAGTATGTACGGAGTATCTCATGTCATTAAAAGAAACTGTATTGCAAAGGAATGGAAAAGTAGTAATACGACCTGATAGCGGCGACCCGGTAAAAATTATTTGCGGAGATCCGGAAGGGAAAACTGTCAACGAAAGAAAAGGAGTGGTAGAATTGCTGTGGGATATATTTGGCGGAACGATCACTAATAAGGGTTATAAGTTATTGGATGACCATATCGGGGCTATTTATGGAGATAGCATTAATCTGCAACGAGCCACTGATATTTGTGAAGGTTTGAAAGCAAAAGGGTTTGCCAGCCAAGTGGTTTTTGGTATTGGCAGTTACACGTACCAATACAATACCCGTGATACCTTTGGCATGGCAATGAAAGCGACGTATGTAGAAGTAAATGGTGAAGGAAGGGAGATATTCAAAAACCCTGTTACGGATGATGGTACCAAAAGATCAGCTACAGGATTGTTGCAGGTAAAAAAGTTGAATGGGAAATATGTTCTGAATGATAAGGTAAGTTGGCAACAGGAAAAGGATAGTGAGCTGATTACTGTGTTTAAAGATGGACAGTTGGTTAAGGATTATTCATTGCGGGAGATAAGGGAAAGATTATTATTAGAATAATAAATTTAAAAATGATAACAGAAAAATATTTAGAACAAAAAAATAGATTGCCGAAAGTAGGTAAGCAAATTATCGGTAGTATCGAAAACGATAATATAATCGTTTACCAAGCATTTAATAATCAAATTGCGGATTATGCAGTACGTAATCAGAAATTTGGAGGTCCACATTATAGTTTTACCAGAATGTCGTGGATAAAACCGGGTTTCTTATGGATGATGTACCGGGCGGGATGGGGCGCCAAAGAAAACCAGCAACGAATATTAGCAATTACATTGCCCATGGTGCATTTTAAAACAATTTTACATCAGGCAACTATTACATCATTTGATGAGAACCTATTTACCACAAGGGAAAAATGGAAGCAAGAACTGGAAACGACGGATGTTCGGTTGCAATGGGATCCAGACCATGACCCGATGGGGCAGAAGCAGGAACGTAAAGCTATACAGATTGGTATAAAAGACGAAACACTAAAGAAATTTTGTAATGACTGGATAATTAATATTACTGATATTTCGGATTTTGTAAAAGAGGAACACAAAAAGGTGATAAACAATGAAATTAATCAATTGAATGTGCCAGTTGAGAATATTATAGCCCTTGATGATTTATTAATAGCGAATCGTATTGGTATTTCGGAATAATTCAGAACAAATGATCATCGAAATAATAGATACTGATATTACCACCTTGAATGTAGATGCCATTGTGAATGCAGCTAACAACTCGTTAACAGGCGGCGGCGGTGTAGATGGGGCTATTCATAAGGCTGCTGGCCCTCAATTGCGAGAGTATTGTGTTTCTCTTAAAGGTTGTAAAACAGGGCATGCTAAAATTACTCCGGGCTTTAATTTGCCAGCCAAATTTGTAATACATGCTGTTGGCCCGGTATGGAATAACGGAGTGTCAAACGAAGAGGAGTTATTAGCTATGTGCTATGAAAATTCCATGCAATTAGCAGTTGAAAATAAAATTACAACTATTGCATTTCCTTGTATAAGTACCGGTGCATATCGATTCCCATTTGAAAAAGCTTGTATGATAGCTTTGACAACAATTGATAATTTTTTATCTAATAATAAATCTATTGAAAAAGTATTCCTAGTAGTTTTTGGTGAAAGAGATTTGAAAAATTATGAAAGAGTTTATAAAAAGTATTATTCATGAAATTAGTAACACTATATCGTCCTGTTGGAGAAAAAGAATTAGAACTTATAAAGCAATCAGGATTTAAAAAATTTCCACCAAGACTTGAATGGCAACCTATTTTCTACCCGGTGATGAACCAGGAATATGCAGAACAAATTGCCAACCGCTGGAATACAGAAGATGAATTTTCTGGTTATGCCGGCTATGTTTTGGCTTTTGATCTGCCCGAAAATTATATTCAGCAATATCCAGTACAGAATGTAGGAGGTGAAATACATAATGAACTTTGGGTGCCGGCAGAAGTACTAGATGATTTTAATGATAATATTGTGGGTGAGATAAAAGTAGTAAACTCCTTTTTTGGTGAAAAATACAAAAGCAATGATCAATAAAATAAAAGGAGTTTTATTTGGACTTGCAGTCGGGGATGCATTGGGAGTACCTGTGGAATTTAAGTCAAGGGAATATCTGAAACTATTTCCAATTAAAGGACTAACTGGTAATGGTACCTGGAATCAACCTGCTGGTACCTGGAGTGATGATAGTAGCCTTGCATTTTGTTTGACAGAAAGTCTCACTAAAGGATATAATCTTGATGACATAGCAAATAATTTCTGTAAGTGGCTACAGAAAGGATATTGGGGAGCTCATCATAAAGTTTTTGATGTAGGTGGAGCTACTTCGCAAGCTATTGGCAGGTTGATTAGAGGCGAATCACCCTTAGTGTCTGGCGGTATTATGGATGAAGACAATGGGAATGGTTCACTCATGCGAATCCTTCCATTATTGTTTTCAGTTAATGGGCTTCCTATTGATGATAGATATAAAAGGGTTAGAGAAGTATCTTCAATTACCCATGCGCATTTTCGTTCTGTATTTTCCTGTTTTATTTATATTGAATTTGCATTACATATCCTGAACGGAAAAACAGCTATTGAATCATATAGGTATATGCAGGATGCTGTGAATGTTCTTGTCCGTGAATACGATTTTAATAAAGAGGAACTACAATTATTTGATAGAATACTGAAAGGAAATATAAAAGATGTTAAAGAATCAGGAATACATTCCGGGGGCTATGTAATTTATACACTCGAAGCTTCTATCTGGTGTTTGTTAAATACCGATAATTATGCTGATGCTGTATTAAAAGCAGTAAATCTTGGTGAAGATACCGATACCACTGCTTGTGTTACCGGCGGATTAGCTGGTTTACTTTATGGCTACGAGGAAATATATAAAGCCTGGATAAAAGAAATTGCGAGAAAAGATGATATTGAAGATTTATGTATCCGGATAAATGAACAAATTTCAAAATAAAATATTACCTACTCTGTATATTAGTTATTTAATACAATGAGCAAAGAAGTAAAACATATCAGCAAATTCATGAGCCTTGTTCTCCGCCACAAGCCAGAAGAAATTGGTTTGAAATTGAACGAAAATGGTTGGGCCTATGTTGAAGAATTGATAGAAAAGATAAATGCAAAAGGCATTCAAGTGGATAAAGAAACGATTGAACGAGTCGTTGCAACCAACGATAAAAAGCGATTTGCTTTTAATGAAGATAAAACAATGATAAGGGCCAGCCAGGGGCATACCATTGACGTGGAATTGGATTTACCTGTAACGATTCCTCCGGATATTTTATATCATGGTACTGCCACCCGTTTCCTGGAAAGTATATTGACTGAAGGGTTACAAAAGCAAAGTCGCCAGCATGTCAATCTTAGCGCAACAATGGAAACTGCAATGTCTGTTGGAAGCCGTCATGGTAAGCCTGTTATACTTGCCATTAATGCTAAATCGATGCAGGATGCCGGATTCAAATTTTATTTATCAGCAAATGGAGTTTGGCTTACTGATGTTGTACCTGTTCAATACATATCGCAATGAATAGAAAGTTAGTTATTGGAGATATTCACGGTGGATTGAAAGCATTGCAACAGGTAATGGATAGGGCAGCTGTTACAATTAATGATACTTTAATTTTCTTAGGCGATTACGTTGATGGATGGAGTGAGTCGGCACAGGTTTTGGATTTTGTAATTAAACTATCAAACGAGTATAACTGTGTATTCATCAAAGGCAATCATGATGTTTGGTGTGAAGATTGGCTACGAACTGGGGTGCCCGATACCAAATGGTTAAAGCATGGTGGTCAGCAAACTGTGGAAAGTTATACTTCAGTAGAAGGTATCAACAAGCAGTCACACTTGAATTTCTTTGAACGAATGAATTTTTTTTATATCGACGAGGCTAACAGATTATTCATTCATGCCGGTTTTACCTCTATGCATGGCCCACAACAGGAGTTTTATGCTACTAATTTCAGCTGGGACAGGACCCTTTGGGAAATGGCATTAACTATGGATAAACGAATTCAAAAGGATTCCTTATTATATCCCAAAAGATTAAAATTATTTTCGGAAATCTATATCGGTCATACTCCAACCCTTTATTACAATGTAGATATTCCCATGCAGGGCTGCAATGTCTGGAATATTGATACAGGCGCAGCGTTTAATGGTAAGCTTTCCATTCTTGATATTGCTTCAAAACAGTTTTGGCAAAGTGATAGGGTTATCAATTTATATCCAGGAGAAGTTGGAAGGAATAAAATTTAATTAAGACTCCGTTATTATTTTACAAGAAATGGAATTATCTCTTTTTATAAGTAATATTTTCAGATTAATCCTTAATTAATCTTGTAATACCGGATTAAATCACAAAATGATATTCGAGAAAAGATTAATTCTGACTTTAGTTTTATTTATTAAAAATTCAGATTTAATCAAGATTTAATCAAGATTTAATTAAAGTATTTATTATTACGTCTGGATTAATCCACATTTTACAATATGTATTTTTGGATTATGAAGTGAGATTTTCTGGTGATTCTTTAACCTTTGTCCGATACTCGTTTCGACTTGAAATTCCGTTTGCATTTCAGAAGCGTTTCGTGGGAGGGAAATACATTTATTCTTGTACCTATCTCTTTTCCTTTTTTACCGGACTGTCTACAAAATATACCTCTTTGGGGTTATTGCCAGTTATGGATTTTTTCTTCAGCTTTGATTAATGGAATATCAGTAACTAACATGCGAAATAAGTAAATACCCCTAATATTAATATATTAAAAATACCAGTTTGTGGTATTGCTTTTTTTACTTGAAGGGATTATGTTTGATTTTTAAAGAAATAATTTTTCCCAAGCAGCGAATTCTGTTATTGAGTTGTTTTTGTAAGCTTTTAATCATTCTATGCTGTCACCAAAACTACTGTCTTTATTGCGACCCCTTTTAGTAGCCAGCGTACTGCTGTTATTCTCACCTGTATTATTCTCCCAAACGAAAGTAGATTCGATTTTACAAAAAATCGATCCACAGAAATTTGCTAATGCCGTTGCTGATAAAGCCGGTAAACTAGAAAAGAAGTTGGTGGAGAAGAGTATGCAAACGTTAAACAGTTTGCAACGCAAGGAAGAAAAGATTTATAAAAAATTATTGGGAGGTAAGGATTCCCTAATGGCGAAGGCGAAGCTGCATGAAATCGAGAGCAACTATTCCGGGTTAAAAACAAAGTTGACCAACCCTGCATTTGTTAACCAGGCCAAACAGTATATTCCCCAATTGGATTCACTTTCCACTTCGTTGAAATTTTTGACCGAGAGTGGTATCGGTGGCAAGGTTACTGATGCACTTGCCAGGACGGAATCGTTGAAAGATAAATTTCAGCAAGCCGAAGTGATCAAAAAATTCATAAAAGAAAGAAGGGAATTGCTGAAACAGCAATTGGAAAAATTGGGTATGGTGAAGCAGCTAAAACAAATTAATAAACAGGTTTATTATTATGCTGCACAAGTAAAAGAGTATAAAGAGATCCTCAAAGACCCCAAAAAAATTGAAAAGAAAGCCTTAGAGTTACTAAGCAAGACTAAAGTGTTCCAAAATTTTATGAAAAAGAATGGGGTGCTTGCTTCCTTATTGGGGTTTCGTCAAGACTTGGATGCTACCGCCAATGTTATTGACCTTACAGGATTACAATCGAGAGTACAGGTAAACCAGTTAATTCAACAACAGATTGCAACGGGCGGCCCTAATATTCAGCAGCAGATGCAGCAAAATATGCAAACTGCACAACAGCAGTTTCAACTTTTCAAAGATAAATTAAATCAAGCTGGTGGTAACGATGCGGACTTGGAAATGCCGGACTTTAAAGTGAATAATCAAAAATCAAAGTCATTTATGAAACGGTTAGAATATTCGGCGAATGTTCAATCGCAGAAATCGACTAGCTTTTTCCCGGGTACAAGTGATATTGGCCTTGGCCTCGGATATAAATTAAATGATAAAAGTGTAATTGGTGTTGGAGCAAGCTATAAAATGGGATGGGGTAATGGGTGGAATAATATTCGTCTCAGTCACCAGGGTATTGGATTGAGAACATATGCTGACCTGAAATTAAAAGGGTCAATCTGGATTAGCGGAGGCTATGAGCAAAATTATCGCAGTGCTTTTAATGATTTTTCAATATTAGAGGATAGAAGCATCTGGCAGAGCAGTGGACTTTTAGGAATCAGCAAAAAATATAAAGTAAGTAAGACATTGAATGGGAAGGTTCAATTATTGTGGGATTTTTTAAGTTATGAGCAAGTACCGAGGGTACAGCCAATCATTTTTCGTATTGGGTTTTCATTAAAATAAAATTATACTGTTTATGAGACTTATTTTCTTTGGAGTTGCTATATTCTTTGTATCCAGTATCTATGCGCAAGTTAATTTGCAAAATGGCAGTGCTAATTATGATATTCCTATTTTTTCATTTAATGATGGAAAGAGCGGATTAACTACGGGAGTATCTCTTAGTTATTCATCGGGTAATGGTCTTGTAGTTAACGGTAAGGCTGGGAATGTCGGTCAAAACTGGAACGTTGTAGCAGGGGGTGTTATAGTTCGCAAACAGAATGGAGAGCCCGATGATCAAAATTCAACCACCAGTTTCCCCGCACACTCTTATACTCAAAGCAATGATTACAACCACTTTAATTCCTATTCGGCAAATTCATATACAACTTACTATTATCCTAATGGATTTATGTATTCTGAGTTTCCCAATATAGACTTTAATGTTCTAGGAAATGACCTAGCGGCTCCAAAAGAATTATCAGCAATTCCGAGATTCCAGGTAGCGGGAACAAAATGGAAATTAAGCAGAAGAGCTTTAGCGGACAGGGAACAGGATGTTTATATATTTAATTGTAACGGGCTAACGGGAGAATTTGTAATTGGCAAAGATGGTAATCCCCTGTTAATTAATGATAGTAAAATAGTTATTGAAAAAACTACCAGTGACATGGGACTACAGGGAATTCGCACCAGAATTAATGAATTTACCATTAAAGATGCAGGCGGAACTATTTACAAATTTGGCGCATTCGAATTATCAGAAGTTTTAAAAAGTCAAGTAGTTTCTAATGAAGGGGATGAAGACTTTAGAAAAATTATAACTACTGGTAGTAATTACGATTATCAATCATTTAGGCAATATGTAATACAGAAGTGGCTGCTTACAGAAATTGTTAATCCATTAACGCAAGAGAAAATTTTATTTGAGTATGAAGATTATGAAGTGAATTATATCAGTGAAAAAATACCAAGTTATCAATACTCGGAAGATCAGGAAGCACAAACGGTACAGGTCTACGAAAATAAGGTGATGGCCAAGTTAAAACGGCTGAAAAAAATAATTTTTCCAGATGAACATACCGTTGAGCTTTTTTACACTTCAAGTCCTGCCAGAGTAGATATACCCGAAGACAATCCTTTAAGTAATATTAAAATATTGTATAAAAATGAAGAGATAAACGCATACCAGTTTTCCTACGGTTATATGGTTAGAAAGGAAATTAAGAACTATTCTGATCCAATTAACACTGCGGATGTACGATTTGCACGATTGTGTTTAAAAACACTTCAAAAGACAGGACCAGGTATAGCAGAGCCTGCGTATAAGTTTAATTATTACACTGGTATCGAGTCCCAAGATGCTAAAGATATTGTACCACCTTTTGATTGCATGGCTCAAGATCACTGGGGCTTTTATAATAAAGCCAGCATTGTCAATAATGACGATCCCAATCCAACAAAAGAAACATTAAAGGATTTAATGTTTAATAGTTCTGTTTACAGGCAACCCTTTAATGAAGCTGCAAAGTTTGGACTATTAAAAAGTGCAGAAAACCCATTTGGTGGAAAGATATTATTTGAATACGAACAGAACGTTTCGAAGGACGCAGATAATCCTTCCCTCACTTTTACCAGTGGTGGTGTAAGAGTATTCAAGACGACTGTCTCAGATGGGATCAGTTCTTCTAACGATATTGTAACAAATTATAGTTATAAATTAAATGATGGAACAACATCAGGTTGGGGTTATGAAACTCCGCACTATTCAATAAGTCGACAAGTTTTTATTTCTAATCTGGGAATTCAAGATGGGTATACTAAAGATGGTTACCTGGCTACTGATATAACTAAATCAATGACTACTGTTGTTTTAAAAGCTTTATTACATCGGGTTTCATTTAAACTTATTGCTGCAATAGGGTATTTTTCTAAGCCCGTGTTACCATTTGTTTCGTTCATTATTGGTGCGTTGATAGATAAATTGTTCTATTTATTTAACCCTTATGATTTACTATGGACTAATAGTTATAGCTTTTACCCAATTCAGAGCCAGAATCCAATGGGTATAAATTACTCCCGAGTAGAAGTTAGTAATACCGGAATTACCGGAGGTTCGGGAAAAACTATTTCTGAGTATACAGCCCCTTTAAATGTTCGCCAGGAAATACCTTCATTTACCTTCCCATACAGTTCAAAACAACGATTTGCCGGATGGCTATACGGATTGCCTTCAAAACTGAAGGTATATAGTGAATCCGGAGCCCTCCAAAAGGAAATAGAGTATGGCTACTCATTTTTTTCATCCCAGGCTGTAAGTGATAATAGCAAATCTTGTAAAGTTGAAGTTGTGTCACCCATATCAATTACATCTGGTTCTCATAACTTATCAAACCCATTTAGCACAGATCGACTTCAATGGGAATATTATTACCCTATTACCGGCAGAGCTCAACTTATTAGCCAGGTTGAAAAAAATTATGGTGTTACCGGAACCTTGTCTCTTTCAGAAAAGTCGTTTACCCATAATAATGATTATCTCCCTAGGTCAACTACCACCACAAAAAGTAATGGAGATGTTATAACAACGAAAACTTATTATACAAATGATTATAATAACATAAGTTCGGCAATTCAGGAAATGAAAAATAAAAACATGTGGGCTGTTCCTATTTCTACTGAAACCTGGCTCACAAAACCCAACGGTGCTGAATATTTACTGGATGCAACAATTAATGAATTTAATTTACTTCCCAGCGGACATATAAAGATCAAAAAAGCTTATCAACTACAAACAAGCCAGCCATTGCTAAAATCTATTATTGGTGAGCAAAGCGCTGCTGTCCTGGTAAGAAATGCTACCTACTTTAAAGAGCAGGTTACGTATAATTATGATGCAGTAGGTAATCTAACCGAAACAATCACTGCTGAAGGAAAGATAAATTCGAAAATTTATGATCATAATCAGCGATTATTAACCGCAGAAATTACTAATGCTCTTCAGCAGGAAGTAGCTTACTCATCTTTTGAGACCTTATTTAAAGGAGGTTGGATTTATGATGATCTATTAATTCAAACCGGTAATTCTGTTACAGGTAACAAGTATTTGCATAGTACTTCGTTTTTATTTGCGGCAAAGAAAGTAGTTAATAGCACCAAGACTTATACACTTAGTTTTTTTAATAAAGGGAATGGTCTACATGTAACCAACAGCGGAAATACGCTAAACCCACAAAAAACAAGTACTCTTATAAACGGATGGACATATTATGAATATGAAATAAATAACCCTGGTACAATACTAATAAGCCCATCAAATGGAACAGATAACCCTATTGTTGATTTGGATGAATTACGCCTCTATCCTAAAGATGCAAGAATGGCTACGGTGGCCTATGATCCTAAAGTGGGAAAAATCACCGACTGTGATATTAATAACAGGCTAAGTTATTATTATTATGATAAGTTGGGTAGGCTTGAAGTGGTACGGGATGACAAAAAGAACATATTGAAAATGTATTGTTATAACTATGCGGGAGAACCAGAAAACTGTCTGTCCAATTATCAAGCAATGTGGACTTCTACAGGAGCTTCTCGTTGTAAGCCTTGTGCTCTTAATCCTGCCTATTATATGAATATTTTGCAACATGAAGAGAAAGATAATAATCCGTTGAGCGATACCTATAACCAAACAAGATGGGTAGATTATACGACACATCTGGCTTGTGAGTCGAATAACTGGCAGGCTACCGGCAATACCATTTGTAATGTTGACGGGAACGGTAATAACACAGGTTATCTCGAAGTAGAACAAATCAATGCCAATCCTTGTAGTGCAGGATATAACTCAACCAACTGGGTAATTACCTATAATCCCTCTGCATGTCCGACAGGGGGCGGCGGAAATGATTGCGGTAGTTGCACCGGTGATGATAAGAAATGTATTAATGATGTTTGTGAAACTGGTGTTTGGTCAGTTGTTTCTGGTTTTAGAACCAGGGTTAATGGTGTTTGGGTATGGACCTGTACCTGGAAATACTGTTTCAGCGATGGTTCTCAAAGTACCTATTCTCAAGTTATTTCGGGTCCAGATCCTTGTTTAATTACTTGTTTTTAAAAACTAATTTTTATGCTACAATTTTTGTTTTTATTGCAATCCGTTTTGCCAACCAGCATTTATTCGCTTCAATTCCAGGATATAAATGGAGCTACTCAATCTATGAGCCAATACCAACATAAAAAAATTCTATTGGTAAATATTGCGTCTGCAAGTTCAAAAGTTAATCAGTTAGCAGATCTTCAATATTTACAGCAGCAATACGGGGATAGTCTTGTAATAATTGGATTTCCTTCCAACAGTTTTGGGAATGAACCAAAAACAAATGTTGAAATAAAACAGTTTTGTGAAAGTAACTATGGAATAACATTTCTGTTAGCTTCCAAAAGCATGGTTTCAGGATCATCAATGCAACCCATTTACCACTGGCTGACCAATGTAACCGAAAACGGATCGTTGGGAGATGCCGTAAGAGGTGACTTCCAAAAATTTCTTATTAATAAAGACGGAGAGTTGGTTGGTTTTTTTTCAGGATCAACAAGGCCAGTTGATCCGGTAATTATAAATGCGATAACAACAAATTAATGCATAACATTAAATATTTTATTATGCAGTTTAGAAGATATTATACAACAGTAATACTGCTTTTTTTTGCAAATATGTCTTTATTTTCCCAAGCTCCTGATCCGTATGTTGCAGGTAGCAAAATAAATTATGTAAGAGTATGGGAAGCATTAGCCCCTACCACAAGCCCTTTGGTATTGATGGCAAAACCTGTTGAAGAAGTAAGCCAGGTTACCCAATATTTTGATGGCCTTGGCAGGACCATACAAACTGTTGCAAAGCAGGGTTCGCTAATAAAAGACCCGAATAATCCCAACAATGATATTATCAGGGATCTTGTGAGTTCAAATACTTACGATAGACTTGGCCGGGAGCAACACCAGTTTCTCCCTTTTGTGGCTAACAACACAAATGGAAATTCCAGCATAGATAATGGTGCTGTAAAAATGAACCCATTTCAACAGCAGGCGGTATTTATGCAAATTCAATTTCCGGGAGAAAATTATTTTTATAGCAAATCAAATTTTGAATCGTCTCCTCTTAGCAGGATAACTAAATCAATGGCACCGGGTGATAGTTGGGTAGGTGCTAACCGTGGTGTTGAGATGCAATACACATTTAATGTATTTGGTGAAGACATAAGAGTATGGAATATTGATTTTGCCCCAGGTTCTGTGCCTTATATTGTCAGCAATGTTGTAACATACACGGAAGGCAAATTGTCAAAATCAATAATGATTGATGAAAAAGGAAAAAAGGTTTACCTCTATACCGATTTTGATGGGAAAACTATCCTTAAAAAAGTCCAGGATAAAGAAGCAGGGCCAGACTTACATGAAAACGGACATTCAGGCTGGCTTTGTACATACTACGTTTATGATGATTTAGGGCAACTAAGAAGCACCATCACACCAAAGGCTGTAAAATACCTGGAAGCAAATTCGTGGGTATTTGCTAATAATGATGTTTACCAGGAATTATGTTTTTGGTATGAGTATGATGAAAGAGGCAGGTCAATTGTAAAACATTCGCCGGGCGCAGGGAATATACATTTGGTATATGACAATAAAGACAGGCTGGTTTTGTCGCAGGATGAAAACCAGCGAAACCGTAGCCCCAAACAATGGTCGTTTTATTTATACGATAATCTTGACCGCACCATCGCAACCGGCTTATATAATAATAACACTACCAGGGATGGGATGGATGCATATGTTAAAGGGTTGAATAATGGACTGGTAAATATTACTGTTTTTGCCGGAGCTAATGAAACAATAAAAGTTGATAACCCGGTAGCTGGCACGGCTGCTTATTGCAATAGCTGTACGAATACTGTTATCAATAATATTAATTATTATGATGGTTATAGCTACCCGGGTGTTAAATCTTTTTCTACAAATTTTTCTTTTGCCAGTACCAATAATCCTTATGTTGAAGCCACAGTAACTTCTTTACGAGTTACTGACTTTGCCACTGGTTCTAAAGTCCGGGTTATTGATCATAACCATGACGATAATAATACAAGCAACGATCAATACTTAATATCTACTGTTTATTATGATGATAAAGGAAGAACTATACAAGGCTTGGGGGATAATGCTAAAAATGCAGTTGACTTTACTACCACACAATATGATTTTGCCGGTAAAACTCTCAGTGTTTGTGAAAAGCATACAATGCCTGGTACTACTCTCAACAACTATCAAACTATCAGTAAATATGAATATGATAAGCTTTCAAGAATGACTGTCCTTTCAAGAGAGTATGGGAATATGGGAGGTTATAAAAAACTGGCTGAATATAAATATGATGAACTCGGCAGAGTGAAAAATAAAAAGCTTTCCCCTGACTACAATGCTGGTAATGGCATTGAAAGTTTCAAATATGATTACAACGTAAGGGGCTGGCTCAACGGAATTAATAAAGATTATGCACTAGCCACTACATCGCTCAATCAATGGGATCATTTCTTTGGAATGTACATGGGTTATGATAACAGGGACAACAAATTTACGGAGGCTCAGTATAATGGAAACCTGACGGGCGCAATCTGGAAAACGCAAGGAGATAATATGCCCAGGCGTTATGATTATACATATGATAATGCGAACCGGTTTACCAGGGCATTATACCTTCAAAAGGAGAAGCCAACTGATGCCAGTTGGAACAATACAAAAATGGACTTTTCTGTTACTGATATTGTGTATGATGAAAATAATAACCTGAAACAGATGTTTCAAAAAGGAGTTTTGCCGGGTAATAATTCTCCTGTTTATATTGATAAACTCGTTTATGATTATAAGCAAGTAGCTGGGGGAGAATGGAGTAACCAGTTAAGAAGGGTATTTGATCAAACCACCGATCTCAATGCTGTTAATAATGGAGCATTCGGCGACTTTAAGGATGAAACATACAATGTAAATATTGATGATTATGCTTTTGATGCAAATGGTAACCTGGTAAAAGACAATAATAAAATAATTCGTATCGGTGCCGGCAATGGGGTGGTGTATAATTTTATGGATAAGGTGCAGAAGGTTACGGTTGAAAACAAAAGTATAGTTGAATTTACCTATGATGCCACTGGAACTAAGCTGGCAAAAAAAGTAACATACACAAGCACCGGCATTTCCAGCACCACCTGGTATATGGGCAGCTTTATTTACGAGGAAACTAATTCACAAACTAAGCTTGCCTTGATCCTTCACGAAGAAGGAAGAATCAGGATGTTTGAACCAGTCAATAATCCACGGGTGGTGCAGGCTGGTACATTTGTATTGCCCGATAACAGTAATGGTGTATATGAGTTTTTTGTAAAAGATAATTTGCAAAATACAAGGATGGTGCTTACAGAAGAATTGTATAATGAATATAATAACTGCACCATGGAAACTGCTACTGCTGCTTATGAGCAAGCAATGTTTGGGCAGGTGGGTGCTAATAACGAGGTACAGGTAACAAGAACAGCAAAAACAGAAGCGGCGGGTTGGAATAGTAATAGCAGTACTTCTGTTTCCAAACTTTCTAAGAATGGACACCGGTTAGGCCCTAATATGCTGTTGAAAGTAATGGCCGGGGATAACGTAGTTGTAAAAACAGATTATTATTATACAGGCTCACCAGATAATAGTACTCCTAATGGCTTATTGGGGCAAGTGGTAAATAATCTTTTCTCTGCTCTAAGTTCAGCTGCTCAAACCGGAGGCTTACATGGAAGTGCTGGTAATATAACTACTAATCTGAACAATCCGGGTGACCTTACTAATTTTATTAATAACCAAAATACTGGCAATAATACAACCCCGCAAGCTTATTTGAACGTCCTCTATTTTGATGAGAATTTCAATTTTGTTCCATATGATAATGTTACTGGCCTTGGCAGTAATGCATGGCGTGTAGGGAACGGGGGCGACGGACAAAGCATACCGCTTCAATTTAATAAAGTACCAAAAAATGGATATGCTTTTGTGTACCTGAGCAATGAAAGTGCTACCCCTGTATATTTTGATAACTTTGATGTAACGCACCAGCGGGGCAGAATAATTGAGGAGAATGCCTTCTATGCCTATGGGTTGAAGATAAAAGGTTTGAGTGCAAAAGCATTTAACAAGGGAAATAACAAATATGGTTTCCAGGGCGATTTTAGTGAGGAAGAAGAGGAAACGGGTTGGGATGAGTTTGATTTGCGAATGTATGATCCGCAGATTGGAAGGTGGACTGGAGTTGATCCCTATGATGAGTTTGCTAGTCCGTATTTGGGGATGGGTGGGAATCCGGTTAATTTTGTTGATGAAGATGGTGGTTCAATCGGTGGATTGTTTGCCGCAGTTGGTGCAATCGGAGGTTTTTATGCTGGTTATAAGATCGCAGAAAATAATGGTGCTGGTAAGTTAGGACGAATAGGTTGGGGATTAGTAGGTTCTTTTGTTGGTGCTGGGTTAGGATATGCTACAGGAGAAACAATGGCCACCAACTATGCAGACCGATCAAACTTCTTTGATTATTTGAATGGGTTTTACACGGGACTTCTTCAACCCGAATCTGGAGGGGAGAGTATTCGTTCTTTGGGTATTGGAAAGGGTAAATCATGGATGCTAACTGACATCCCCGATATTTGGAGAAATATTAATTTGCCCAGCATTAAAATTGGAAATATTTTTCAATGGGTTGATGTTGACATTTGGGGGGCAATAAAAATATTTGATGAACAACGTTGGGTTTCGGAAGGACTTGCCAACAGTCAAACGAAAGATCAGGTAATGCAACGAGAAGTAAATATTACACCTACGGGCACCATGATTGGCGATGATGTAAGAGTTCATGATGAGTTAAATACTACCGTTCCTACAAGTAATGATAAAAAAGATAGAATCAAAACTAAATTAATAATAGAAAACCGTTGGGACGATCTTGGGTATGCGACAATTTTCAGGAGGAAAATATCTTCTCAGCAAACCGATAATAATTTTAGTGTAGTTATTGATTATAAGGCCGTTTCAGGAGTTGGCCGTACTTACGAAAGAGATGGGTCAATTAAAAGCGAAAATAGAGGTTTTACTAAGATTGAAACAAGTCTAAGGATTGTAACATCTGGAAGACAAAGAGTTGCAGGAAAGCAATTAAAAATATTTGGCTGGAAAACTCCCGTAAAAAAGAAAATTTAAGAATGCATTTCTTGAATAAAGTACTATTACTATTGTCTTGTCTAATTGGGTTTAACGCTAAATCCCAAGTTCAAAAGGAATTTGAACGATTGATAGTTAATG
Source organism: uncultured Chitinophaga sp. (assembly GCA_964641575.1). Lineage (GTDB taxonomy): Bacteria > Bacteroidota > Bacteroidia > Chitinophagales > Chitinophagaceae > JJ008. The sequence continues at coordinate 8,584 of CAZXMP010000004.1, read as the reverse complement.
AAATAACGTCGATTGATTGGAAAAACTTCCATTATAAGGATATAATTTTTTTTGAAGAAAAGCTGGATGACAATAAAATATTAATTCTTGCAGAGGATAATCATGGAGACGGTAGTAGCTACGAGGCTCAATGTATGATTTTAAAAGGATTAATTGATTCTTCAAAAATTAATTCATTATTAATAGAATCTTCCTGGATTAATATTGAAAGAATTAATTCCCTTCTTAAAGCGAAGGGTGTTAATGGCATTTACGAAGCAGCCAAATATATGAGAACTGTTGAACTTAGATATTGGGTGGATAATGGGTTTTGGGAATATTTGGCACGAAAAATAATTGAGAATAAAATTCGATTGGTTGGTTTCGATATTGATGGAATTTCTGGTTTAATTATAGGAGATTTATTTAATGAAGCAATTGCAAATTCTTTACCTAAAGAATGGATCAAGGAAAACAATGCACAATTTAAGTTGCTGCAATACGAGTACAAAAAATTCAATGGATGGAATATTTCGTCGGCATACTCATTTAAAAATTACGAAAGACAAAGAACATTTATTAATGTCGTAATTAGAGACTACGAATTAAAAAAAGACTTTAACAAAGTGAATTATTGGAAATCAGTTTTGAATTTTTTTTATTGGATGTATAAGCGAAGTTCAGTAATAAAGAATAACGTGTTTTCCAATGTAATTGAAACTGAAAAACAAGAATCACTATTTATGGCTATCCGTGATAGTTTAATGGCGGAGTTGTTTTTACAACAGTACGAGAAAGGAACATCATCCGTAGCATTGATGTCAAGCTATCATGCTTTGAAAAGTAGTGATGCCATAGAAGGGATAAGTTGTTGTAAAGATTCAACAGTAATGACAATGTCAGAAATTTTAGATCGGAAGTTAGACGAACGTATCTATTCTGTACATTTTTCATCTAGTTCAGGGTATAGAGGTATTAGGTATTATTATGGGGAAAATCAAATGACTAAAATATATAATCCTGCAGATAGCAGCTTGGAATCTTATTTGCAGTACAAAAAAATTGATTACGGAGTTATTGATTTATCAACCTCAAGTTTAAATAATGCTTTTTTTTTAATGAAAGCGGCATTTAATAGGTATTTGCGCTCTAACTGGAGTTTGAATTTTTCTGCAGTTTTTTTTATCAGAGAAATGAAGCCTCTATTGTTTAAAAATCCCAGTGTATTAAAGCTGGTAAATTAGATTTTTGCAATAGAAGTTTTACAAAGTGAAATAATACTTATTTTCCCCGGAAAATAAATTATAATGGGAAAATTTTTTAATTTTTTATAATTATCACTTATGAGAAAAATATATTTTTCACTAATTCTTTTTTGCTTAGTACAATCATTTGCAATCGCACAAGAAAATAAAAACCACCTAAAAATTAGCGGCGGTCCAGAAATTACAACCGGTATTTTTAAAGAAGGTTTTAATACAGGTTTTGGTATTTACCTTACCGATTATTACAGTGTAATAGAAGGTGGTAGCATATTACTATCCGCCGGTATTGCGTCATGGAAAGGAAACAATCATTCCGGGGAAGCTGGCCTCGTTTTAACAAGGTTGGGCTACCGCCAGTTTGTAGGAGCAGGCTTTTATATACAAGGCGATGGAGGGTTTGGTATAGGACTTGAAAACTTTTCAGGTCGTACCCGTTTCACTTATGGTGGCGGGCCAGGCTATCTTTTAAAAAATAAGAATGGCGGTGGTTTTGATATTGCTGCCCGTGTAAACCGGTATGGCTATCGCACCTGGTTTGGAGTAGCCGCTGGCTACCAGTTTAAATTATAAAACTGCGTGAAGTATTTTATTACTATTTTATTATGTTGGTTTATCAGTTCACCTTGTATTGCACAGGGTGAAACTAATCATTGGTATTTTGGAGCCAAAGCTGCTCTTAACTTCAGTTCTGGAAGCCCCCGTGTTTTATTTGATTCGCAGATGAGTACCAGCGAAGGAAGTTCGTCCATTAGCGATAAAAACGGAAACTTACTTTTTTATTCGGATGGTTTTTATGTCTGGAACCGGAACCATGAAAGAATGAAAGACCCGGTAACTGGTTGGATCAGTTGGATTGGGGATAACGGCCTTGCCACTCAAACCGGTGTTATTATACCCTGGCCAGAACATGATTCTTTATACTTCGTTTTTTCAGTTGGGCAACTGGGAGGTAATTTATACTATTCGGTTGTAAATATGAACCGGAACGGTGGGTTGGGAGAAGTGCAAACAACCAAAGTGCTATTATTAGAAAATGTTTGTGAGAAACTTACCGCTATTAATCATTGTAATAAAAAAGACTTTTGGGCGGTAAACCGTAAGATGAATTCAGATCTTTATTATTCTTACCAGATAACTTCATCCGGCATAAGTAGCAGCCCCGTTATCAGCCCCACTGGTAATTTTATAATGCAAGTACCATTTAATCAGCAGTACCAGACAATGGGCTATTTAAAAAACTCACCTGATGGCAGAATGCTTGCTGCAGCACATGCCGGCTATGATTATGTAGAGCTGACTGATTTTAATACTACATCAGGAGCAGTAACAAATCCCCGAAAGATTTATGCACGGCCAGATGGTATAAATTACCCCATTAGTGATGATGGTGCTTATGGTATTGAATTTTCTGCAGACTCCCGGTTAATGTATGTTACTACTTATTATTTAACTGAATTCAATGACACTTCTGCACTTTACCAGTTTGATGTTTCAGTACCAACAGAAGCGGCCATCCAAGCTTCTTCCATCTTGTTATACAGTACATCCTGGTATGATGCTGTTCTTGGTTTACAAATGGGGCCAGACAAAAGAATATATGTTGCCAGACTTAGTCCATATCTCAGCATCATAAATAATCCAGAGGTGCGGGGCCCGGGGTGTAATTTTACGCCCGACGCATTATATCTTGATGACGGAACGGGTACACACGGTTCAAACTATGGCCTTCCTAATTTTATCCAGTCTTATTTTAATGATCCTATAATTGCTACCGGGAACTGCCAATTTAGTAATATCAGTTTTTCGCTGCAGAACATTGTTGGTTTCAGCAGCGTAGAATGGAATTTTGATGACCCTGCATCGGGGCCAAATAATATATCTACTTCCTTTACACCCACCCATATTTTTACACAAGAGGGGCAATACAGGGTAAGAGCTGTTTTGCAAAATGCTAATGGTTGTGGTGCAGATACCATTTATAAAATTGTCCATGCGGGTATATTCAAAGTTTTTTTGGGTGAGGATACCACCATCTGCAAAGGGGATACTCTCGTACTTCGAATGAAAGTACCCAATGGGAGTAATCTATGGAATAATAACAGTTCGGATAGTATATTAAAAGTTACACAATCCGGTAAGTATTGGGTCACCGTCCGTCTTGGAGAATGTTCGGCCAGTGATACCATTAATGTAACAGTAAGACCACTGCCTGTTTTTTCATTGGGAGAAGATGCTATTATATGTTCCAGCGAATCATTAATGTTATCGCCAAATCCATCACCACCGGATGTAATTTATACATGGAATAACAGCGCAACAACCTCCTCCATTAATACAAACACAGATGGACAGTACTGGTTAAAGGTAGAAGAGATTGTTTTCGGGTGTAGCTATACCGATAGCATAAATATTCAGTTCAAAACATTGCCTGAATATAGTTTAGGACCCGATATTGCCATCTGTGAAAAAGATACTATAACACTTTCAGCCTTTGTAAGCGGGGCAACCAATTATTTATGGAATACCGGGGCAACAACTTCAGGTATAAAAGTATTCCAAACGGGTATTTATTGGGCTGATGTAACTAAAGATGGATGTACTTATAGAGATAGTGTAGTAATAACAGTCAAGCCATTGCCAGTAGTTAACCTTGGTAATGATGTAACCCTTTGTGAAGACCAGGTATTACAATTGGATGCCCAGAATCCAGGTGCACAATATTTATGGCAGAATAATAGTACGGGGCAAGTATTTTCTGTGAATAAAGCGGGTATCTATTTTGTCACCGTTACAAAAGATGGCTGCATATCAAAAGACACAATTAGCATTAAATATGAGTTTAAACCGCAATTCACTTTAGGCAAAGACACAGTGATTTGTAATGGTCAAACTATACTGCTGCAGCCAACGATTCATGGTACCAATACGTTATCCTATTTATGGAATAATGGATCAACAGACAAAACATTTGCTGTCACCCAACCTGGTCTATATTCTCTTGAACTCTCCAATAATTGCGGGTCAAAAGTAGACGCCATCAATATTGCTAATGGTGTTTGTAAACTGTATGTTCCCTCTGCATTTACGCCTAATAATGATGGTAAAAATGATGTGTTTAAAGCAAGTTTTGGAGAAAATGTTACGAGCTATACTATGGAAGTATATAATCGGGCAGGTCAGCGGGTATTTATTAGTCAAAGAATCGATAGAGGATGGGATGGGAAAATCAATGGGGTTGTGCAGGCACAGGATAGTTATGTATGGGTTATCCGATACAAGGTATTGAATGATAGCAAAGATTATTTGTTAAAGGGAATTGTTACGTTGATACTTTAAGGCGAGGTTTCATAAAGTGAAAATTCTCGCCTTGTAAAGGAGGTTCATATAGTTCTCAGTTCTCTTTTTCTTTCTTATTCCTTTTTGCTCGTAATGCCAATATTACAACAATTGAAAAAATAGCAATTATTCCCATTGTTATGGGCAATGCTGAGGATGACTTTTTCTGTGCCACTAATATTTCGTCACAGATGTTTGATGTGTCATAATTGATCATTTCCATAATGTATTTTTATTTTCTTTTTATCTGAACTATAGGAGTATCCATAATCTAAGATCCAAAATATAAGAGTTGATTCATTCGAAATTCGGGTAATAAAATCCCACGCAAATCCTCGTAGCATATTTTTTTCGATTTCTACTTTGCCATCGGAAGTAGGGTAATAATATTCTAGAATTTTATCAAGCCGTAGTGCTTGCTTATTCATATCTTTTACTTTCGAATGCCGCTTTTTATTTGTCAGATCTTTTTTTGTTTTTTCTGCCTCAGGGTGAACTTTACGATTGCCGTGAAATCCTTCGAGTGTTTTGCCTGTTATGGGGCAGGAGCGGGGATGGTTCATAGTATTAAATTTTTCGGTTATTGGAAATGCTTTCGGTTCTCGAATTTTTAACCCACTCTAATATGTCTGAAAGTAAATAGTAAGTTCTTACACCACCTGTTGGGGTATGAAAAGGAATAGAGCCGTCTGACTTCATATATTGAAGCTTGCGTTTTGAAATCTTAAGCATCTTCAATACATCATTATCATCAAGGATAATTTCATCAGCTGGTCGCTGGGCTTGCTGAACTTCATGACGAAGAATTAAAATAAATTCTTTGAGTTCAGGATATTTTTGAAGAATCTGAAAAGTCATTAAGCAAAACTAAAAATCAGAGCCATTCAATTCCCGACAAAAAATGTCGGAGAGTATGTGAAATTATCTTTCTAACTCATCAATCAATTTTCTTAGAAAAATGGACTTGTTTTTACGACGACGCAAATCATGAGTTCTTTTATTAAAATCTTTATCCTCTAACCCGAAAAAATTAAAAAATTGTTGCCTGAACTGTTCTTCTGTACCTGCTAAAATTTTTATTCTTCCTGATAACTTGAGAGCATATAGAAACTCGCTAATTTCCAATTCATTTTGCGGCGAATCCCATTCATAAATTTTGGGGGCCACTTCGGGTAAATTTAGTAATGTGGTCAACTTATGATCAATAAAGAAATGTAGTCTTTTAAAAAAAGCTGCCCGGACTTTACAATGATCCCGAAGTATATCTAAATGCTTTTGCTCCAGGATCAGATCAGTAAATAATATTGGGAATCCACCAATTTTATTTGTAATTAAAAATGAGTGTATAGCATCAAAAGTGTAACTATCACTTAAATCATAACTTTCTATTTGGCGAAAACATTTTAGTCTGCAATCATTCAAGATATTCCTTACGTTATAGAATCCGGCATTACTTTTTAGCAAGTTATCGAGAGATTTCTCTAAATATTCCCAGCAGGTATTCATGTAACTGGTTATGTATTCTGGCGTGCCAGAAGAGATAAAAATTGTTTCGACCTTGATTTTTGCTTTAGGAGAAGTAACTGGTTCTTTAATCTTTTTCTTAGTTGTAACCCATACCGTACCGATTCGCAAATAGTCAATCAATGAATTTATCTTTCCTTCAAATGTTTTGGATTGTTTGAGAGGTGGTTTTGGTTTTTCGACTGTTTTATTTGTCATTCGAGTACTCATACATGCAAAATGTTTAGCATTAGTAAAGAAGGAATTTGAAACCATCGAATCTACAAGATGAAATGAATAGTTTTTACACTTTTAAGTTCAAACAAATTTTTATTAAATTATTATACCCGAAAGGGTATAATCTAACTAAATTTAAATATTTTATACCCGAAAGGGTATAAGAACAAATTTTTTTGTATATATTTATACCCGAAAGGGTATAAAATGTCAAATAAACAACTAGAAAATATTTCAAACTTTGTCAAATACAATCGTAATAAATTACGACTCACTCAGGAAAGTTTGGCTGAAAAGGCCGGAGTGGGTCTGCGTTTTATTCGTGAATTAGAACAAGGTAAAGAAACGTTACGGATAGATAAAATTAACCAGGTACTAGCTTTATTTGGTTCCCAACTAATTACCGGGAGTACAAAAGTTAAAGATCCTTATGAAATACTCCTACATTATATAAATCAAAACGTCAGGATATATCTCAATAATAAAAACCTGCTGATAGGAATAATATTAGATTCAGTTACCGAGAATAACGAAATAAAGGCATGGAAATTTGTATCAAACAAAAATGCCACTAAATACAAAGAGACTGAAGATTCAAAGTTGATTGAAATCATTCAACATAATACTATAGAAAGCATCGAAAATATTTAAAATGAAAAGATCTGGCAAAGTATTATTTAAAAATATTGAAGCAGGTATCGTCTGGCAGGATGATGATGGTTATGGCTTTCAGTATAACAAAGAGTATTTGAAAAAAAATAGTATCCCAGTCAGCTTAACACTACCCTTGCGTAGTGAACCATATTCAAGCAATACAATGATGCCTTTTTTTGATGGACTCATACCAGAAGGTTGGCTGTTGGATATAACTATAAAAAATTGGAAGATTAATCCTAACGACAGAATGGAATTATTGCTAACAGCCTGTAAGGATTGTATTGGAGCTGTAAGTATTGAAGCAATTGAAAACAAGGAAGAATGAAACTGAATCACTGCCTATATTGTTATCAGCCATTGCCGGAAGATGCGAACGATTTTCATGTTACTTGCAGCAAAAAGTTTTTTGGTACAGAGATACCACCTGTAATAGATTATGATGGGAAGCACATGTATGAATTGGCTACTGAAATTATAAAAAGAAGTGTTGCCGTTACAGGAGTGCAACCAAAACTTTCAATGACAATTGAAAAGATACCCGGCGATTCCAAAAAAACAAGGTTTACAATAGTAGGGTTATGGGGAGATTATATCTTAAAACCTCCCACGAAAGAATTTAAAAACTTGCCAGAGAATGAAGATTTGACAATGCACCTTGCTAAAATTTTCGGAATTACTGTAGCTAGTCATAGCCTGATAAGATTGAAGTCCGGAGAATTAGCCTACATCACCAAACGTTTTGATAGACTGAAAGGGGAGAAGCTTGCTGTGGAAGATATGTGCCAGCTTACAGAAACAATGACCATAAATAAGTACAGGAGTTCAATGGAAAAAGTAGGCAATTGTATTACTAAATATTCTGCAAGACCAGGCCTTGATGCAATTAGTTTTTTTGAAACGACTATATTCTGTTTTTTAACGGGGAATGCTGATATGCATTTAAAGAATTTCTCTTTATTAACAACAAGTGAAAATCAGATTGTTTTATCGCCAGCATATGATATGCTTTGCACCAAAATTGCATTACCAGAGGATAAAGATGAAATTGCATTAACAGTAAATGCAAAAAAAAGAAAACTGAAGAGAAGTGATTTCAATAGCCTTGCAACAAATCTTAAAATACCGGCAAAGGCTAGGGAAAATAGTTATGAAAGAATTGCTTCAAAAATTAATGAGGCAATTAATTTTATAGAATTATCGTTTCTTCCTGTCAAAATAAAAGAAGATTATAAATCACTTGTAAAGACAAATGTTTTGAAGTTAGAATTATAATTTACTTTTTAATAAAGTATGAAATGTATGTAGAACTATAAATTCTACTTTTGATAAGCAAATGTGTTGAAGTACTCAAAAATTATTACTTAATTAGAGTAAATATGAACGGGTATACCATAAATTTGTATTGCTCTTTTCAGACTGGTGTAATTTCAGAGACATGACGAATCTAATTATTTCTTTGCCTAAAATTTCTGTAAAAATGAAATGTTTAAAGCTGTGAATTTCATAAGTTTAGGTAGCTTCATTGCAATATAATTTTGTAAATCGTATAGGGAGTTCGAATCTGCTAGGGACCTCTGGAATACAATGCAAAAAAATGCAAAGACCTG